>DASQ01000131.1 GCA_002503885.1 Methanoculleus marisnigri | reverse complement strand
ATGGTCGCACTCCGGGGGTACTCCGGAGCACGGCTTTCCACCGGGTATCGCCATGACTGCCCCCGCCCTGGGGCGGGGGTTACGGGTATCCCCTTAGGCAGTAGAGACAGGGGAGGGGGAGACCCCCTCCCCGTCAGCCCCACGGTCCACTTGCAGGGGCATGCCCGGGGTGATTCCTCGTCCCGGGTCGATGCTTCCCTATTCATGCCCTATTCAACAGAACTGAAATTTCGTAGTTTCGCGTGAAGCAATCCAGGGTGCAGATCGGGATATGATCCCACACAGAAGGCAGGCCGTGAGAGATGCGAAGGGCGGGAAAGGAAATTCATAGAGTTAAATGATCGTCGGCAGGCCGTGGGTTAAGGGGCGGTCTCCTCCATTAAATGGACGCATGCAGGAGGAGGACACCATGGGGCCCCGGACCCATCTGAACTCCCCGAGAAAGGTGCAGGCCCCCACGAGTGGAGGGCGGTGAGGGAAGATTATAAATACACCTGTTGAGGTATCCTGTAGCGGACGCGGTCTGGGATGACCGATCGGCTGGAAGTCAGGCTCTATGGTGCTCGAACTCATTAAAGATAGGGAAGTGTGGGATTCGTTTGTCGACGCAAGCCCGTACGGGCTGCTTTTCCACAAGTGGGACTACATAACGATCACCGCGCAGCATACGGGGTATCGGCTCCTCCCTTACGGGGTCTACAAGGGGGAGGAACTTGTCTGCCTCGCTCCGCTCTACTTCAGGAACACACACGGGGTAAAGATGCTCTTCTCGCCGCCTCCCATGCAGGCGGTCATCCCGTACCAGGGCCTCATCCCGGCAAAAGAGTTTGATGCACTGAAACTGGGCAAGAAAGAGGCAGTCATGGACCTCATTGTGAAGGATCTCTCTGCAGAGATCGACGCAATCTCGCCGCACTACCTCTCTCTGGTACTGGTCCCCGGCCTCGCCGATGTCAGACAGTTCCTCTGGAGAGGATACGCCCCGAAGGTCCACTACACCTACATGATCGACCTCTCGCCGCCGGCCGAGGCGATCTGGGGTGGTTTCCACTACAAACTCCGCAACAAGATCCGGAAGGCCGAGAAGGCTGGTATGGATCTCGTGCGGAGCACCGATATTTCGGTGCTGTATGCGTCGCTTGCCGAGCGTTTCAGCCAGCCGGATATGAACATCCCGATGGTCAGCAGGCGCTACTTTGAGGACCTCTTCCAGGCGTACCCCGACCGTCTCGCGGCCTACTACCTCTACGACCGGGAAGGTGCGCTCACGGGGGCTGTCGCCACCCAGGAGTACAAACGCTTCCTGCTCTGGATGGGTACGCCGCGGATCGAGAGCGCTCATGCCGGAAACGAGTGCCTTCAGTGGCTCCTGATCCAGCGTGCAAAAAGTGAAGGATACCCACTTCTGGAGAATATCGGAGCAAACACGCCGGACCTGAATTTCTTCAAATCCAGGTTCTGTTCGGACCTGGGCATGTATATGGAGGTCTGCCGGAAGGATATGGTCGGAGCCCTGGCGGAATGGGCCTACAGTTCCGTCGTCAATAATCCCTGGCTGAAACGCAGGGTTGTCTCCTACATCGACTGATCCGTCAGAGGTCCCCGATCGAGATCGGGAGTTTCTGGATAAGGTACCGGAACTTGCCCCCCTCGGTGCGGGGGATCTCATTGACGAAGCGGACATGGACATTCACCTCATCGCCGAGTTGCCACTGGAGTTCCCTCGTCAGCTGCCGGGTGTCCTCCTCGGTGTAGGCCGGCGTTCTGACGACTTTCATGATCAGTTCGCCCATCTCCTCCTGGTACATCTGAAACTGTCTGATGTTCTCGAAGGCTCCCGATTCATAGTTGATGGGGGTGACGGAGATCAGGTTCCCGCTCCGGGTTACGATGAACTCCTGCAGTCTCCCCTCCACCTTCTCGAGCAGGGGATACTGTCTCCCGCACGAGCACTGCTTTTTTGAGGCAACCGCAACGTCCATGGTCCGGTAGCGGATGAGGGGGCAGACAAAGTTGGTGAGGTTTGTCGCGACCACCTCCCCCATCGCGCCCGGCCCCTCCACAGGCAGGCCGTCTCTCCCGATCAATTCGACGACGCTGTATTCGGGGAAGATATGGTAATGAGTGCTCTCCTCGCACTCGCCGGCGAGCACTGTCTGTTCGGAGTTCCCGTACCAGGAGAAGACCCGGCACCCGAAGGTCTCGGTGAGCAGGCTCCGCTGCCAGGGGTAGAGGTTCTCGGACCCGCAGAGAACCGCTTTGATGGTCGGGAAGGGCTCGATGCCATGCTCCCTCATATACCGGGCCAGGATCACGGCTGTAGAGGGGTAGACATGGATGAACCGGGGCCGGAACTTCCGGATCCAGCCGATATAGGCCGGTAGCGCTTCTTCGGTCATCTGGTGAGAGGACATGATCAGCCACCGCCCGAAGAGCGCCCGCTTCCAGTAGATGCCGCTTGATGCCGCGTCCACGACATGCCCCCTGAGGACGACGCACCGGTCGGTGAACCGGTAACCGACACGGTCCCACTGGGTCTTCATGAACGCCCACTCCCGGGCCCGGGAGGCCCCCTTCTCGTAGTAGAACCCCATGGGGGTGCCGGTGGACCCGGATGTGCGCACGTACTCGAAGGCCGTCTCCGGGTAGTTTCTGGCTTTTAAGTCGGCGAGGTTAGCCTGGACGATCTCTTTGGTCAGGAAGGGGAGGAGGGCGAGGTCGGCGGGGGTCGCTATATCCCCGGGAACGAGGTGGCGCTCTTCGAAAATCCGGCGGTAGTAGGGGACGTTTTCGTAGGCGTGGTCGAGCAGGCGCGAGAGCGCCTGTCCCTGGTAGGCCTCGAGTTCTTCCCGGCTCCACCACTGGGACTGCCGGAGAAGCGCATACATTTTCCGGTAGGTATGGTAAGACGGCACCAGACTGAGCGCTTTTATGGTGAGTGGATTCGCACGAGATGCCCCGCTCAAAAAACCTGCCTTCACATGCACATCTCCCTGGTCAGGTGAATATATCGGATGATACATGCTCAACCTTCACCCCCTTCCGTTCGCTGAAGCATATTGGTAGGTCCTGAACGAAGTAGCGGTGCTTGCCGCGTGGGGTGAGCGGTATGTCATCGACATACCTGATCGTGATGACGACATCGTCACCGCAGCTCCGGCTCACTTCCCAATAGAGATATTCCGCGTCCTGTTTGCTGAATGCCGGTTTTTTCACGATGTTCAGGACGACTTCCCCGATCTTCTCCTGGTAGAACTGAAACTGTTTAACGTTATCGAACGCGTCGGTATCGATGTTCATGGCGATCCCGGAGAGGAACTCCCCCTTGCCCGTCACGATGAAGTCCTGAACCCGGCCTTCCACGCGCTCGAGCAGCGGGTAACTCCGCCCGCAGGTGCAGGCCCCCCCGGCTGCTGTGGCGAGGTCCATGGTCCGGTAGCGGATGAGGGGGCAGACGAAGTTGGTGAGGTTTGTCGCAACCACCTCCCCCATCGCGCCCGGCCCCTCCACGGGCAGGCCGTCTCTCCCGATCAGTTCGACGATCCCGTATTCAGGGAAGATATGATACCGGGTGCTCTTCTCGCACTCGCCGGCGAGCACCGTCTGTTCGGAGTTCCCGTACCAGGAGAAGACCCGGCACCCGAAGGTCTCGGTAAGCAGGCTCCGCTGCCAGGGGTAGAGGTTCTCGGAGCCGCAGAGGACCGCTTTGACGGTCGGGAACGGCCCGATGCCGTGGTCCACCATATACCTGGCCAGGATCACGGTCGTGGAGGGGTACCCCTGGATGAAGCGGGGCCGGAATTTTCGGATCTGGTCGATGTAGGCCGGGAGGGTCTCTTCGGTCATGTGATGGGAGGACATCAGCAGCCACCGCCCGAAGAGGGTCTTCTTCCAGAAGATGCCGTCCCGGGCGGACCCGACGATGTAGCCCCGGAGGACGACGCACCGGTCGGTGAACCGGTAACCGACGCGGTCCCACTGGGTCTTCATGAACGCCCACTCCCGGGCCCGGGAGACCCCCTTCTCGTAGTAGAAGCCGACGGGAATGCCGGTGGACCCGCCGGTGGTGACGTACTCGAAGGCTGTCTCCGGGTAGTTCCGGGCTTTTAAGTCGGGGAGGTTGTTCTGCAGGTCCTCGCGGGTCAGGAAGGGGAGGAGGGCGAGGTCGGCGGGAGTCTGGATGTCCCCGGGCACGAGACGGCGCTCCTCAAAGACCCGGCGGTAGTAGGGGACGTTCTCGTAGGCATGGTCGAGCAGGCGCGAGAGCGTCTCCGTCTGGTAGGCTGCGAGTTCTTCCTCGCTCCACTGCCGGGACTGCTGGAGAAGAGCGTAGGTCTTTCGGTAGACATTATACGCAGGAAGGATGCCAAGGGCTTTTGTTGTGAACGACTCCCGACCACAGATCCTCTCTCCCAGGCGTATCACGATCTTCTCCCTCCTTTTCAGACTCTTCTATCATACCGGGACGGCACCGTTATACCGCCTCGTTGCCTCGCCGTCGCCACCGGATTGTCTCTCCCGATAAGCCTGCGGGGGCACTACCCCCACGGGCGATGATCCCCCGGTGTATCGAGATAGTATAGCCCCAAACAACGTATATAAAAATTGGCATGCTGTCATCTGCTCCATTCGGTATCAGGAGTCTATAACCGGACGAATGGCTCTCCTGAAAGGGTATAGTGGGGTGCAGATCCGGCTCTTTTTGACGCGCGGTCCGATTCCCTTCCCTTCCTGTCAGATAATACCGTTTGACAATCATGGCCCGGTGATGTGATGATTTGGATAAACTATAAATATGCGGAAGCCTATCAGGGGTATGTCTCGCTAAGATAAGGCGACAGTCACCGGAGCCGTGTATCTTCGATATTGGGGTGCATGCCCGGGGCAGGGGGGATAATTATTCTAGAGAAGGCCGTACCTGATAGCAGTAGCAATGCGGAGATCTTCAAGGGTCTCCCGACCGAGAATGATGTTCTGGACGAGATACGGGCTCTGGCCGGCGGGTTGCGCAGGCAGAATGGAGACGCCCCGCAAAACCTCGATTTCACTGTTCCCATCGGCTGGGAGGAACGGACGGGGCACCTTGATGGTCTGCCCATCAAGCGGCTGATCATCTTCCTCCGCTCCACGGGCTGCGAGTGGGTCGAGAAGACCGGGGGATGCACCATGTGCGGGTTTTACGGTGCAACCTCACGGGGCAGGGAGATTTCGGCGAAAGAGTACGTAGCGCAGTTCGAGTACGTGATGGACGCCGTCGATCTGGGGGATTACCCGATCGTCTCGGTATACAACGATGGAAATATCTTTAACGAGCGTGAGATGCCGGTCGCTGCCATTGAGAAGATCTGCTCGTATATCGACGGCTACAAGAACATCAAGAAGGTTGTCGTCGAGTCGAGGATCGATTACTCGCCGGATGAGCACGTGCAGAAGATGAAGAAGGCGCTGAACGGGCGGCACCTCGAGGTGGCGTTCGGGTTTGAATCCGCAAACCCCCAGGTGATGAACCTCTGCATCAACAAGGGGTTCTCGGCCAATAACTTCGATCTCTTCCATTCGCGGATGCAGGGTATGGGCGTGCTGACAAAACCGCTCCTGCTCGTAAAACCGCCGTTCCTCACCGAGGCGGAGGCGATAAACGACGTCCTGCAGACCGTGGCGTACTGCGTATCCCGCGGGATCGACTATGTAGACCTTGAGGTAACGACAGTCGAGAAGAATACCGTCGTGCATGAACTCTGGAAGAATAACCTCTACCGCCCGCCGTGGCTCTGGAGTCTCGTCGACCTTCTGCAGCAGTGCCACGAGCGGTTTGGAGATCGTGCCCACGTCTACGTCAGTCCCTGGACCTACTCGGTCGAGTCCCTCGACTGGGCCCGGAACTGCGGAGAGTGCGATGCCGAGATCACAAAGGCAATCGAGCGCTACAACTGCCACTTCGATATCACGGAGTTCGACGGGCTGGACTGCTCGTGCCGTGACGAGGGATGGCGGGAGGCCGTTATGGCGGAAGATCCCCGCACGATCCCGGAGAGGATCCGCGACCAGCTCGCGTATGTAAGGAACACGACTGTCCACAGGGCAGGAGTGTGAGAGGGCGGAGCCTTCGGGTCACGAGGGTTCATGAGAACCCGGGGCGAGCACGGCCCTCGCCGGTGTAGAGGGCCATACCTCCATTGTGAATCTGTCGGGGGTCGGGTGGTCACGCTGTCCTGGCCCCGCGAGTGCTTTTTTGCATTTCAGCGTGACGGACGGGAGCGTTAGCGGGCGAAGACCCCGGGCCTATGAGGTTCGAGCGGAATTCAAGCACCACCCGATGCGAATCATTATCGTCGAGGTCATCCCGAAACGCCTCAGCCGGGAGGGGGATACCCACTCAAAGGCCTTCGATCCTCTCAAGCTCCCTCCGGTCGCACCTCCCCGTTCCCTCCCCCGCGTGGCGATTTCCGATGGAAAGCCGTGCCAGCGATCTGGCACTATCTGCTGCTCGATTCCCGGCAAATGTGAACAAGGGGGCTCTGTTGAAACCCTATTCTGGTCTTCATCCTTTACCCTGATGAGGCTGGTGCCGGACCCGGCTTGTCTATGGGACGACCTTTTTTCCTGGGCATGTCCTCATGCAGTGGACCGTGGTGGCTATCGCCATTGGGGGTGGGGCTGACGGGGAGGGGGTCTCCCCCTCCCCTGTCTCCAGCTCGCGAAGATCCGCACACCTCATCGACCCCACCCTGCCCGGCCTCCGGCCTCCTCCCCCGCCCCCAGGGGCGGGGGCAGTCATGGCGATACCCGGTGGAAAGCCGTGCCCTGGATTGCGGCCATCTGGAACAAACAGGTGGGTTTCAACAAAGCCAATAAGAGTGCTTTAGATCACGTTGACCTTCAATCACCGGACAGTTTTGGGACGACTTCGTCAGAAAAGATCTTACCCGGGATGCTCCTCGTGACAAGGGCCCTCAAGCCCTCCGTCCTGACCGCAACCGGGGAGGGCAGGCCGAACCCCCCGGTCCCGCATGGCTGCTGGAGAAGGGTGGCCTAGAGCCCGACCTGCCCCAGATCGATCTCCCGGGGTGCCCCGGTCTCGATCGACGCCCATGCCGCAAACGTCGCAAGGGTTGTCGCGACGTTGCCGACAAAGTCCGGCTTCTCGCCCTTCACGAACGCCAGGAGCTCCTCGGCAAACCCTTTCTCCTGGGTGAGCCACCGCCTCTCCCGCAACGCTTTTCCATCCCGCCGGAGCTCGAGGTCGCGGAAGTCGGTGATCCTCCCGACGGCGTTGTCGCAGAAGACCTCGACCATCTCCTTGGCGTAGGATCGGTCGCCAAGCGTCGTGTAGGTGACGGTGCCGAGCGACCCGTCGTCAAACGTCAGGGTCGCCTGGAAATTGTCGTACTTCCGGAGGGTCCCTGTCGGCTCGATGGCCCGGGCGTAGACCTGGACCGGCCGTGCCCCGGTGATATACTGCATGAAGTCGATGAAGTGGCAGCACTCCGAGATCAGCATGCCGCCGCCCTGCTCATCGTCGTGCACCCAGTGTTCGGGAGGGATCTGTCCGGCGTTGACACGGTAGTGCAGGATCATCGGCGTAGCGCGGTTCCCGAAAAACTCCTTCATCCTCCGTGCAAGCGGGGAGTGGCGACGGTTGAATCCGACCACCAGCTGTTTCCCGGACTCGTTCCAGGCTGTAACGATTTTTTTGAGCCCGTCGATGTCGGTGGCGAGCGGTTTCTCGACGAAGACGTCTTTTCCAGCGCGCAGTGCGTCGATTGCCATGGGGGCATGCAGGTCGTTTCGGGTCGCGATCATCACCGCGTCGATCCCGGTGTCTTCGAGGATCTTTCGGTAGTCGGTGGTGCAGTAGGAGAATCCGTACTTCTTCGCCACCGTCTGCGCCGAGAGGCCCGTCGCGGTCGCAAGCCCCGCGAGGTTCACGGGGAGTCCGGGCAGGTGGGGGTAGAGGGCGCTCTGGGCGTGGACCCCGGCACCGATACACCCGAGCGTCCGGGCTGCGGTCGGAACCTCCCGCCTTCGCTTCTCCGGCTCCGGGAGGTGGATGACGGTGCCGGCAGCACCTGAACCGTTCGGGCTGTACTGCAGGAGAACCCCGATAAACCGCTCCTTTCCCGTGTTGATGAGGTTGTATGCCTCCGGCGCGTCGTCGAGCGTGAAGGTGTGGGTGATGAGGCGGTCGAGGTCGATCCGCTTCTGCCGCACCAGTTCCAGGAACGCCTCCATGTTCCTCCGCTCGGTCCACCGGACGTAGATCGGATAGTCAACCCCTCTCTCTTCGTAGTTCCGGTCGTACCTCCCCGGGCCGTAGGACCGGGAGACGACGACCTCCGCCTCTTTCTCGTAGAAGATCTCCCGGGGCAGGTCCATCCCTACATTCCCGACGACCACGACCCTGCCCTTATCCCTGACCAGGCGGCCGGCGGCCTCGACGGGGGCGCTCGACCGGGTGGCCGCGGTGATGACGACCGCGTCCGCCCCGAACGGCGAGAAGGCCTTCATCCTCTCGGAGAGGCCGTCGTAGTTCGAGACGACGTCGGCGCCGAGGTCTGCGGCGAGCGCAAGTTTCTCCCGGTCGATGTCGATCCCGATGACCCGGCACCCCGCGGCTTTGAGGATCTGCACGGAAAGAAGGCCGATCAGCCCGAGGCCGATCACCGCGACGTTCTCGCCCACCGTGACCCGGGCGTTCCGGACACCGTGCATCGCGATCGACCCGACGGTCGTGAACGCCGCTTCCCTGAAACTGACGCCGTCGGGGATCCTGACGCAGAGGTTCTTGGGGACCGCGACATATTCGGCATGCACTGCATGCCCGGCCCCGCCGCAGGCGACACGGTCGCCGACCTCGAAGTCATCGGAGCCCGTCGTCACCACCGTGCCCGCACAGCTGTAGCCGAGCGGTTCGGGCTTTGCAAGACGGCTCATCGCCTGCTGGTACGCCGAGAGGGGGCCGTCCGTACCGATCTTCTGGAGGACTTTCTTCACGTCGTCGGGACGTGCTTTCGCCTTGCCGACGAGCGACTGCTGTGCGAGGTTGATCAGCGACGACTCCGTGCCGGCGCTGATGAGGGAGTAAGCGTTCTCAACGACGACACCCCTCGTTACGGCGGGAACGGGAACGTTCTCCACCTGGATAGACCCTGACTGCAGGTCGAGTAATACCTGTTTCATGCGTATTCCCCCCATATTGCTGACTGGCTGAGGCAATCGAGCATCTCCGCCGTCATGAAGAGATCGGGGAAGTTCTTCGACGGTTCCACGGTCGACGACCGGATCCCGAGCAGCCGGCAGAGGGCCTCGAACGACCGCGTCTCCGCGGTCTTGCTGTAACGCCTGCGGGCGATCTGCCGGTACATGCCGTAGCCGAACCGGAACGCCCGGTGCCGTAGCGGATACTTCCCACGCGACGCTGTCTTTGCTGCCGTGGCGACGGACGGGATCAGATCGATCCAGGAGCCTGGCTCCCACCGGGGGGCGAGCCCCTGCACGTTCTTATCGAGCCAATCAAGGCAGAGGTCGGCGTGCTCCCGGTAACGGTCTTCCCTCCGGGAGGCGTAGACAAAGGAAGCCTGGGCGAACGCGTATGCCCCGGAGAGGTAGTAGGCGAAGGAGAGGCCGCTCCTCGACCAGTCGAACCGCCCGTCGGGACGCTGGGCGGCCGCGAGCCACCGGGCACCCTTCGCGAGGCTTTCGTCAATCCGGTCGTCGCAGAGTACGTCGTTTATCTTTGCCAGGTAGTACATCGTCACCCCCTGGTAATGCACGCAGGGGAGTTTGAAGACGTACGGGTAGGTCCCCTTATCGACGGCGTAGGGGTAGAAGCCGCATTTACACTGGTGGCGGACGATGTTCTCCGCCGCCCGCAGCGCCGCCGCACGGGCGTCCTCATCGTCGTAGCGTTCCGCATACCGGGCAAGGAACGCCCCGCAGGAGGCATCGACATTCAGGTGGTCGGCGGTATACCCCGAGGACTTCAGGAAGCACCCCGGCCTTCTTTCGCCGGCGACAACGAAATCCCGGGCCTTCCGGAGTACCTCTTCGTGCGGGTACCGGTCCGCCGCCTCCAGGAGCGCGTCGCCGATAAACGCGGTGATCAGGGCCGATGGCTCGTTGTAGTTGACGTGAATCTCGTTGTAGGACCCGTCCGGGTTCTGGCATGCCGCGACATAGTTCAGGATCGGGCCCACGAGCGGGTCCCCGCCTGAGCGGAGCATCGCTTTGCAGACCTCGGCGTGCACGCGGTTCCGGATGATGCCAAAGACCGGGTCGCGGATGTACGCGGTCTCGCCGTCGTTGACGGCGAGCTCCCTGACCTCCCCGGAAATCCGGGAAAGAAGCGATTTCAGGCGCCCGTCCATGTCATCCTCTCGATATACTGCTTCAGTTTCAGGGCGACCGATCGCCGGTCGTAGTGCTCTGCAACGTACTCCCGGCCCCGGCGGCCCATCTCCTCCATCTTCTCCGGGTCGTCCAGGAGCGCCGAGAGCGTCGCGGCGATCGCCTCCGGCGTGTTGTCGGCGATGACCCCGGCACCCGACTCTCTCGCCAGATGGGCGATCTCGCCGCATCCGCAGCCGACAAAGGGTATCCCGCATGCCATGTACTCGTAGGCCTTGGTGGGGACGGCGTACTCGAGGTTTTCGAGCCTCTTTAAGGGCGCCACTCCCACGAGCGACTCGGAGAGCAACTGCGGGATCTCCTCACGCGGAAGGGTGCCTGTAAAGACGACCGAGCCGGTGAGGCTCTCGGCTTTCACCAGCCTCTCAAGGTTCTCCCTCGTGTCGCCGTCGCCGACGATGAGGAACTTCAGGTTGTAGGTGCCGTTCATCGACTTGACGGCAAGAGCCACCTTATCGAGATCCTGGGCATGCCCGACGTTGCCGGCATAGATGATCCGCCGCTTCTTTCCGCCGTTGTTGGGGCGGAAGAAGTCGGTGTTGACACCGTTCGGCATCAACTCCATCGGGGCCGTGACCCGGTAGCGCGACGAGATCCTCCGCCCGAGTTCCTCTGTCGTGACGCCGACGAGATCGGCCCGGGCGAGGCACATCTGCTCGAACCTCCTGCTCATCCTCTCGTAGACGCTCCCCTCCCGGAGGAAACCAAGGCTTATCGATGCGTCGATCCAGAGGTCGCGGATATCGAGGATCCACTTCACCCGCGAGGTCCGTTTCAGGATGTATCCCGGGATCCCGGTGAAGAGGGGCGGTGCCGACGTGACGATCGCATCGAACCGACTCCGGTTGACAAGGAGCCAGAGTGCGGCGTGGAGCGGGAAGAGGAGGTAGTAGGCCATCCTGCTTGCAAATCCCGGATTTCCAGAGCCCGGCTGCCAGGTCCAGAGTTGTACTACCCGGATCCCGTCGACCTCCTGCACATTCGATCGCTTCCAGGTCCGGGAAAACGAGCCGGTGGGAAACGTGGGGTGCGGCGCAAGCACGGTCACGTCGATACCCAGTCTCGCAAGATGCACGGCGGTGTCATAGATGCGTGATGCGTTTCCCGATTTTTCTGGTGGAAAATGTTGTGATACGATGCATACCTTTTTCATGGAACTCCTCGTAGTATCTGGATCTGTTCGCCGGAGACCGGTTGTTGCTTCCTCCCCTGTAAAAACCGTGTGCGGGGGTTAGAGGAAGCCCTCCCGCCCGTTGGGAGAGAGCAGGGAGATGGACGGCGGAGATGGGGATGCGATCGACCGCGCAGCATCTGTGGGATACAGGTTTGCCGGGGGTGCGATCCCGTCCAGTGGTGTCTGCTGCACCGATGCACCGTCACCCAGCACGCGGACGGCAAAACCCTGGTCGGTCCACTTCTCATGGTCGAGGATGTTCCGGGTGTCTATGACGAACTTCGTTCTCATCCGAAGCCCTGCCGGTTCGATCGTACGGAAGCAGTCGTGATCCGTGAGAATGACGAGACAGTCGCTCCCGGCCGTCGCATCCGTAGCGTCCATGAGGGGGTGCGGGAACTCCCCCGCATACGGGTCGTGGCACCTGATGGCATACCCTTCGTTCTCAGCGAGCTGGATGAATTTGAACGCCGGGCTCTCCCGGGTGTCGCCGATATTGCCCTTGTAGGCGACACCGAAGATGCTGATCGTCGGATTTCTGACGCCGGCAAGCAGGCCGCGGACAACGTGCAGCACGTAGTTCGGCATGGAATCGTTGACTTCCCGCGCCGTAGAGACCATCCTGCACCGTGTTGAGTTCTCGGTCAGGAACCAGGGGTCGATGGCGATGCAGTGTCCCCCAACGCCCGGACCGGGGTTGAGGATGGTGACCCGGGGGTGCTTGTTTGCGAGGGTGATGGCTTCCCAGACGTTGATCCCGCACTCCTCCGCGAGCTGGGCGAACTCGTTTGCGAGAGCGATGTTCACGTCGCGGCAGGTGTTCTCCATCAGCTTGACGAACTCCGCCGTCCGCGTATCGGTCTGGTATATCTGCCCCCGGACAAAGGTCTGGTAGATCGAGGTCGCCCGGTCGGTGGAGTCCCGGTCGTACCCGCCGACGATGCGGCTGTTGCCCGCCATCTCCTGCAGGGTCCGCCCCGGGATTGCCCTCTCGGGACAATGGGCGTACAGGAAGTCTCCGGCAACGACGCCGCTCTTCTCAAGCCGGGGGATGACGACCCGTTCACTCGTCCCGGGCGGGACGGTCGATTCGAGGATAACCAGGTTCCCCCTGCCGAGATGGGAGGCGATCATCTCGGCCGCTTTCTTGACATATGAAAGGTCGGAGACCTTTGTCGCCGGATCCAGGGGTGTCGGCACGGCAATCAGGAATACGTCCGCGGCCTCCGGTTCGGTCCTGGCGCAAAACCGCTCTTTTGCATCACAGTACAGGTCATCGAGCCCCGGCTCCCTGAACGGCAGGTTCCCATGATTCAGACAATCCACCACGCTCTGCTTCACATCGACGCCGACAACATCCGCCCCGTGAGCGGCAAACAGCAGCGCGGTCGGCAATCCAATGTATCCTAATCCCAGTACACAGATCTTCATGTGTATTTCCTCGTGCAGTTATTGGGACCGTGCGGCTGCACAGACCATGATAATCATCTTTCCAGCAATTCCATCCCCGTAGGGGTTCGCCCAGCCGCGTCTCCACGTGGCTGCAGAGCGGACTCCTTCGAGGATCCTCCCGGAGTCGGCACCTACCAGGATGTTCGATCCGACGTCCAGCGTCTCGGGCCGTTCCGTGTCGTAACGCATCGTAGCACAGGGGACACCGAGAACGCAGGTCTCCTCCTGGACGCCGCCGGAATCGGTCAGTACGAGTCTTGCCTGCGACTCCAGCTGCAGGAACTCCAGGAACCCGAAGGGTTTGGTGAGGTTTAATCCGTCGACGCCGATCCCCAGTTCCTTGATCCTCTTCTCGGTCCTCGGATGAACCGGGAAGACGACCGGCAGGGAGAACTCCTTCTGCACTCTCTCAAGCCCTTTCAGGATCTCCTTGAGCCGTGTCCGGTTGTCCACGTTCTCCTGCCGGTGGGCGGTGACGAGGAAGTATTCACTGGGCTCGAGGTCGAGGTCTTTTAGGACGTTGCCTTTCTTCCTCGATATGTCGAGATTCTGGTATATTGCATCGACGACGGTGTTGCCGGTCACGCAGATCTTCTGCTCGGGAATGCCCTCCGCGAGGAGGTTCTTCCGGGCGCTCTCCGTCGGAGCGAAGAGGTAATCCGAGATATGGTCGGTGAGCACCCGGTTGATCTCTTCCGGCATCCAGCGGTTGAAACTCCGGAGGCCCGCCTCGATGTGCCCCACCCGCACATGCAGTTTCGATGCCGCGAGAGCCCCGGCCATGACGGTGTTCGTGTCCCCCTGTACGAGGACGATGTCGGGCGACTCCTTCTGGAGGACATCCTCGACGCCGGTCATGATCTTCGCTGTCTGACCGGCATGCGTCCCGGAACCTACATCGAGGCTGTAGTTCGGCTCCGGGAGCTCAAGTTCCTCAAAGAAGAGCCGGTCCATCTCGTAGGAGTAGTGCTGCCCTGTATGAAGGATAAAATAGTCAAGACCCCTGCGCTTGCATTCCCTGATGACGGGAGACATCTTGATGATCTCCGGCCGCGTGCCGAGTATCACTCCGATCATTCTACACCTCTCCTCTGCATCGTACCTTTCACTCCTGCTCACTCCCGCATTCTTGCAACAAGGGCAAGCATCAGGCCCAGCACGAGTGCGATGGTCCCCGGGATCAGGAAGAGCGATGCAAGCATGCCCTGCTCGATCGGGACGAGACCGGTCTCACTAAATCCCCGGAGAAACTGGAGCAGGAGAAAGACGCCCACAAGCATCGCGGCAAGTCCGGGCAGGCCGATGTGCAGGAGGGGCCTCCTCTCCACCACGAGCCAGAATATCGATCCGAGCACCTCCATTCCGTGAGATAAGGGGTTTTTTGTGGATGTGGCAAAATCACCGTATTTACAGTTGATCGGTGTCTCCCCGACACGCAGATGCTTCTCCTGTGCTATCCGGAGCATCTCCGATTCGGTTGAAAAATCATCCTTTCGGAGCGTACCGAGCATCGACTCCATGGACTTCCTGTTCAACGCTCTAAAGCCGCACTGTGAATCGGTTATCGAACTGCCGGTGTTGGTGGCGACGTCAAGGACCGCCCGGCCGAACCTCCGGTAAAAGGGCATCTGGTCGAAGGTCCGAAAGCCGACGACGAGGTCGGCGGTATCGGCGAGGATTGGCTCGACCAGAAGGGGTATCTCCTCGGGATTGTGCTGACCGTCTCCGTCCATGAAGACCAGACAGTCGTAGTTGTGGTCGACAGCATACCGGAGGGCGCTCTTGATCCCCTGTCCCTTCCCCTTCCGGGCCCCGTGCGAGATGACGGTCGCTCCGGCATCCCGGGCAACCTTCACGGTGCTGTCCGTGCACCCGTCATCTATCACCAGGACCTCGTCGGCACACTGCCGGGCCCGGAGGACGACCGAACCGATAGCGACCTCCTCGTTGAAACAGGGGATCGCCACAAGTGTTCTCGTCCTGCTCGACCGGCGGGGCGGGACGGCGGCAGCATCAGCGGTCTCGCCCACCACCCGCCGGTGTCCGGGGGCCGTCGGCGCCCGCAAAGGGTTGGCCTGCTCCTGGACCTCAACGTGGAGGGCAGGGATGTTTATTGGGCTCTCCTCGCCGATACTCCGGGGTATATGTCGTTCTATCCATCGGTCTCTCTCTGCATCTGTATACTGCGGTAATGGCACAGTTGTTTCTTCGGCGAACCACCCCTCTAGATGAGCTGATGGCCTCGCCCGAACCGGATCCTTGTCGTACATCCACTTTCCCCTCTTGACGTACTGAAACGGGACTGTGCTGTCATATATTAATAGGTTATTATTAAACTAAAACGTTTAACTATATTGAAAATAGATCTAATCTGTTTTACTCAGGTGTGCCTAAAACTGTCCCGGGATACTTAAGCGTTCCGGCTCCTGGACGGAAGTCTACGTACCTGTCGCAGGGACGGATGAAGTACCTCCATGCCGGGATTTCGGCAGGGTTCTGGTTTGTCGGGTATCGCTATCCGGAAAGATTAAGTGCAGCAGCCCCGGATGAGGGGTGGAGAGTCCGATTTCCCCTGCCGCACCGCATTTGGAAGATCCGTTGCCTGCGGTCTGATCCTTTTAAAGCAGCGGTAATGAGAGGGGTCTGTTTCCCGATCCTCTCTGCACCCTTTTGCCGTATTGCGAGGTATTATATTGGGGATGTGTCGGGGCACCGGCCCTCCGGTGCAAGGCGTGCAGAGATCTCCGCCATGAGAGCGTGGTGGCGATGGCGGTCGGCAAGGTACCGGCGACTCTTCTCGCCGATCGGGAGCGGCGTAAAGGAGATCTCATAGCCGATATCCCAGAGGACCAGCCCCTCGGGAGGAGCCGCAGGGACCCTCTGCTCCGGCGGTCCGGCAAGGAGCCGTGCGATCTCCCCGGCATCGGCCTCGCCCCTTCCCACCCGTTCAAGTGCTGTCGCCATGCACCGGACCATATTCCAGAGGAAGCTCTCTCCCGTCACCTCGAAGATGGCAAACGGCCCGTCCTCAAAGACCCGTGCCGCAAGGATCTTCCGTTCAGGATTCCGGTCGCCGACACGGGCGAACGTAGAGAAGTCGTGCCGCCCGAGAAACTCCTGTGCTGCTTCATGCATGGCGACAGTGTTCCCCGGGGCCAGGAAGTAGTAGCGGTAGGTCCTCGATACGGCGTTGTACCGGGGGTGGAACCCGTCCGGAACACTGGCCCACGCCGTACACCATATGTCGGCCGGAAGCACCTGGTTCAGTGCTTCGACCGCCCGATCCTGCTTATCGGTCAGAAACGAGCAGACCTGGCCCCGGGCATGCACCCCGCGATCGGTGCGGCCGGCGGTGACGAAGTTTGCCTCCCGCCAGTCGTCGAAAAGGCAGAGGCGCCTGCAGGCCGCGACGAGTTCGCCCTCTACGGTGCGGAGGAGCGGCTGCATCTGCGAGCCGAAGAAACGGTCTCCAAAGTATGAATAGCGGAACGCCAGATTCATCGGTATACCGTCCGCCGTATTCTGCGGAGAGCGCCCTTGATGGACTGGCGGGTGTAGGTGTGGAGCGGGGTCATCCTCCCCCCCGCCATCGTCCGCCCTTCCCGGATCGCGGAGAGGATGGAAGCCACATCCGGCTCGGCCGTGACATAGGTGACCCCGAACCCGACGTAGCGGGCGTTGTGGGCGTCGCTCCCGGCAACGCCGGGTTTCCCGAACTTCCGTGCAATGACTGCGGCCTTCCGGTTCGCCGACCCGGTGATGTAACGGCTGTTGAAGACTTCCACCGCATCCACCGCTCCGATACCGGCCGCGAGTCTCCTTCCGACGCCGTGGCGCCAGCGGTGGTAGGGGTGCGGCAGGATCAGCAGAGCATCCCGGGCATGGGCCAGGGCGACGGTCTCGAAGAAGTCAAGCCCTGCCGGCAGGGGCTCCGTGACCCCGAGAGCAAGCAGGTGGCCCTGTCTTGTCGATACCTCGGTGCCCGGGATCACGGTCACGGAGGTGTCGCACTCCAGGGCGTAGAGGGCACCTTCCACCGTATCGTGATCGGTGATCGCGACGGCGTCGAGGCCGACCGCCTCCGCCCGCCGGAGGATATCCTCCACACTACTCTCTCCGTCCCTGGAGTACCTGGTGTGGACATGCAGATCGCACCGCAGCATGAGATCAGATTATTTGTCCTCCTCTGAATAATAAGTGAAGTGTATGCGCATTCTCCTGCCGACCGGATCGGCGACGGTCGGAATCGTGAAGGCGGCGGCTGAGCGGTTCAGCGACCGCTATGAGATAGACGTGGCGGTCACCGGCGATATCGCGTCGTTTCTTGCCCCCGGTGACCTCCAGAGGCTGCTTGCCGGCGGCAGCTACGATATGGCGATCGTCTCCGGGATGTGCACCGCATCCTTTGCCGGCGTCGAACGCAAGACCGGCATCCCGGTCTACCGGGGCCCGCGGCATGCGGCCGATCTCCCGCTGGTCCTTTCGGTGCTCGATCGCGTCCGGCTTTCGACAACTGTTCCCGCCGATGAATTTCTCGCACAGGTGCGTCGAGAGGAGGCCTGCCGGCAGGTGGCGCTCCGGGAAGCGGAGGCGGAGGCGGACTTCATCATCCGCGGCACGAAGATCGGCGGGGGTTCGAGGATGAAGGTGCTCGCGGAGATCATGGATGCGCATAAGCGCGACGATCTCCTCACCGACGTCCGGCGATTCTTTGCCGACGGGGCGGACATCGTGGACCTGGGATTCGGGTTCGACGCGACCCCCGGCGACGTCGAACGGTGTTTTGCGGCCGTCGCGGAGGTTGGCGGCCCTCTGGCGGTCGATACCCAGGACCCGTCCCTCATCGCGGCGGCGCTCTTCCGTGTCGACCTGGTGCTCTCCCTGCATGAGGGAAACATCCCGGTCGTCGGGGAGGCGGTCGCGGAAGCCGGGGCGGCCGCGGTCGTGGTGCCCCGTGACCGGACGCTCACCGAGAACCTTGCCGCCGCACAAGAAGCCGGGATCTCCTGCCTGATCGCCGATCCCCTCCTTCAGCCGGTGGGGTCCGGGCTGACGGGATCGCTTGCCGGGTTTGGGGAGGTCCCCCGCCCGCTCTTCTTCGGGGCGGGCAACGTCGTGGAACTGCTGGATGCCGACTCACCGGGGGCGAACGCGCTGCTCGCGGGGATGGCGCACGAGGTCGGGGCCGCCGTCGTCTTCACGAGCGAACACAGCGACAAGACCCGGGGATCGGTGGCGGAGATGCGGCAGGCAACCGAGATGATGGCGCTGATGACCGACCGCCCCTATCCCAAAGATCTGGGGCTCGACCTCCTGATCCTGAAAGAGAAACGGCGGCGGCGCGAACCCCCGCTGGAATACGGGAGTGTCATGGACGCGTATTCCCCCCCGGACGAGATCACCTACGACCCGCTCGGGTGCATCCGCATCGGCATCGAGGGGGACTGCATCGTCGCGGTCCACCGCGGCCGTGCCGTGCGGGGGAGGTGCTGGGAGGATGTTTTTTACACGCTTCTTGAAGAAGGGAGCCTCTCGCGGTTCGACCATGCCGCCTACCTCGGAAAGGAACTCTTCAAGGCGGAACTTGCCATCCGGTACAGGAGGAGTTTCGAGCAGGACGGGCCGTTCTGAACAGTCCGCTCCCGTAGATTCTCTCGATGGAGGGCGCAGAACCCGGTTCGGATATTCAACCTTTTTGAAATATAATAATGGTTATATAGTTGTGCGGTTATTTCCCCCTCCGTGGCAGCGGCGAGCGGTGCCGAACTGTTCGGACGGGTATTCCCGCTACCGTGGACCTTCGGGGATCAGAAGTGTGCTCAGGGTCTGCATTCAGGATGCCGGTCGCTCTCCCTGCCAGGGTAGATATGCGTGGTGAAACTGCATGAGAAGGAATCCAACCATACTCGGGCTCGTAGCAGCCCTGGCCATAGGTCTCGTTGCCCTGCCGGCTCTCGCGGTAACTGCCGACGTTGATATACGCGGCGGGGAGTACCACCCCGCCTCGCTCACGGTCGAGGGCAATACAACGGTAACCTGGACGAATTATGATGAGGTGAGTCACACTGTCACCAGCACGGGAGGGCTCTTCGACTCCGGGCCGATAGAGCAGAACGGGACGTTCAACTACACGTTCGCCGATACGGGCACCTACCCGTACGGCTGTACGCTCAACGCCTCGACGCAGCGGACGCCCATGCAGGGCGTCGTCATCGTCGTCCCGGAGGGGATGATGGTCGACGGGGACGGGAACGTGACCCCCGGGGAGGAGCCGGCGAACATGACGCTGATCGACCTGGTCGCGGCGGATGAAAACCTGACTGCCTTTGCGGATGCCGTCGGGGAGGCAGGCCTTACCGAAACCGTGCTTACTACGGGGGGCCGTATACAGTCTTTGCTCCGGACAATGCCGCCTTTGAGGCTCTCGGCAACGAGACCCTTGCCGGACTCTCGAACGACACGGAGACGCTTGATGCCCTGCTCATGCATCACCTGGTGAGAGGGAACTACACCGCAGAAGACCTGATGGCGGAGGCGAACGCCACCGATAACAAGACGGTTCTTGAGACACTTACGGGGGACAACCTTACTGTCGGGATGGCGGACGGCAACCTCACGGTAGAGAACGCTACCATCGTCGCATCCGACATCACGGCCGACAACGGCATCGTCCACATCATCGACACGGTTCTCGTGCCGCCGGGTCTTGTGCTGCCGGAGAACGTGACTTCGACTGCTGAGGCGAACGTCACTATCACGTCGCCGGAGGAAGGCGCCAATGTCACTGCCGGGAACGTCACGGTGAGCGTGAATGTCACGAATTTCACACGGATCGAGCCTGCCGGACAGCCGAACGCCCCGGGCGAAGGCCACCTGCACTACTACCTGGATGCCCCGGTGCCGACGAACGCGAGTGCGCCCGCCATCCCGGAGACCGGCGGCTACATTGTCTCTGCAAACACCTCCTACACCTGGGAGAACGTGACGGCGGGCGAGCACAACCTCTCGGTCCAGCTGGTCAATAACGACCACACGCCGCTCATACCGCTCGTATTCGAGACGGTGAACGTCACCGCCGACGGGAACGTGACCCCGGTTGAGAACATAACCCCGGTTGAGAATGTGACCGGGAACATAACCTCCGAGGCCCTGCCGGAAGGAAGGGTCATCCCTTAAACGACCCCATTTTCGTATGAAAATGGGTCACCTACATATTTTCATCCGGTATGCCTGTGGCCCCACGGGCATCATGTGGTTTTTCTCCCGACTCCCGGCAGACCGGTGCATGCGGCCGGGCAGGCATGCCGAACGCGAGGGCTTATGTTTCCTCCTCCCCTACCATTCAGTAGAATGGTCATATGCGGGATCAGCAGGGATCTGCTTGCGATGCTCTTCGAACTCGGGCGGGAACAACATCCTAACGAGTTCGTTGCCGTGTTGCGGGAGCGGGACGGCGTTATCCGGGACCTCGACCTGGTGCCCGGCACCATCGTCGGGGAAGAGAGCGCCTCGTTCTTCATCGATATGCTCCCGCTCGATACCCACCAGGCCGGCAGCGCCCATAGCCACCCGAACGGCGTCCTCTCCCCGTCGTCAGCCGACCTCAGGTTCTTCCCCTCGGTCGGTCGGTACCACATCATCGTCGGGTACCCCTATACAGAGAGGGACTGGCGGTGCTACCGGGCGGACGGCAGTCCCGCAAACCTTGAGGTGGTCGAGTGATCCGCGTGGTCGCGACGGGGACGTTCGATATCCTCCACCCCGGGCACCTCTACTACCTCGAGGAGTCCCGGAAACTTGGCGACGAACTCTCCGTGATCGTGGCGCGGGACGCGAACGTGAAGCATAAGCCGAGGCCTATCCTCCCGGAAGATCAACGGCTCCGGATGGTCCGGGCATTACGGCCGGTCGACCATGCGCTCCTCGGCGACCTCCACGATATGTTCAGGCCGATCGCGGAGATACGGCCCGACATCATCACGCTCGGGTTTAACCAGCATTTCGACGAGGAGCGTCTCCGGCAGAGACTCCGGGACCGCGGGCTCGACGCGGACGTCGTCCGGATACCCGGGTATCCCGGCTCGCTTGCCAGTTCATCAAAGATCGTCGAGCGCATCCTGAACACCCGGGGTATCCCGGTCCCCCCGGCCCCCCCCGGGCCCCCCGGTGAGGAGTGACTCCGGCCCCGGGCGTGGCACTCACCCGCAGGTGATGGCGGTTCATGCGACAGATTGGTGTATGGGGCGGTGACGGGGTTGACGACCGGGCGAGCTGGCTGAAGGTCTCGGTTCCGCCCCTGCTCTGCGGGCTCTTTTTTGCCGTAGTATGGTTCTTCCTTCCGGCGGAGCAGTGGCTCCTGCTCGTCGGGATGATGGTCGCCTACATCGTTCCGCCGCTCGGCCGGGAGACGATCATCCCGGTCTGCATCCTTTGCGGCATTCCCTGGTGGCTGGTCGCGCTTGCCCTGGCATTCCTGGACTTCGCCGGCGGGCTCTTCATGGCCTGGAACTTTCCGCTGGTCCTGCGCATCCCCTACATCGGGCCCTGGGTCAGCCGGTTCACGGCGGCGGGCAGGACGTTCCTCGACCGGCGGCCGTGGCTTGAACGGCTCTACTTCGTCGGCCTCATTGCTTTCGTGGCTCTCCCCTTTGACGGATCGGGGAGCATCGTCGGTTCCATCGTCGGGAGAATGCTCGGGATGACGAAGACGGAGGTCCTCTCCTGCATCACCATCGGCGGCATCATCGGCAGTTTCGCCATCGCTCTTGGCATCGACTACGCCGTGAACCTCATCCCGGCGGGGGCCGGGTTCTGGGTGTCGCTCGCCGTCTTCCTCCTGATCGGCACCGCACTCCTGGTGATGTACCGGAGTTACTCGCGGCGAGCGGAGACGAACGCCTGAGCGCCCCGGGCTGACGCAGGCGATCTTCTCCTGTCGGGGGGCCCCGTTGATCCCCCCGGTGCTGTTTCAAACCGGGCGGATGACCCCCTCCGGGCCGAAGATGGCGCAACACAAACAGAAACTATAATACGCAGCCCGGGGGATTAATCATCCTAACCCGTCCGGAACAACCCGGACCGGAGTCCGGAGAGCGGCAGTACGCGATCTCTCCAGGACAGCGAGGGCAGCTCTGTTCTGCTGCCCGGGACGATCAAGTATGGATCTGCACACAGCGAACCGTTCGGCGGCAGGCATTTCTCCGGAGCAGCAGGGAGACGTCTTGGAGAATCAGGGGAGAGAGGATTCTGTCGCCAGTGAGACCCCGGCCGGGACCCCCGGCGTTACTGCCGCGATGCTGCGGCAGGTGATCGAAACCTCGCTCTCCGGGATCTGCATCATCGACCAGGAGGGGCGCATTGCCTTTGCCAACGCTTCGTTGCTTGCCATGTGGGGGTATAACCTGCATGAGGTTGTCGGAAAGCCCGTGACCCTCCTCTGGCCCTCCCGGAGCGAGGGGCAGGACTGCATCGGCTGCGCTCTCTCCTCTGGCCGGTGGAATGGGACGGTTGCCGCACGGCGAAGGGATTCATCGTCCTTTGACGTCAGGGTCTCGATCAGTTCTGTCCGTGACCCCGAGACCGCCGATCCCTGGCTCCTCCTCTCCTGCATCGAGGTTGCCGTGCAGCAGAAGGCGGAGGATGCACCCGGTCCCCGCCGCAGCCTCGAAGCGGCCGTCGCGGCGATGCCCGCACGGTTCACGGATCCTGCAGAGATCGATCCGGCTATCGACGACTCGCTCGAGGATCTCGGCCGTGCATGCGGGGTATGCAGGGCTTACCTCTCCCTCTTCAACGATTCCCGAACGCTCCTTGGCACAACGCACGAGTGGTGCCGGCCGGATCAGAAGCCCCGGCGGGGGGAGTCCCAGAAGTTCCTCACGGGCGATCTCCCCTGGTGGGTCGGGGAGATCCTGGAGGGCGAGACCGTACTCGTGAGCGGGATCTCCCGGGAAGGGCGGCCGGGCAGGGAGGAGCGCGAGCTCCTGAAGCGGCACGACGCTACCGCGACGCTGATGGTCCCGCTCCGGCTGAACGGGGCGGTCGTCGGTTTTGTCGGGTTTGACCGGAATACCGGCGACGCCCGGTTCGCGGACGAGGACGTAACGCTCCTCTCTGCGGCCGTCCATATCATCGCGAGCGCACTCGACCGAAAGCAGTCCGAGTATCTCTTTCGGGAGTCCGAAGACCTCTACCAGATTGTCCTTGATGCCATCACCGATACCGTCACCGTCGTCGATACCGGGCTCACCCTTCTTCTCGCCAACGACGCCTTCATCGCCTGGTGCGAAGACCTCGGCCTCGCGACGGACGTCGTCGGGAAGGATCTCTTCACCGTCCTGCCGTTCCTCCCTCCCTCCGCGAGGCAGCTGTACGAGCGGGTCGCACGGACCGGTCGGCCGCTGACATCGGAGCGGTCCCTTAAGTTCGGAGACCGGGTCATGATCCTCCGGGAGATGCGGATCCCGATCTTCGAGCACGGCGAGGTCGCGAGGATCGTCACCGTCGGCCGGGACATCACCGCCCAGAGGGAGGTTGAAGACCTGAGATCGAAGGCCTATGCTCAGATAGAGCGGAACATGGAGCAGTTTGCCCTGCTTGCCGACCATATCCGGAACCCGCTCCAGGCGATCATGGGGCGGGCCGAACTACTTGACGATGCCGGAGCGACGGAGAAGATCCGGCAGCAGGTGCAGCGGATCAACGGGATCATCGACCAGCTCGACGAGCGGTGGGCGGAGTCGCGGAAACTCTCCATGTTCTGGCGGAAGTACTCCTGATACCACCTCACTTCGTATCCCGGAGTGAGGACCAGACCCGGTTCCGTTCGAGGATGACCCAGTAGCGCCGCAACTCGGCCTCCGCCGCCCGGTACCCGGGGTAGTGGTCGCCCACGAGGTCCCAGAACCGCTTTGAGTGGTTCTGCTCGCGAAGGTGGGCGGCCTCGTGGACGACGACATACTCCCGCAGGGGTTCTGGAAGGGCTATGACGCGCAGGTTGACGTTCAGGTTGCCGAGCGTCGAGCAACTCCCCCACCGGGTCTTTTGCAGTTTCACCGCGATCTGTCCCCGCCTCTGGCCCGCAAGGTCCGGGTAGGCCTCGAGCCGGTTTAAGACCTCCTCCTTTAACAACCCTGAGAGGTTCCTCCGGAGGGCGCCAGGGGATGGGCAGGCGACAGCCCCGCATGTCTCGTCGATGCAGAATCGCGCACCCCGGACCAGACGGTGGAACCGCCCGTGCAGGAGGAGCAGGTCCTCGTGCCCGCACCCTTCGGCGGCCAGCCGGTCGAATTCTTCGCGCCGCTCTTTGATCCAGGCCGCGTTGCGCTGCAGCAACTCCCCGATATCGAATGATGGGGGGGCGACCACCCGCAGGGTCCCATCCGGCCGCACCTGGAGGCGGGCAGACCTCACCGCCTTCCGGACGACGGTCATGCCGCCCGGGACTCTCTCCTTCGCTCCCCTGTTCATTGTACCGTACTGGGACCGCGGCAAGAAAAACCCCGTGATCCGGCACGTACCTATACCTGATGAGATCAAAGAGTTACAGCAGGGTTACCGCTCGAGCGCGTGCAGAGGATGGTATCATGAGCGAGCAAGAACTGAAGATCGGCGATATCGCGCACCTCACCGGGCTCTCCGAGCAGGATGTCCGGACACTCATCCAGACTTACGACAGCCTTTTTACCTGCCGGACCATCGGCCCTGTCAGACTCTTCCCGCAAAAAGCGGTCCGGGTTGTCCGGGAACTCGTAGAACTCTCCGGGAAGGGCCTCGCACCGGAAGAGATCGCCCGGGAGATCAGATCCGGGCGGAGATCGCCTGCACCTGAAGAGCCGGCAGAAGGGGTTGACCGAACCGCTGTCCCGCTCCCTCCCGAGGTGGTGATCGACCTCCGGGTTATGCAGGAGACGCTGGCACGGCAGGAACGCCGCATCGAACGTCTGGCTGAGGAGCTCGAGCGAGAACGGGGAAACAGGGTGGAGGAGGTCGGCCGTCTCCGGAAGACCATCGATCACCTGCAGGGAGAACTCGAGCGGCAGCAGGGCGAGCTCGCGCTCGTTGCGGAATGGGTGGATTACTTTGATGGGCAGATGGATGAGGTCACCCGCCCGGTCTTCGAACGGATCCAGCGAACCATCGCGAGGAGGAACGATCCCGGGCAGCCGGCAGGTCGTTCCTCCCGGTAGGCCCGCTTCCAAAAAGAGGCGAATGGCGGGCTATCCCAAAAACCGTGTGCATGCAGTCCCGGGCTGCCGGATGCACGGCCTCCGTCTATTCGCTATGCCTATTGGACATTTGTAACAAAATATAATAATTAATACCTAAACTCCCGGAAAAGTTAGGCGCATTGTTCCACCAATCCCGTGATAAATCTCTTTTTTTCGGAAATATCTCTGTAATCCTATTAGAATCGAAAGGCCAAGCGGATCGCAGTGCCTAAATTTTATAGGCACATTACGCCTCAGTAGGCCGGACAGAAAAGGGAGAAAGGAAGCGAATAATGGTGAAAGGAGCCACTATCGTGAGAATAGATGGTCCCGTGCGCCTAATCGCTACGGGAGGTTAGGTTAATAATATATAATTAGCAAAATTTAAATACGATCCCCGCTACCGGCACGCGAGGTGATCGAGATCTATCAACAGAAGATGGCCGTGGTATTGACCGTCGCCATACAAGCCCTGGTCTTTGGCGGGTTAATCGCCTGTATCGTTGTCGGAACACAGGATCGGCCGTCTCCCGTGGTCTCACCGGCTGGCGGAACCGGGTCCCTGGATTATCGGCCCGAGAGCGCCTCACCGGCCGCGTATCCCATTTTCGGCCACCGGCCGGAGGCCATGCCGGTGAGTACCTCACCGGGCACCGGCGAAGAACTCATCTCTTTTAGGGTGTAGGGTCATCCCCTAACCCATCATGATCTGCATGGCCGTCGGGTATCGGTTCATGATGTCGTACACGAGAGGTTTCGCTATCCAGAGCCTCCCGCCCTGCATCCTCCGGAGAGGGCTGATCTCTTCCAGGCACTGGAGAGCCCGTACTGCAGCCTCATCCGCGAGGAAGAAACTGTCCGGGACCGTGGAGTCGAAGTAGAAGAGGATCGGAAGCCGGAGCCGTCTCTGCCACTCCCCCGGGAGGGCCTGCTCCAGCCGGAGGAGGACCTGGCGGTCGAAGTCGTACCGGTTCCCGCCTTTCGTGACGGACGACGGGCGTTCCTCCCGTAAGAGTTCCGAGAGGCGTCTCCGCTCCGCAACGACACCGTCGTTGATCCTGCCGATCTCAAGCCGCATCCACCGTAAGAGGGTCGACTCGTCGCCTGCTGATGGTCGGTCGGGCATGTCTGCTCCGGTGGCGATCCCGGTTGGGTCTAAAGGCTACTCTCTGCCATGCGATATATATCTGGCCCCCGGAGGCTCGTCCCCGCTGGCGGGAGCCAGGGCGTTATTCCGGTGACTCGAGCAGGAAACGGTCCGGATCATGGATCTCCGGCTATCCGGAGCCAAAGTATATGTATCTCTGCGCCCTATGCGGCGTCTTCTGGGTGATCATTCATGAGACGTGATTCAGCACGCGACAGGTGCCCCCGACGGCATGCCTGCATCCGGAGGGTGCTGCTCTGTGCCTTGCTGCTTGCCGGCATAGGAGTTCTCCTCGTAGCTGCCCCGGCAGGCTCCACCGGCATATCCGGGGAAGAGCGGGAGTACAACCCGGCCATCGCCACAATGCTTGCAGAGATCAACGAAACCGAACTCTGGAACACGACATACGACCTGCAGAACTTTTCGACCCGGGTCTTTGGGACCGATGGAAACCGGGAGGCGGGTGAGTATCTCTTTGCGAGGTTTGCCAGCATCCCCGGGCTCGAGGTGGAGTTCCAGGGCGGCGAACTCAACAACGTCATCGCCACGCTCCCCGGGAGCGACAATACCTCCGATGAGGTCGTGGTGGTGGGGGCGCACTACGACAGCAGGTCCTCAGACCCTACCGACGCGCCAGGGGCTACCGATAACGGATGCGGCGTCGCGATCGTCCTGGAACTCGCCCGGGTGATGAGCCGCCACCAGTTTGACCGGCCGGTGCAGTTTGCGCTCTGGAACGCCGAAGAGGATGGTCGGTACGGCAGCGCCGACTATGCCAGGAATGCGACGAACCCTGTCGCGTTCTACCTCAACTACGACTCGGCCTGTTACGACCCGGAGAACCGTTTCATCCTCGACATCGTCTACGACGAGCGCTCTCGCGATCTCGCGGCACTCATGGCAGACTACAACAGCCTCTACGCCACGAACTTCACCCTGACCGCGAACAACCACACCTGCGCCTCAGACCACGTTCCCTTCCAGGCCCGGGGGCTCCCGGCCGTGACGACCCACTGCGAGGAGCACGGCCCGGCCCACACCCCGGACGACACCATCGACCATGTCTCGTTTGAGTATACAAAGAAGAATGCCCGGCTCGGCCTCTCGGTGCTGGCGGAGGTGGCCGGGCTCCGGGACAAGGAGGTTGGTGCCGCTATCCCGGGAGCCCCGATGATATTGTGGGACAGCTCCGGAAGGTTGGATGGGGCGGGTTGACGACCCGGCATTCCCGTGCCGTCGCCGGACGGAATCGTTATCCGTCGCGCATGGTCCTCATCCGGGCATGATTTCCGGTAGCCATCCGGGCAGCACTGGAGGAGGGTCCCGGCCCGGGTGTGGGGTGCCCCTCCCGGGAACTCCGGCATGGGCAAGTTATTATTAGGAGGGGATCCAGAAGGGGGTGGCTCTCCGGAGTGAGGCGGGAACCCCGGCGGTCGGAGAAGGCAACCTCCCGCTCTTTGTGGAGGCCGTTCAGAGCCGCGAGAGCCCGCGCACGTCCGGGTGACGGAGGATTAGTATGAAAGGTGAAGCAGGACAGAGTATGAGCGAAGGATCGGAACCGGTCACATTTACGTGCTATCGTGTTACCCCGGGAGAGAGTGAGGGAGCCCTTGAGGAGGGTATGAACACCTACAGCGTCGTGGTGCTGCTGCCCGGCGGCGAGGTCAAGCACCAGGTCGTCTGGGCGCGGGCGCCTGAGGATATCGGCGACGCGATCCGGGTCCCCTCCGGTTCACGGGTGATCATGACCGAGATGAAGAGCACCCTCGTCTGGGACAGCGAGGAGGTGGGGGCGGAAGAGACGGCCCTGGAGGCCGCACCGACCTCCTGACTTTTTTTTCAGAAACAAGGCCGTGCTATCCGCCTGACGGTCGGATGAGGACTTCTCCAGACGTTTTACCCGGTAGATGTCCCCGGGGGTAAGATCCCGGCTTTTGGGGATGCATTAATGATCTGCCGGGGAGAGAATGCAAATTTTGGGAAAAAAGATTTTTCAGGGACCCAGAGAGGAGAACGATGCATCCTCCCCGGTGATCTCGCTGAGATAGACCCCCGAGCCGACCCACCAGGTGTCGTCGACCGGGCGGACGTACCCGATCTTCAGTTCCTCGCGGTTCTCCTGCTCGGGGTTTGGCCAGACGAAGACGATGAACCCACCTCCCGACTGTGCTGTGTCCCTGAGCGCCCGGATGTTCTTCATTCCGAAGGGGTCCTGCCTCTCGATCAGGCTTGCGCCTATCGCGGCCTGCAGGTGGGGATGGGCGAGGAGCGTTCCGTTGTAGTCGTAGGCGTAGAGGTAGTGTTCCGCCGGATCGACAAACATCCCCGATCTATTTGAGATCTCAGAGGACGCCGCTTCTGCTCCATGCTCGCGGCCATAGGCGGCACCGCGTTCGACGAGGTCGACCATCGCCGATATGGGTTCCGGATACGGCTCCCGGCCGGGACCGGTCGCATCGGAGAGGTAGACACCCGATCCGATCCACCACGCATCCCCGACGGGGGCGACGTAGCCGAGCTTCGGGACATAGGAGTCCTCTGCCGACTCATCGATGGACCTGTTCTCCGGTACCGGGTAGAGGTAGGTGATGAAGCCCCCGCCGTCTGCTGCCATCCGGGCACCTATGCGGGTCACCGGCAGTCCCCGGACATCGGTCCAGTTCTCCCGGTTCGTTCCGACCGCCTCTCTCTTATAGGGGTGGGCGAGGAGTGTCCCGTTGTAGTCGTAAGCGTAGACATACAGGGCTCCCTGCGAGAACCGGCCGGTCTCGTTGCCGAACTCGGCGAGGGCTGCATCTCTTCCTGCAGTCTCCGCATACGCGGCGGCGTCCCGGACCAGGTCCGCAAGGTCTCCCCCGGTTATATTCTCCTCCACGACCTCCCGGTCTCCGGGGCTGCTGCACCCGGCCGCGAGGACCAGAAGACAGACTATGCCGACGAGATACCATCTCTTCATACCCTTTCGTGGGGCGGAGGACCAAAAAAACACGCCGGAATTCTCCTGTGCAAAGGAAACGGTGTCACCAGTGCTCCCGGCCCGGAGCAACCGTGGAGGCCTCAACCCCCGTGCGGATGCCCGGTCTATGGAGAGGTATATGTGGGATCGCGTTCTCCTGTGCCCGGGGTGATCAGATGGCGAATGTTACCCAGCAGATGGCAAAAGATACCGAGTACAGCGCAATCAACCTGATGGCCGATGCCGGGGTGGACAGAGAACGATGGAGCCGGATTCCGGACGACGCGACGATCGAGAGGACGGTTGCGGCGATCGAGGCGCGGAACATCAGGGTGATCCTCGCGGATACGGCAGAGGATGCGCTCCGGACCGTCGTCGACCTGCTGCCCGAAGGTGCCGAGGTCATGAACGGTTACTCGACGACCCTGATAGAGATGGGGTTTGACCGGGTGCTCAGGGAGAACCGGAAGGGATGGCGGGACTACCACGCGGTCATCACCGCCGAGAACGATGAGGAGAAGCGGCACGCGCTCCGCCGCAAAAGCGTGACCGCCGACTACTTCCTCTCTGGCGTCCAGGCGATCGCCGAATCGGGCGAGGTTGTCGGGTGCGACAAGACCGGGAGCCGGATGGGGGCGTGGCCCCACGCGGCGGCTCACCTCATCCTCGTCTCCGGGACGAACAAGATCGTGCCGACGCTTGAGGACGCGCTCCGGCGGTGCCGGGAGTACTGCCTGCCGCTCGAGAACCAGCGGGCGCAGCATGCCTACGGCACCGGGAGTTATATCGGCAAGCACGTGATCCTCGAGAACGAAGTTACCGAGGGGAGGATAACCCTGGTCCTGATCCGGGAGCAGCTCGGTTACTGAACCGGGCGGGAGCCCCCCTCCCTCACCGGGTACGCGCGAAGTCGATGAAGCCTTTGTACGGGTCCGTCGCCATCAGGCGGACACGCACTCTCTGGCCGACCCGCAGACCCTGCTCGCCCTGCATGACCCTTCCTTCGGCCGGCGGGTCGATCAGCCGAACATACGTCCCCTTCTCCGATGCCCCGGTGACGAACGCCTCGAACGAGTCGCCGATCCTCTCCCGGAGGAGGACCGCGGCCGCCGCCTTCCGGACGAAGCGCTCGACCTTCTGGGAGGCTTTCTCCCGGTCGGTCAGCCGGACGGCGAGGTCGTCGAGTTCGAGAGGCGTGTAGGGGGGATAGCGCTCGGCGTCGACGACCGACTTTATCAGCCGCTGGATGATGAGATCGACGTAGCGCCGGTTCGGGGCAGTGCCGTGGGTGTAGTCGGTGACGGCGAGGGCGAAGTGGCCGATCGGCACGTCGCCCGGCCGGAACGCCACGTACTCCCCCGCCCCCATGAGCTTCACCACCGTGAGAGAGAGGTCGGGGAAACGGTCGGGGTCGGCCGCCTTCTGCCGGATGAGGAACCGTGTGAGTGCCTCCGCGTCCGGTTCGGGGGGAAGGGCTTCGCCGCGTTCCGCTGCCTCCGCAACAATCCCCTCCCAGTTCTTCGGGGTGCGGACGACCCGGTGAATCATGGGCAGATCGGCGTCGCTTAAGAACGCCGTCACGCTGCCGTTGGCCGCGACCATGAACTCCTCGATCAGGCATCGCGCGCGGTTCTGCTGCTGGATGACGAGACCCCTGACCTGGCCGTCCGTCACGACCGGCGCGGCTTCTATCGTCTCGAGGGCGAGCGCTCCCTGCTCCGTCCGGCGCTTCTTCATGCGCATGGCGGCCTCGTTCTGGAGGAGGACCTGCTCCAGGAGGCCGGGTGTCTCCGTGACCGTCCCGGGGATGGGCCCGGTCCCCTCCAGCCAGTCGCCGACCTCCTCGTAGACGAGTTTTGCCCGGTTCGCGACGATTGCCCGGTAGATATCGCCGGGCTTCACGCTCCCATCGGGGAGGACGGTGTACTCGATGACGACCGCCATCCGGTCCTGGCCGGGAAGGAGCGAGGTGATGCCCGCCGAGAGGCGATCGGGCAGCATCGGGAAGGTCGTAACGCCGGTGTAGACCGAGGTCCCGTTATGGCCGGCATGCCGGTCCGTCTCCGACTCTTTCTGGACGTAGACGTCGACATCGGCGATTGCAACCCCGACCCGGATCTCCCCGTTCGGTCCTTCTTCGCAGACCTCGATCTGGTCGAGGTCCCTTGAATCGTGGTTGTCGATCGACGACCAGAGGAGCGACCGGAGGTCGCGGGGGTCATCGAGGGTATCCGGAAAGATTTTCGCGGCGAGAGCGCCGACTTCCCGGAGGACGGACGGCGGGAACCCGGGGATGAAGCCGTACTGATCCATCGCCGCCCATGCGATGGCGTTCAGGTCGACGGGCTGCTGGTTCTGCATCTCTGTGATGATTCGTTTGCAGGGATAAATAATGGCCCCTGTTGGCTCCCGCCGGGGCGGATGATACTCGTCAGCCCACCTCCCCGGACCCCGGCTCTTCCATGAGCGGTTCACCGGATCTCGATCCGATCGCCCGTCACCATGTAGTGCACCTTCTCCGCGATCTTACACGCATGGTCTCCGCATCGTTCGAGGTACCGGGCGATCATGACGTAATTCGTGCACCTCGTGATGTTCTTTGGGTCTTCCATCATGTAGGTGAGGCACTCGCGGAATATGGAGTATCTGAGGGCGTCGACGGCGTCCTCCCGGTCCTTGATATCGCTTATCGCGGCGAGGTCCTCGCGTTCGAAGGCAATCAGCGCATCCGCGATCATCCCGCCGACGAGATCCCCCATGTGGGGAATGCTGACGAGGTTACCTACGTGCGGGGCGTCGGCAAGGTCGGGTACAACGATGGCGATGTCTTTGCCGTAGCGCCCGATGCGGTACAGGCTCGTTACCACCTTCATCGAGGCCGCAATCGTCCGCAGGTCTTTTGCCATCGGCTGATAGAGGGCGATGAGCCTCAGGCATTCCTGCTCGATATCGTGGTCCAGATCCAAGAGTCTCGTTTTATCCCGGTCGATTGATCCGGCTAGCGCCACATCCTGGCTCTCCAGTGCTTCCAGCGACTGATTCAGCATGTTCCGTGAGAGATAGCCCATCTCCAGGACATCTCCTTTCAGGGATGCAAGTTCCGTATGAAATTTCTCTACCATGGTCTTCCTACCCGAACCGTCCGGTGATGTAGTTCTCTGTCAGTTCTTCGCCGGGATCCTCGAAGATCCGCGTGGTTTTATCAAACTCGATCAACTTCCCCAGGTACATGAACCCGGTATATTCGCTTACCCGCGCCGCCTGCTGCATGTTGTGCGTGACGATGACGACGGTGTGGTCCTGGGCGATCTGGATGATAAGATCCTCGATCTTTGCCGTAGCGATGGGATCAAGGGCGGAGCAGGGTTCGTCCATCAGGATGACTTCGGGTTCGACCGCAAGGCATCGCGCGATGCAGAGCCTCTGCTGCTGCCCGCCTGAGAGGCTCAGGGCGGGCTCGTGGAGCCTGTCCTTCACTTCTTCCCAGAGTGCAGCGCCTTTGAGGCTATCCTCGACGATACGGTCGAGCACCTTCTTCTCGCTAACCCCGTGAATCCGGGGGCCGTAAGCGACGTTGTCGTAGATGCTCTTTGGGAACGGGTTGGGTTTCTGGAAGACCATGCCGATCTTTTCGCGGATCGTGTATACATCCGTACGGGGGTCGTGGATATCCTTCCCGTTGAAGAGGATCTCTCCGGTAATCCTCGACGAGTCGATGAGGTCGTTCATCCGGTTGTAGCACCGGAGAAGGGTCGATTTCCCGCATCCCGAAGGCCCGATGAGGGCCGTGATCCTGTTCTTCGGGATGCGAACGGAGATGTCGATGAGGGCGTGCTTCTGCCCGTACCAGAGGTTGAGGTTCTTTGTTTCAAGAATTGTGGATTCGTCCATTTACATCACCTTTGCCCGGTCGCATCGCCGCCGAACGAGGATCGCGACGAGGTAGATCGAGAGGACCATGAGGAGGAGCACGAGGGCGGTTCCGAACTTCTGCGTGGATGCCCCTGGAACGTTTGTGGTAAGAATGAACAGGTGGTAGGGGAGCGCCATCACCGGCTCCGAGAGTGATGAGGGCAGGAATCTGCTGCTGAAGACCACCGCGGTGAACATGATGGGGGCCGTCTCGCCTGCAGCACGCCCGATGGAGAGGATCGCTCCGGTGAGGATCCCGGGGAGCGCCGGGGGGAGGACCACCTGCCAGATCGTCTGCCACTTCGTGGCCCCGAGAGCGTAACTCCCTTCCCGGAGAGCATGGGGGATCGACCGGAGCGCCTCTTCGGTCGTCCGTATGATCGTCGGCAGGATCATCAGGCCGAGGGTGATCTGTCCGGCGATCAGCGAGACGCCGAAGTTTAAGAAGAGGACAAAGAACGCGAAGCCGAACAGCCCGAAGACAATGGACGGCGTTCCGTTCAACAGGTCCACCGCTGCACGGATGCCCCGTGTCAACGGGGTGTCCACCGTGTATTCGATAAGATAGATGGCCGTCGCAATGCCCAGGGGAAGAGCCACTGCCAGGGCCCCTCCTACGAGATAGAGCGTCCCGACGATCGCGGGAAAGATCCCTCCTGCTCTCCCGAGGTCTTTCGGGGACCCGGTCAGGAACTCCCAGGTGAGCGCTCCGGCTCCATTGACGACGATCTCGCCGAGGATCACGCCGAGGATCACGAGCACGGTCATGACCGAGAGCGAGATCAGGAAGAACGCGCATCGCTGTGCAGTCTTGGGGTGGACAACCCTTCCGGATGGCGCCGATGCGACGCGGGCGATGCGTCGGAAGGCCGCTCTGAACGCCCGATACGGTGCGGTGCGCCGGAGCGCGGCCTTCAGCCGACCGGTCGATGTACCCGGGGTTCCGGACGGTGCGGGCCGTGTCATACCCTGCGTCCCCTGTATCCGGTTGATGATGACCCTTGCCGCGCTGTTGATGGCGAGCGTGATGAAGAGCAGGACCACCGCGACGCCGAAGAGCGCATGGTAGTGCGGGCTCCCGAACGCGACTTCGCCCATCTCGATGCCCAGCGTTCCGGTCAGCGTCCGCACTGGAGAGAAGACGTTGATGATTGGATCCGGGATGATCGCGGCATTCCCCGTGACCATGAGCACCGCCATCGTCTCGCCTATGGCGCGTCCCATCCCGAGGATGATCGCCGCGCTGATGCCGGAGAGTGCAGCGGGCACGATAACGCTCCGGACTGTCTGCCAGTGGTTTGCTCCGAGAGCAAGACTGCCCTCCTTGAACTCCCGGGGGACCGAACTGATGGCGTCCTCTGCGACGCTCGTGATCGTCGGTATGGCCATGATCGCGAGGAGAATCGAGCCTGCAAGCCAGCTGGACCCTGAGGGCTGGTCGAAGGCGATGCGTATCCAGTCGGTCAGGAGGATCAGGCCGAAGAACCCGTACACGACGGAGGGGATGCCGGCCAGCAGCTCGACGGCGGGCTTGATGACCGCTTTCGTCCGGGGACCGGCGATCTCCGCGATGTAGACGGCACTGCCGATGCTGAGCGGGACGGCGATGATCATCGCGAGCGCCATCACCAGCATCGTACCGACGATGAGCGGAAGTGTCCCGTAGGCCGGGTGCTGCCCGGCCGGGTTCCAGTCCGTGCCGGTTAAGAAGTCCCATACGCCGATCTCAAGGAAGATCTGGTACCCGTCCCGGAGCAGGAAGACGATGATGAACAGAACGGTGATGATTGCGAAGAGTGCGACAAAGAAAAGTAATCTGCCGATAACCAGGTCGACAGATCGCCTGTTCATCCCGGCAGAGGGGAGGTCGGTCTTCGAAGGGATCCTGATGCCGGGTCTTCGGAGCCACTCGGGACTCTGGAATAATTGAGCCGGTGTACCGTGATCTTTTTTCATTATCACTCTGCTGTTGTAGCGCTCCGGACGATCAAAAGAGAAGAGAAGACCCGGTCACTCCTGTACCGGGATATAATCGGCGCTTGCCACGATCTCCTGTCCTTCCGCACTCATGATGAAATCGAGGTACTGCCGCGCAAGACCGTCCGGCTCTCCTATCGTCAGCATATAAAGCGGTCGGCTGATCGGGTATGTCCCGTCTGTGATATTCTCAATCGTGGGCTCGACGGCAGTTCCGCCGACGTCCAGTCGCAGCACCTTCACGCCGTCGGTGTAGCCGAGGCCGACGTAGCCGATCGCACCGGGGGTCTGGGATACCTTCTGCTGAATCCCGCCGTTCGAGTTGAACTCCTCCTGCTGTTTGGTGAAGTCCTCTTTCGCGAGCACGAACTCGGAGAAGAACTCCCGCGTTCCCGATGCGCTGTCTCTCCCCACAACGACGATCGGCTGATCGGACCCGCCGACCTGGGACCAGGTCGTGTAGGTGCCGTTGTAGATGCCCCGCACCTGGTCGAGCGTAAGACGATCGATGGTGTTCTGCGGATTGACGATCAGAAGGATCGCATCATCGGCGATGTGGTGTTTGACGAGATCGGGGTAACTTGCGACCTCCTCGGCCTTCAGGTCCCGTGAGGTCATGCCGATGTCCGCGGTGCGCTCGCCGACGGCTTTGATCCCGACGCTCGAGCCCCCTCCGCTCACCATGATCTCGGCGGAGGCGTGTGTCGCTTCGAATGCCTCCTTCTCCATCTCGGCGATGGGCAGCACCGTGGTCGATCCCGTTACCGTGATCTGCTCCGACGGGGATGCCGAAGAATTGGATGGTTGATTGCCAACGCATCCCGCCACCATCAGAAGAACCACGAGAATGCCGGCAACGGCAACCGTGGTCATACTCCTTGAACTCCCTGACAGGCTCTTTCTTGTCATTGCATAGATGAAAGATACGAATAAGTTTATTGATTTTCGACATTGAATATGGCCGGCCTCATAAAAGAAATGGTGATATATATTTAATTGGGAAAAATGATCAGTTTCATCTACTTTCATAGAGAATACTCTCTATGGATTTCAGGAAGGTCCAGATGACCGGGGGGTCTTCGTATGTCATCTCCTTACCCAAAGAATGGGTTCGGTCCATGAATATCAAGAAAAACGAACCCCTTCAGATCAAGATCCAGACCGATGGAAGCCTTCTCATCCTTCCCCGCTCCTCGGAGGAAAAAGAGTCCCGAATAAAGGAATTCAGTGCCGATGCAATAGGAAATCCCGTTTTTCTCTTCCGATGTCTTGTGGGGTCGTACATCGCCGGCTATACAACCATTCGTATATCCTCTTCTACCAAACTACCCCCTGCAATCCGGAAGGCCGTCCGCGATTTCAGTTCGATGACCATCGGCCAGCAGATCGTCGAGGAAGCTGATTCTCTCATCCTCATCAAGGATATTCTGAACCCATCGGAGATGCCGTTTGAGAATAGCGTGAAACGGATGTTCGTCATTATCGGGACGATGTTTCACGATGCGATGGTTGCCCTCGAAACGAAGGATAAGAGCCTGGCGGAAGACGTTGTCAATCGGGATACCGAAGTGGATAAACTCCAGTGGCTAATCTCACGGCAGTATCACCTCATGTTCAGGGATGCAAGCCTCCCGGAGAAACTGCATGTATCCGTTGAGGAGGCTTCGAATTACTATATTGTAAGCAGGACCCTCGAACGGATCGGGGACCATGGCGTTCGAATAGCCTCTCACGTTCCCATGCTCGTCGACCATGAGGTTGATCCGGGGCTCATCGCCGATATGAAGGGTGCTACAAAGAATGCCATGAATATCTTAAATTCCAGTATGCGGGCTCTCTTCTCATCGGATATCGTCGACGCCAATCGCACCATCGATATGGTCGCCGACCTTGAGAAGATGACTGATGACATCAGCGCTCTCGCACACCAGAAAAAAGGTGACCTTGCCCTGTCGATCGGGTATATCGCAGAAAGCATACGGCGGGCGGGTGAATACTCCGGCGACATCTCCGAAGCGATCATCAATCAGCTCATTCGTGAGGCAGAAAAGTAAGTGAGGGTCGTTCTGGTAATGGCGGCAGGGGTGCCGTTTCCCCCTCCGGAATTGTCCCCTTATTCCTCCTCTTTCTCCCACCAGATCGCTGCCGTTCGCCGTACCGCAGTCTCGACGTACTTCCCTGATTCGTCCCGGCGGAGTGTCCGTGAGAAGTACTCCCTGACAGGGGAGAGATCCGCGAGATCGGGGTTGTGCATCGCCGCCCAGGTCTGGACGGCATCCTCGACGGAGTCGTAGACCGCGTCCCAGAGGGCATGATAGATCCTGACGTTCGGGTAGATCCCGGCATCGTGGAGGATGTTGACGGGATAGCTATAGTCCGGATACCCCTTCTGCATGGCCGCTTCTTCCCCAAAGACCGTCCTATACAGCGCCATCTCATCGGGGCTCCGCCACTCGCCCGCGTGCCAGAAGAGATAGACCGTCCGGAGGGCCGCGGCGTCGAGTTTCTGCAGGGCGGCGGCGAGGTCGTAGAAGCCGAGCGAGAATGCCGCGATGGCCACGTCGTGCGGCTCGATATCCCTGCCGATGACGACGTCCTCCCAGCGCATCTTAACGCAGGAGTAGTTCGTCCGTCCCTCCGCCGCCATCCGCTCCCGAAGGATGGAGAGCATGCCGCCCGACGGGTCGAGGGCCGTCACGTGGGCGGCGGTACGTGCTATCGGCACGGCAAGCCGTCCTGTCCCCGCACCCATGTCCAGCACGGTGTCGCCCGGTCGCAGATCCAGGGTCCCGAGTTCCTGCTCCGTCGCTCGCTTCTCGCCGCGGGTGGCCTGCTGGTAGGCGGCAGCACGCTTATCCCAGACGGCAGCGGGGTCGCGGTCTTTTTCGGCACGTTCGGGCGAACTCACGTGGATTGCCTTCCAGAGCTCGTTCCAGTCGATGATCCGGTGCATAACCACCTCTCCCTCCGGAAGAGTATATACTTCGTGGCGCTCTCCGCTTGAACCCTGAACATTCCCGGTCTCGATGATCGGATGCGTCGTGCGCCCCCTGCTGCACGCCCCTGATCCCATCCCGTCAAGCAGGTGTGACGGGCGTTCAAAGAGATGTAGCAAGGAGTCCCCCGGTTTTAACCGGGGGAGGAATTGCGTCTCCCATCCTGCGTTTGTTGGTTTTGGATATACCGCTGAATAATCTCTGCGGATACGTCCCCCGCAGTACCGACATAATAACTCGGAGACCACAATGACCCTTTCCAGAGGGCATTTCTCAGTTCGGGATGTTGAGCAAACAACTGTTTTGCGGAGACGCCCTTAAGAATTTTGACAATGGCGGTAGGCGACTCGAACGGCGATGCAGACAGGAAGAGGTGGATATGATCCTCCATCACAACGAGATCGAGGATATCCCAGTTTTTCGTATCGCAAATGGTTTTCAGGATTGATTCAGCAGATTTCGAGCTAGCGTCCACCAACACCTTCCGCCGGTATTTCGTACACCATACAACGTGATAATTGAGAGAATATACTGCGGACGAAGCCTTCTTTTTTTCAGCCATGCGTTAATACCACAAGGTATTTATGGATTGCTCACTAATAATACTATTGATGCTGAAAACTCTCCGGGTAAAGCTCCTTCCCACGCAAGACCAGAAGGAGATCCTTCTGGCAACCATGAAGGCAGTCAACTCGGCATGTAACAGCATCTCTGAGTTTGCATTTCAGAACAAGGTGTTTAACCGATTCGAGTTACAAAAACAGATGTACCGGTCTATCCGTTCCGAGCATAGCCTCGGGGCACAGATCACCATCCTC
>DASQ01000102.1 GCA_002503885.1 Methanoculleus marisnigri | reverse complement strand
CCGAAAACCCTACGGAGGAACCCGGTCGCTCGGGTTCACCCGGGGAACGCTGGTCCGGCACGTCAAGTATGGGCTGACGTACATCGGAGGAACGTTGAAAGGAAAGATGTCATTGCATAACGCGGTCACCGGGAAGCGGGTGACGCAGAGCGCAAAGGGAGAAGATTGTACCCTCCGAACCCGTATTGCCTGGAGAACACAACCGTATGCCGGGACAGGCAGACGGCATTCCTCCCCCGGTTTAAACCGGGGGTCTCCTGCCTGATTATTATGAAGGATACGGCAATCAACGTATTAAAGATTCTCGAAGAATCGCCTGGTCCGGTATCGGGCGAGCGGATTGCAGAGCAACTTGGTATCACCCGATCGGCTGTCTGGAAACAGATACGCGAACTCCGGAGGCTGGGATACGGTATATCCTCGTCGCGGGCGGAAGGTTACCGCCTTGAGATGAAGACCGACAGGCTCCTTCCGTACGAGATCCATAAGCACCTCCGTACCCGGTTCATCGGACGACAGATCCGCCACTTCGACCGTACCGCCTCCACGAGCTGGATCGGGAAGAAACTTGCCGGCGAGACCGACCCTGAGAAACTGCACGGCATGGTGATCATCGCCGAAGAGCAGACCGGCGGGGTGGGAAGGCTTGGACGCGCCTGGGTCTCGCCTGCCGGCGGCATCTGGGCCACCATCATCTTAAAACCGAAGGTCCCGCTCGACCACCTCTTCATGATCACCATGGCCGGGTCGGTCGCGATTGCCCGTGCTATCCGCAAGGAGTACGACATCAGCGTGCTCATCAAGTGGCCCAACGACATCTTCGTCGGGGATAAGAAGGTCGCCGGGCTGCTCCTGGAACTTGCTGCAGAGGCGGATACGGTCCATTACGGCCTCCTCGGGATCGGGATCGACGCGAACATCTCTCTTGCAGAACTCTCGCCGAACCTGCAGGAGACCGTGACCTCAATCGAGGCGGAGGTCGGCCACCCGGTCGACCGCGTGGCGCTTCTTGCCCGGATCCTGCGGGAGTTCGAACTGCGCTATCAGCAGCTCGAGGATGGCGAGTATGATTCCATCGTCCGTGAGTGGAAGAGCCTCTCCCTGACGCTCGACCACCGGGTGGCCATCAAGACCGTCAACAAGACCTTCGAGGGAGAGGCCATCGATATCGATGACCACGGCGCCCTGATTGTCCGGAAGGATAACGGGAAGGTAGAGCGCGTTATCGCCGGCGACTGTTTCCAGCTCTAGAGCCTCCGGGTCCTGTCAACCACTCCAGATTTTCTGGTTGACAGGATTTTTATCATCAACCCTCCAACCTATCTGTCTGCATGATACACCGTGCCCGGATCCTCGCCTACAGCGGTACGTTCATTGCGCTGATCGCTGCCGGGAGCTGGATCTCCATCCCGCTGCCCCCGGTCCCACTCACGCTCCAGACCCTTTTCGTGCTCCTCTCCGGGATCGTCATGAAGCGGTACGCCGTGATCCCCGTCGGTCTCTACGTCCTCTTCGGGGCGGCAGGCCTCCCGGTCTTTCATAACGGCATGGCGGGCCTCGGGGTGCTCCTCGGGCCCACGGGAGGGTTCCTGCTCGGTTTCATCCCTGCCGCCCTCATCGTCGGGCTCGCCTACGAACGGCCGACGGCAGCATGCCGGGTCGCAGGCCTGATCGCAGCGACCGGCGTGATCTACCTCTCAGGCGTCGCATGGCTCGCCTGGTCGGCATCGCTCTCGATCGTTCAGGCGGTCCTGCTCGGGGTCGCCCCGTTCGCCGTCGGCGAGGTCGTGAAGGTTACAGCCGCGTACACCATAGGAAAGCGGGTGGCATGATCCGCATCACCGATCTCCGGCACCGGCTGCTCGATATCCCCGATCTGAGAGTGGATTCGCGTCACATCGCCGTGATCGGGCCGAACGGGAGCGGCAAGACGACGCTTCTTACGGTCTGCTCCGGCATCGAGGAGCCCGGGAGAGGGACGGTCCGGCTCCTCGGGAGACCGCCGTCTGCCGTGAAGATCGGGTGGGTGGGGGAGTTCCCCGACCGGACGCTCCTCTTCTCCCGGGTATACGACGAGATCGCGTCGACTCCCCGGTTCCGTCACCGACCCTGCAGGGAGACCGATGAGCGGGTTAGAGCGGCTGCAGGGACGGTCGGCATCCCCCACCTCCTTGATGCGAAGGTCTCGGCCCTCTCCGGGGGTGAGAAGGCCCTCGTCGCCCTGGCTGCGGCCTGTGCCGGCGACCCCGAGGTGCTCGTCCTGGACGAGGCCGACTCGCACCTGGACGGCGCGACGGCAGAGCGCGTCGGCCGTGTCGTGCAGGAGGCCACGGCGGCCCATGTGCTCTGGTGCACGCAGTCGATGGATACCGCGGCTCGTGCGGACTATCTCCTCTTCATGGAGGGTGGTGTGGTCCGCCACCACGGCACGCCGGAAGAGGTCTTCGCGAGGCTCGAGGAGACGTGCTTCTACCCCACGATGTGGAGGGTCCGCCGGTGAGGGTCGACCTCGAGGACCTCCTCTTCTCCCGCGGTCCGTTCAGCCTCCGGGGCAGCGGCACCTTTGAAGAGGGCGTGCACCTGGTCAGCGGACCGGTGGGAAGCGGGAAATCGACGCTCGCCCTTCTGCTCGCGGAACTGCTCCTTCCTCTTCGCGGCGCCGTCCGGCGGCACAACGTCTCGTCGGCCCTGCTCCTGCTGCAGTTCCCCGAACACCAGATCACCTGCCCGACCGTTGCCGAAGAGATCAGGTCCTGGGGACTTATGCCGGAGGACGTGCTCGCGCAGGCGGACCTTCTCCGGCGGGGGGACGACGACCCGTTCCACCTCTCCCGCGGCGAACTCAAACGGTTGGTCCTGGCCTGCACGCTCATGCGTAACCCGGACCTGCTGATGCTGGACGAACCGTTCAGCTCCCTGGACTGCACCGCGAAGAGGGAGGCCTGCAGGATGGTCGAAGAGAGGGATGAGGGGATCACCATCATCTTCTCGCACGAGCGCGCGGTCCTCCCCCGGGTGGATGCCCTCTGGGAGATGGAGGCCGGGAGCCTGACGGCCTGCGGCAGCGTTCCTGGTGCGATTCCGCGGTGGCGGCACGCCCCGCCCTACCTCAGGTACGCCTTAGAAGAGGGGGCCTGCCCGGAGAATATCAGACTGACCGATGCCCGGGAGGCGCTATGCAGGATCCGCGGCTGAGGCTTCTTGCCGCCGTGATCCTCTCGCTCGCTGCATTTGCAAGCACGACGGGAGCCGTCGCCGTCCTGGCCTGGTGGCTGATTTTTACGCCGCGCACGAAGGTCCTTCCGCGTCCCGGGGTGTTTCTCCCCCTCATCGCGATGATCGCCGCAACAGCGGTCCTCTCCGCGTGGGGGGGCGGGGCGGGGCTCTCCTACCTGATCCGGATGCTCGCGCTCCTCCTCCTCGCCGCATGGACGTATGCCGGGACAGAGGACGGCGAGGTGCTTGCCGTGGCGGTCTGGGCCCTCGGAAACCGGGTGGGGTTCGAGATCGGGCTCATCGCCGAGATGGGGCTTACGAGCCTCGCCGTGATCCGGCAGGAGATTGAGCAGATGCGGGTTGCAATGGCGCTGAAGGGAATCCGGCCCGGTGCCCGCTCGATCGTGCCGCTCGCCGTCACGCTCATCGTCACGCAGATCCGGCGGTCCGACGAGATAGCCCGGCTGCTTGTGGTGCGGGGATACACGATCGGAGGCCAGATATGCCCCCGGTTCAGGAGAGATTCGCGAGACCTTCCGGCTTTCCTGACAGCCGTTATTCCCGGGCTTTTATCCTGTCTGCCTCTTCGTGACGTTTTTATATTAGTAGGATGAATTTTTTAGAGGCTTTATCGATATCTTCTCAGCCCTTCGAGGTGCAAAATTCGATGTGTGCTGCCAAATTTGATTCACTCAATATTACCGATACCACGCTTAGGGACGCGCATCAGTCGCTTATCGCCACCCGACTCCGGACTGAGGACATGCTCCCTCTTGCCCGGGCCATCGATCCGGCAGGTTTCTTCTCTGTCGAGGCCTGGGGAGGAGCGACCTTTGACAGCTGCATCAGGTTCCTCAACGACGATCCCTGGGATCGTCTCCGGATGCTGAAGGCCGAGCTGAAGCACACTCCCATCCAGATGCTCCTGCGAGGCCAGAACCTCGTAGGCTACCGGCACTATCCCGACGACGTGGTGGAGAAGTTCGTGGAGGCGTCGGCACGAAACGGGGTCGATATCTTCCGGGTCTTTGATGCGTTGAACGATATCCGCAACATGAAAAAGGCGATGGAGGAGGTCAAGAACGTCGGGGCGCACCTGCAGGGTGCGATATCCTACACGACGAGTCCGGTCCACTCCGTGGCGACGTTCATCGATATGGCGCAGGAGCTCTATACGCTTGGCTGCGACTCGATCTGCATCAAGGACATGGCCGGCCTGATCATGCCTCACGATGCCCGCGACCTGATCGCCGGGATCAAGAAGACGGCGGACGTCAAGGTCTGTCTCCACTCCCACTGCACGAGCGGCGTCGCGCCCCTGAGTTACCAGGCGGCGATCGATGCGGGCGTGGATATCCTTGATACGGCGATGTCGCCGTTCGCCTTCGGGACTTCCCAGCCTCCGACGGAGAGCATCGTTGCAAGCGTCAGCGGGACGCCCCGCGATACCGGTATCGACCTGATAACGCTCCGGAATGTGAGGAACATCTGCCGGGAGATGCGGGAGAAGTACGAACCGCTCTTCTCCGCGATCACGGACCGGGTCGACTCTGACGTGCTGATCTACCAGCTCCCGGGCGGCATGATCTCCAATCTTGTCTCCCAGTTAAAGGAGCAGAATGCGCTCGACCGCCTGGACGACGTGTTCCATGAGGTTCCCCGGGTGAGGAAGGACCTCGGCTACCCGCCGCTCGTGACGCCGACGAGCCAGATCGTCGGTACCCAGGCGGTCTTCAACGTCCTCATGGACGGGGAGCGCTACCGGAACGTGACAAGGGAGGTGAAGGACTACGTCCTCGGCCTCTACGGCCGCTCTCCGGCCCCGATCAGCCCCGAGGTGCGGGCGTTGATCGTCGGCGACGAGGAGCCGGTCACGGTCCGCCCGGCGGACCTTCTTGAGCCCATCTACGAGCAGATGCGAGCGCAGGCGGTGGAGCAGGGTCTGGTCACCAGGGACGAAGATGTTCTCACCTACATCCTCTACCCGAGCATCGCTCCGTCGTTCCTCCGGGGTGAGCGCCAGGCCGAAGTGATCCCTGAAGCGGCGGCACCCGCCGGACCGGTGGGAGTTGCAGACTTCCCCCGCTCCATGGAGGTGGAGGTGGACGGCGAGATCTTCTCGGTCCGGATCATCACCGTCGAGGGAGACTCGGTCGGGGCTTCGGTGAGCGCTCCGTCGGCCAAAGAGAGGATACCCCGCGGGGAGGTCGCCGGCGGGGTCAAGAGCAACATGCAGGGCATGGTCCTCAAAGTGATGTTCCCGCGGGGCAGCACCGTCAAGAAGGGAGATACCCTCATCGTCCTCGAGGCAATGAAGATGGAGAACCCCATCCGCAGTCCCCGTGACGGCACGGTCTCGGAGATCTTCGTGGATGCCGGGGACGTCGTGCAGAACGGCGACGTGCTGATGGTCATTGAGTGAGGGCTGTTTAGGCGATGAAATACTTCGATAAGATCCTGATCGCCAACCGGGGTGAGATCGCCATCCGGGTCATGCGTGCCTGCCGGGAGCTCGGTATCGACACGGTCGCGATCTACTCCCAGCCGGACAGTAATGCACTCCACGTCAAGTACGCCGACGAGGCGTTCTGTGTCGGGGAGGCGCACCCGTCCAAAAGTTACCTCAACAAGGAGCGGATCTGCGATGTGGCGAGGAAGACCGGGGCCGAGGCGATTCACCCGGGGTACGGGTTCCTCGCCGAGAACTCCGGGTTTGCGAAGCTGGTCGAGGACGAAGGCCTGACGTTCATAGGGCCTTCGTGGAAGACGATCGAGGCGCTGGGTTCGAAGATCGGGTCGAAGCAGATGATGCGCGAGGCGGGTGTCCCGGTCCTTCCGGGCACGCCCGAAGGCGTCACCAGCGTCGATGCGGCGAAGAAGGTCGCCGCCGAGATCGGGTATCCGGTGATCGTGAAGGCGAGTGCCGGCGGCGGCGGTATCGGGATGCATATCGCCGAGAACGAGGGAGAACTCGAGGAGGCGATCGAGAAGGGGAGGCGGATTGCGGAGTCTGCCTTCGGGGACCCGACGATCCTCGTGGAGAAGTACCTCACGAAGCCGCGGCACATCGAGATCCAGGTCCTTGCCGACGCGAAAGGGCACACCGTCCACCTCTACGACCGTGAGTGCTCCATCCAGCGCCGGCACCAGAAACTGCTCGAGGAGGCGCCCTGTCCGATCATGACGCCCGCTCTCCGGGAGCAGATGACGGCGTCGGCTATCACCGCGGCAAAGGCGGCGAACTACAAGAACACCGGCACGGTGGAGTTTCTCTACGCGAGCGGCAACTACTACTTCATGGAGGTGAACACCCGGCTCCAGGTGGAGCATACCATCACGGAGTTCATCACGGGGATCGATATCGTGAAGCAGCAGATCGCCGTCGCCGCCGGCGAGGACCTCTCGATGGGCCAGGAGGATATCAGCATCCGGGGGCACGCGATCGAGTGCCGGATCAACGCGGAGGACCCGCTCAACAACTTCGCCGCCGATCCGGGCAAGATCGTCCGCTACCGGTCCCCGGGAGGACCGGGAATCCGGGTCGACTCGGGTATCCACATGGGTTACACGATCCCCCCGCACTACGACTCGATGATCTCCAAACTCTGCGCTCTGGGTTCCAACCGCGAGGAGGCGATCCAGCGGATGCGCCGGGCCATCTACGAGTACGTCATCCTGGGCGTGAAGACGACGCTCCCGCTCCACTACGCGATCATGCATAACGCCCACTTCATCGCCGGCGACACGCACACGCACTTCCTGCAGGAGGAGCATATCGCAATGAGCCTGAACCGCTATATCCACGAGGAGGAGGCGCGTATGCAGACGCTCGCGGCATCGCTCCGGCAGGGGAAGCATATCGCGGCGATCACGGCAGCGGTTGACGTGTATGTGCGGAAGAACATGAAGTAACCCTCCATCCCTTTTTCCGTTGAGCCATAAGGTTTATTTGCCAATACACCATTGTTATACTGCACTTTGTATGCTGCGGTGGCCTAGTCGGTTAGGGCGCCAGACTCATAGGGTTTTCGAGAGAACGGTGCGTCCAAGCCTGGGACATCTGGAAATCGTGGGTTCGGATCCCACCCGCAGCATTGGTTTTTGTTTCGTGTTCCGTTCGTTGAACTGTGACTTTTCCTTTGAGATTGCCTTTTCTGATAGCGTTTGCCTTCTGCGAATTGAAGCCGTCATGCAAGTGTTTTTGAGCCCGGCCAGGGCTACAGGTCTGGTCTTGCGAGAGTTCTCCGGTTGAGATCGGCTCTTTACCTCCTGCAAGAGTAGGCATTATAGAAACTGATCTGGAGAGCATGTTAAATTTAGAATCCCCAATCCTGCCACACTGCCCCCTGGATAATCTGCATGGCCTGAAGACGTATTTGCCGTGATCAAACTCCTCGATGGAGATGCAACAAATTAGTAAGACACATAATACGTGAGGATATAAGTATGCTATATGGACCGATACATGGAGATGAGGACGTCCTATATGAAAATAGTCCGTCCGTTTCCCCTATTCTTCAAAGCCCTTCCTGAAGGGTAGAGAACGACTATCGGAGAGTAAAAGTATCTCATTTCGGTGGTTCGATAGTAAATCTGTCACCTCTTGGAGCCGATCATGGAACAATCACAACTGAACTGGATCGCTATTTTCATCTTGCGGATCGCAAACGATGCTCTTCGTGACGTAGTGCAGCGCCACGAATACCGCGATGTAATCCTGCCGGTGACTGTCATACGGCGCCTCGATACCGTGCTCGAGCCGACAAAGCAGGCTGTGCTCGAGATGAAGAGCACACTCGATGCGGCAGGGATCGCCAATCAGGATCCGGCCCTCAGGCAGGCCGCCGGGCAGGCATTCTACAATACTTCAACGTTCACACTCCGTGACCTGCGTGCTCGTTCAAGTCAGCAACAACTCAAGGCCGATTTCGAAGCATATCTTGACGGATTCTCCCCCAACGTACAGGATATTATCGATAAATTTGAGTTCCGCAATAGGATCCCCCGTCTCTCGAAAGCCGACAGACTTGGAACTCTTATCGAGAAGTTCCTCGACCCGGCCATTAATCTTAGCCCCGATCCGGTTCTCACAGCCGATGGCTCGGTACGGCTTCCCGGCCTCGACAATCATGCCATGGGCACGATCTTCGAGGAACTCATACGCCGTTTTAACGAAGAAAACAATGAAGAAGCCGGCGAACACTGGACACCCCGTGATGCCGTGAAACTGATGGCACGGCTTGTCTTCCTGCCAATTGCCGACGAGATCGATTCGGGAACCTATCTACTCTATGACGGCGCCTGCGGAACCGGCGGCATGCTCACGGTGGCCGAAGATACCCTGATGGAGATTGCCCGCGAGCGTGGCAAGCAGGTTACAATCCATCTCTACGGTCAGGAAATCAACGCTGAGACCTATGCCATCGCCAAGGCCGACCTCCTGCTCAAAGGTGATGGCGACGAGGCGGATAACCTGGTCGGCGGCCCCGAGTACTCGACACTTGTGAACGATGCCTTCCCATCCCACGAGTTCGATTTCATGCTCTCCAATCCTCCCTATGGCAAGAACTGGAAGACCGATCTGGAGCGTATGGGTGGCAAGAATGGGATGAAGGACCCGCGTTTCATCATCGAGCATGCGGGCGACCCGGAGTACTCACTCGTTACCCGGTCAAGCGACGGCCAGATGCTCTTCCTCGCGAACATGCTCTCCAAGATGAAGCACGCCACCCGGCTCGGCAGCCGCATCGCCGAAGTCCACAACGGCTCGTCGCTCTTTACGGGAGATGCGGGCCAGGGGGAGAGCAATATCCGCCGCTGGATCATCGAGAACGACTGGCTCGAGGTGATCGTTGCACTGCCGCTGAATATGTTCTACAACACCGACATCGCCACCTACATCTGGGTGCTCTCGAACCGCAAGCCGGAACACCGGCGTGGCAAGGTGCAACTCATCGACGCCACACAGTGGTACAAGCCGCTCAGGAAGAACCTGGGCAAGAAGAACTGCCAGTTCTCCGAGGAGGACTGCCAGCGGATCTGTGATGTCTTCCTTGCGTTTGAGGAGACCGAACAGTCGAAGATCTTTGAAAACGCCGCATTCGGCTACTGGAAGGTGACGGTTGAGCGCCCCCTGCGGCTCAAGGGCATCGACGGAGATCGGGCCTATATTCCGAAAGAGATCAAGGCGCTCAAGGAACGGTGCGAGCGCGACGAGGCGGCGCCGGCGGTGATCAAAAAGATCCACAAGCCCGGCAAGGTTGAACCGGACCCGCTCCGCGGGCTCTTCGAGGCCGTCATCGACGGCAAACGCTGTGTCGTGGAGTACGAACCGGACGGCGACCTGCGTGATACCGAGCAGATACCGCTCCTGGAAGATGGCGGCATCGAGGCCTTCCTCCGCCGCGAGGTGCTGCCCCACGCGCCCGATGCCTGGTTCGATGAGTCGAGCGTGAAGATTGGCTACGAGATCAGCTTCAACCGCTACTTCTACAAGCCCCAGCCGATGCGGACACTGGAGGAGATACGGGCCGATATCCTGGCGGTGCGGAAGGAGAGCGAGGGGCTGCTGGATGAGATCGTTGGGGGTGGCGGACAGTGAAGGATGCGCAGAAGCCCGACCACGTCAGCCTGGACACACTGATCACGCGCCTCAAGGAGGGTCGCTACGTCATACCCGATTTCCAGCGCGAGTTTGAGTGGAATCCCTGGGATATCGAGGCGCTGATGCGGTCGATATTCCTCGATTACTACATCGGCAGCCTGCTGCTGTGGAGGAGCAAGCAGGAAAGTTTTGAAGCGCTTTCCTGTGAGAGTATCTACGGGCATTCAGGGGAGAGCCGACCAGAGTATATCGTGCTGGACGGACAGCAGCGACTCACGGCCATGTACTATGCTTTCCTTGCCCCTGATATTCCTCCACCGCGACGGACAAACCGTGCTTTCTACTTCATTCGTGTTGATCGCTTCATAACCGAGGAATACGACGATGCGTTCCATTACGAATGGCAAACAAAGCGCTTTTCGAGACTGATGGAGGATCGGCAGGAACAATACTTACAGCATATCTTCCCGCTCTCCATTGTGGGTGCAGGGGGTTGGGAACTGCCAAACTGGGTACAGGGCTATGAACTGTTCTGGAAGGAGAGAGCCCATGAGGCGAGTGAAGCAGGTGATTCAGTCAGTGCGAAGATCGCGGCCGATAATGCCGTGAATGCCCACGCTTTCGGTGAACATCTCAGGGCAATCACCCAGCAGTACCAGATATCATACATCGAGCTCGATCGTGATCTCGCTATCGACAAAGTCTGCGATATCTTCACCCAGATTAACAGCCGCGGCATCCGGCTGGATGTGTTCGACCTCATGAACGCGCTGCTCAAGCCGAAAAAACTTCAACTCAAGCAGATGTGGCGCGAAGCAAAGCCGCGCCTGGCATTTGTCAACACTGAGAAGATGAACGTCTATATCCTCCAGGTGATGTCGATTCTCCGACAGGCATACTGTTCGCCCAAATACCTCTATTTCCTCCTGCCGGGTCAGGAGAAGCCGGTGCGTGATCCCGACGGAACCCGGCGCAAGGAGGTGCTCATCCGGGACATCGCAGACTTTGATAAGCACTGGAACCTTGCGGTCGATGCGCTCGAGGCCGCGATGAAAGTCCTATGCCACCCACAAGAGTTTGGAGCGATCTCCCCTAAATATCTCCCCTACGTCTCCATCCTCCCCGCCTTCGCTGCGTTACAGGCCCATGTGAAGACGCTCCCGGTCAATCGTCGACTCGATGCCCAGCGGAAGATCCGGCACTGGTACTGGGCCAGCGTCTTCACCAACCGCTACTCGGGCTCCGTGGAATCGACCAGTGCACGCGACTTTATGGACATTAAAGCCTGGCTTGAGGAGGATGGTACGGAACCTGCGCTGATCTCGGAGTTTAAGATACGTTTTACCTCTCTTGACCTGCGGAGAGAGATTAAGCGCGGGAGTTCGGTGTATAATGGCATCTTCAACCTGCTGGTATTGCAGGGCGCTCGCGATTGGATGACCGGCAATGTCCCGCAGCACGACGACCTTGACGATCATCATATCGTTCCGGCATCATGGGGAGAAGTACACCTGCAGAAAAATCAGGTTCACACTATCCTGAACCGTACACCGCTCACTGAAGATACCAACCGGAATATCATCCGCGATCGGCTTCCAAATGCCTACCTGCCCGAGCTTATCGCTGAGAACGGCGAATCGAATGTGCGTGCTATTCTTGAATCGCACTTCATCTCTCCTGCCGCGATGGAGATCCTCCTGCGCGATCCCTTCACACCCGACGACTTTGAGGCGTTTGTTACAGAGCGGCAACGTACCCTGCAACAGGCCGTAGAGAGCCTTCTCATCAAGGAACGGTTTGATCTACCGCCCCACCTGCGTGACCTGGATGAAGATATCGAGCAGGTGGAACTTGGCCTGCGTAGAATCATCGCAACGGCGCTCAAGGATGATCCGACCGAGTTACCGCCCCACTTACTGCAGAAGGCGGATGAACGCATCCTGGGTGCCGCCAGAAAGAACCCGGCAATGGATATTGAGCAGTATAGAACCCTTGCCGGGAAGCTGGAGTACTGCGACCTTCGTGAGTTGCAGAACATCATTGTAAGCAGGGCCTTATGGCCGGCCTTTGAGCCGCGTTTTTCTAACAAAGATGCGTTAAACGTCAAGTTCAACCAACTTGCCGAGCTCCGCAACAGCATCCGCCACAGCCGCACTGTGGACGAGATCACGCGCAAAGAGGGCGAGGCTGCCATCCTCTGGTTTGAGCCGGTGCTGGGGAGATGAGATTGTGGCAATGATTGGTAGGAATGAGCGCTTGCTCTTTGGCATCACCGGGAGATACTCGCAATGAGCGCCGTGCCATGCTTTTCAGAAGAGCAGATCGAGGCGTTGGCTCACGTTCTCGGTGAGTGCGGAACCGGTTCGGATATTTCCCGTGCACTAGAAAATTGCGGGCTCGTGGACAATTCCGGTCTGTCCACCAAGTGGCGACGCCTTGAGTGGGTGTTTCTCGAATCCCAGAGACAATACCAATGCGCAAATAATGTGCTCAACTTCATCAGATCCCTCCTGATCCCAGTCCGCTTCGCGGGGCAGAGCGATGCATTCGAGATGCACCGCCAAGAACTCAACGTCATCCTGGCCTTTTCTGGTCTCGAATATGGTCCTGATGGGAATTTTCGGCAACGAGAGGTTGCAAAAACACTTGATGAAGCCGAAAGGCGTGTCAAAACGATTCAGGCGAAGTTCCGGGGCCGGCGCATACACCTCGAAGTTCTGAAGTACTGCCGAGCCGAGCTCTTGCAGGACAACTACTTTCACGCAGTCTTCGAGGCGACCAAGGGTCTTGCACAGCGGATCCGCGACATGTCGGGGATCCAGGCGGATGGAGTTGCACTTGTGGACAGGGTATTTTCAATCGATCGACCGCTCCTTGTTATCAACTCGCTTCGGACTGAAACGGAGAAATCAGAGCACAAAGGTTTTGCTATGCTCCTGAAGGGATGTTTCGGAGCCGTCCGGAATCCCCTGGCTCACGAACCGAAGATCCTGTGGGAAGGCGAAGACGACGCAGCAGACTACCTTTCGTTGATCTCACTTCTGCACAGGAAACTGGATGATTGCGTTCCAACAGGATTGGGGGATACGAAATGATCCGCGACCTCAAGCCCTACCCCGCGTACAAGGATTCAGGGGTACCGTGGCTGGGGAAGGTGCCGGAGCATTGGGAAGTGCGAAGACTTCGGAATGTTGCTGAAATGCGCGTTAGTGGCGTCGATAAACATACTAAAGATGATGAGCAACCTGTCCGTCTGTGCAATTACGTCGACGTCTACAAAAACGATCGCATTCGTGATCGAATGACGTTCATGCACGCAACTGCGTCTGTGGATGAGATCGAGCGTTTTAGACTTCAGATCGGCGATGTTCTTATCACCAAGGACTCGGAAGCATGGAACGACATCGGTGTACCGGCACTTGTCGAAGAGTCAGCGAATGATCTCATTTGCGGGTACCATTTGGCGCTATTGCGCCCATTTCGCGACCGACTTTACGGTGACTATCTACTCCGTGCACTGCAGAGCACCGCTGTTTCATATCAGTTTCACATCGAGGCAAACGGGGTGACGCGGTATGGACTGTCGCACGCGGCCATCAAGTCAATATGGCTCCCGCTCCCACCCCTCCCCGAACAATCCGCCATCGTCCGCTTCCTCGACCACATGGACCAGCGCATCCGACGCTCCATTCACGCAAAACAGAAGCTGATCAAACTGCTGGAGGAGCAGAAGCAGGCTATCATCCATCAGGCCGTTACCCGCGGCCTCGACCCGGATGTTCCAATGAAAGATTCCGGCATGGAGTGGCTCGGAGAGGTGTCGGAAAAGTGGAAGTTAAAGCGTTTCAAATTCTTGGCGAAGGTAACCGGCAGTCAAGTAGATCCACGTGAGGCACACCATCGGATGAAAATCCTCATCGCGCCGAACCATATCAAGAGTGGTACTGGGGAAATCACCCATCTTCAAACAGCCGAAAGCCAAGGAGCAGATAGCGGCAAGTACGAGGTCTGTAAAGGGCAAATCATGTACAGCAAGATACGCCCTAACCTTCGCAAAGCTGCGATAGCGCCGATGGATTGTCTATGCAGCGCTGATATGTATCCAATAACTGTGAGGGAAACTGAAGTAAAAACAGCTTTCTTCCTACAACTCCTCTTGTCAGCGCCATTTACAAAGTACACTGTCGATTGCTCACTTAGAGTTGCGATGCCCAAGATCAACAGAGATGCCCTCGGGGAATGCTGGATGTGGTATCCAAGTCTCGAAGAACAAGATGACATTCTACGCTATATAGAACAAGCAATGAACCCCGCCAAAATCGCCATCACCAATAACCAATGCGAAATCTCCCTCCTCCGCGAGTACCGCACCCGCCTTATCGCCGACGTCGTCACCGGCAAGGTGGATGTCCGTCATATCCCATTGTCTGACGAGAGCAATACCGAAACAATCTTTGGAGAGGACATAGAATCCCTCGACAACGAGACATGCGCACTTGACGAAGTCGAATGTGCCGTGGAGATAGAAGAATGATTATTTAATAAATGGAGGTGGCGCTCATGAATGAACCAGTATTGAAAGAGATTCACTTGAGGAATATATTGTCGTTCGGGCCGGATACCAAGCCGCTTCCGCTCGGGCCACTTAATGTGTTGATCGGCCCCAACGGTTCAGGTAAGTCTAACTTGCTTGAAGTAATTGGTCTGTTACGAGCAGCGCCCAAAGACCTTTCGGCTCCGGTCAAGGAGGCAGGGGGGGTCCATGACTGGCTATGGAAAGGTGCAAAGAATCCTACTGCTTCTATTGAGGTGATCATCCATAACCAGGCTAGCCCTAACATGCCCATCCGGCATAGCTTTTCATTTGTGGAACATGGCAAGCGATTTGAAGTGACGGCGGAACGGATTGAGAATCGAGAGCCTTTTCCTTCATACCGGGACCCTTTCTTTTTTTATCGAAACGAAAACGGGTATATCAAACTGAAGGGGAAACCGCAGTATCAAGACAGGGTATTTTCAGAGCGGGGAGAGAGTGAAGAGAGACAACTCCCCAGAGAGAAGATCGATCCGGAAAAATCTGTTCTCTCCCAAGTCCGGGACCCCGAACGTTACCCCACGCTTGCCTATCTAACAGAGATTTACGATTCTTTCCGCCTTTACCGGGAGTGGACATTCGGACGCTACACCCCTCCGCGACAACCACAAAAAGCCGACCTTCCCACCGAATATCTGCTGGAAGCATGCGAGAATTTACCCCTTGTGTTAAATTCACTGCGACCGCGTGTCAAATCTGAGATAATTGAAGCATTGAATTACCTCTTCCCCGCAATCGACGACTTCAATGTTCAGATCGAGGGTGGGTGGGTTCAACTGTACCTGGAAGAAGGAGCATTCAGTATCCCGGCAACCCGCCTTTCTGACGGCACATTACGGTATCTCTGTCTGATAGCGATCCTTTGCCATCCTACCCCACCACCACTGGTCTGCATCGAAGAACCTGAACTAGGCTTGCACCCTGATGTCCTGCCTCATCTGGCAGACTTGATGATCGCAGCATCGGAGCGCTGTCAGTTGATTGTGACGACTCATTCGGATGTGCTGGTGGATGCCCTGACCGGGACACCGGAATCTGTGATTGTGTGCGAGAAAATAGATGGTAAAACCGAGATGCAGCGTCTGGATCGCGAGAAACTCGCGCAATGGCTGGATAAGTACCGCCTGGGCGAACTCTGGCTCAAGGGAGAAATAGGAGGGACTCGCTGGTGAAAGCAAAGATCTATCTGGAAGGCGGGGGCGACTCCAGAGAATTGCGTATTCGTTGCCGCGAGGGTTTCAGAAAATTGCTGGAATCGGCAGGTTTCAAGGGGAAGATGCCGCAGCTCATTGCTTGCGGTAGCCGCGATTCGACATACTGTGATTTTAAAACGGCATACACAAACTCCAATGCAGATTATGTCGCAATGCTGGTGGATAGCGAGGAGCCTGTGGCAGATCCAGAAAAGACCTGGGATCACCTGAAAGCACGTGACGGTTGGGAACAGCCTGATGGGAGTAACGACGAGCAGGTATTGTTCATGACGACCTGCATGGAGACCTGGATTGCAAGTGATAAGGATACCCTCCAGCAGCACTACGGCAATTGTTTCCAGCAATCCGCTTTGCCGCCGCTTCACAATATCGAGCAACGCGATCGTCACGACATTCAGGAGAGGCTGAAAGAAGCTACATGCAACTGCTCAAACGCCTATCAAAAAAATATGCGTTCCTTCGAAGTGCTGGGCAAGCTCAACCCCACTGTGCTGGAATCTCTGGCGGCTTTCCGCCGCACGAGGCATATTTTGAACGAGAGACTGCAATGACTCCTGATGCGGCTGTAGCGGAACTCAACGTGCGCGAGGCAGTGGCAAATCTCTCCGATGAGGCCGGGGAGCCCGGGATGCTCGACGAGGCAGATGGCTTGGACGAGAGCGATGAAGAAGTCGCCGATGGTGACGCCTTCCCGGAGGAAGGTGAGGCATGATTCCACAGGAGCCCGTTTTCGATGTGATGCGACGAACAATGGTGAATCTCAAATATATTGAGGACGGGAAAACGGAGGATGGACCCTATGAGGTCACACAACTTGTCAACTCATTTCTCGGGGCTTTGGCGCACCCCTGGGAGAAATTCCGACAAAATCTGAAGTTATTGTCTATCGCTGAGGCCGAGGACGAGGGTTGGCCCCATATTGTCAAAGGGTCCCCAAATGATCAAGATCAAGAGAATCTAGGTGAGTTGATCAGACTAATCCGAAACGGGCTGGCTCATGGCAACATCGAGTTTCTGCCTGACGAAAATAATGAAATTCGTGCAGTTCGGATCTGGAATTTGAGGAATGGGCAAAGGACATGGTGCACTGAGTTGACCGTCGCAAACATGCGGACTTTTCTTAAGTGCTTTGTTAAGCAGGCAGAAAAACTGCACGAAACAGGGGCACTGAGGCAGAACCATGACCTCCGACACCAGTGAACGCGGCCTCGAACGCTTGATCTGCACCGCATTGACCGGCGCACCCTGCGACGCAGACCAGAGCGGCGGCACGGTAGCCTACCCACCAGCCCCCTATGGTGGTGCCGGGTACATCTGCGGCCGCCCCGGCGACTACGACCGCGAGTACTGCGTCGACCTCGCGCAGTTCTCCAGTTTTCTGCGTGCGACACAGCCCGAGGTTGCCGAAGTGCTCGAACTCAACAGCGACAACCCCGCCCGGCGCAAGTTCCTCGCCAGGCTCCAGGGCGAGATCGCCAGGCGCGGCACCATCGACGTGCTGCGCAGCGGGCTCAAGCACGGTCCGCACCACATCGACCTCTTTTACGGCACCCCCTCGTCGGGCAACGCCAAGGCTGCCGAACGCTATGCCCTCAACCGGTTCAGCGTCACGCGCCAGCTCCGCTACAGCCGTGACGAAACACGGTATGCCCTCGACCTCTGCCTCTTCATCAACGGCCTGCCGGTCGCCACGTTCGAGTTGAAGAACAACCTGACCAAACAGACCGTCGAGGACGCGGTCCAGCAGTACAAGCGCGACCGCGACCCGCGGGAGAAACTCTTCGAGTTCGGTCGCTGCGTCGCGCACTTTGCCGTGGACGAACACGGGGTGCGTTTTTGCACCCATCTTGCGGGGAAGACGTCGTGGTTCCTCCCCTTCAACCTGGGCTACAACGACGGTGCCGGCAACCCCCCGAACCCGTACGGGCTCGAAACGGACTTCCTCTGGAAACACGTCCTCACCCGTGAGAGCCTGACCGATATCCTGGAGAACTACGCACAGATCGTCGAGAAAAAAGACGAAAAGACCGGCAGAAAACGACGTGAACAGATCTTTCCGCGCTACCACCAGCTCGACGTAGTTCGTAAACTCCTCGCCCACGCCGGGCAGGTTGGTGCCGGTCGACGCTACCTGATCCAGCACTCGGCAGGCAGCGGCAAGTCGAACTCTATCGCCTGGCTCGCCCACCAGCTCATTGGTCTCAAAAGGAATGAGAAGGAAGTCTTCGATTCCATCATCGTCGTCACTGACCGGCGCATCCTTGACCAGCAGATACGGGACACCATCAAGCAGTTCGCCCAGGTCTCCTCGACGGTGGGCCATGCCGAGCGCTCCGGCGATCTCCGCCGGTTCATCGAGGCCAATAAGAAGATCATCATCACCACCGTCCAGAAGTTCCCCTTTATCCTCGATGAGATCGGAGGCGAGCACCGGGGCCGCCGCTTCGCCATCGTCATCGACGAGGCACACTCAAGCCAGGGTGGAAAGACATCGACAGCCGTCAGCATGGCGCTCTCCAGGGCCGGGGCCGCGGAAGAGGATGAAACTCCCGAGGATGCCATCAACCGCATCATGGAGTCGCGCAAGCTCCTGCCCAACGCGAGCTACTTCGCCTTCACCGCCACGCCCAAGAACAAGACCCTGGAACTCTTCGGCGAGCCGTTTGAGGAAGGCGGGCAGATCATGCACCGGCCTTTCCACAGTTACACTATGAAGCAGGCGATACAGGAGGGTTTCATCTTCGATGTTCTGAAGAGTTACACCCCGGTGAACAGTTACTACCGGCTGGTCAAGACGGTCGAAGGAGACCCGGAGTTCGACACCAAGCGGGTGAAGAAGAAACTCCGCCGTTACGTCGAGAGCCACGACCATGCTATCCGGCTCAAGGCCGAGATCGTGGTGGACCACTTCCATGAGCAGGTGATCGGGCTCGGGAGGATCGGCGGAGAGGCACGGGCGATGGTGGTGACGAGCGGCATCGAACGCGCCATCCAGTATTACCATGCTATCCAGGAGTACCTGATAGAGCGCAGGAGTCCATACCGGGCTATCGTCGCCTTCTCAGGCGAGCATGAGTATGGCGGCACAAAAGTGACCGAAGCCTCGCTCAACGGGTTCCCCTCGAACAAGATCGTCGATAAGATACAGGAACATCCGTACCGGTTCCTGATATGTGCCGATAAGTTCCAGACCGGCTATGACGAGCCGCTGCTCCACACCATGTACGTGGACAAGATGCTCTCGGGCATCAAGGCTGTGCAGACGCTCTCCCGCCTGAACCGGGCGAACCCGCTGAAGCATGACACCTTCGTGCTCGACTTCATGAACGACTCCGACACCATTCACGAGGCGTTCTCCGACTATTATCGCACAACAATCCTCTCTGAGGAGACCGATCCGAATAAACTGCACGATTTGAAAGGGGAACTCGACAACTATCAGGTCTACACGCCGGACCAGGTAGAGACACTGGTTGAGTTATACCTGGACGACGCGGATAGAGACCGGCTCGACCCGATCCTCAATACCTGCATTGACACCTACAAAGAAACCCTCGATGAGGATAGTCAGGTGGACTTCAAAAGCAAAGCCAAGGCTTTTATCCGTACCTACGGCTTCCTCGCCTCTATCCTCCCCTATACCAACGCTGAGTGGGAGAAACTCTCAATACTTTTGAACCTCCTGGTGCCCGGGCTCCCTGCACCCCGGGAGGAAGACCTTTCGAAGGGTATCCTTGAGATGATAGATATGGACAGTTACCGGGTCGAGAAAAAGGCCGCAATAGCGATCCAGCTCCCTGATGCGGACGCCCTGATCGATCCGGTCCCCACCAGCGGTGGGGGACGCAAGCCTGAGCCGGAGCTTGACAGGCTCTCAAGCATCCTCAAGATATTCAACGACCACTTCGGCAACATCCCCTGGAGCGACGCTGACCGGGTCCATCGTCTACTCACCGAAGAGATCCCGGCCAGGGTTGCTGCCGACAGGGCATACCAGAACGCCCGCAAGAACTCCGATAAGCAGAACGCCCGCATCGAGCACGACAAGGCGCTGCTTCGTGTGATGACCGCTCTGCTCAAGGACGACACGGAACTCTTCAAACAGTTCAGTGACAACGAAGGGTTCCGGCGATGGTTGTCTGATGCTATATTCGCGCTGACATACACCGAAGCGAAAGTCTAGTCTGCCCGGGTGCAACTTGCACCTGCGGCTCCCCAAACTTAGGGTGCCCCGCCTCTGTCTCGCGGATCGACACCCTGCTGTTGGCGGGGAACGATAACATTCATTATCTCCTCACCCCCAGGCACGATCGGGAGGAAAAGAGAATCCATATGGCAGTCCGGGCACAGCGTGAGGAGAAGAGCGAGTTCGTCGCGAAGCTCGAAGCAGTGCTCCCGGAGATTCGGAACCGTTTCGGCGTTACGAAGATCGGCATATTCGGGTCGACTGCCCGGGGCGATGACCGGCCGGAGAGCGATGTGGATGTGCTGGTCGAGCTGTCGCCGGACCACCTTACATTCCGGAACTTTTCAGCGCTCGCCGATTTCCTGGAGGAACTCTACGGGCGGAAGGTCGACCTGCTCACCGTCGGAGGGATCGATCCTCTCATCCGGCAGGATGTGGAGAGCGAGGTGGTCTGGTGTGAGACATAACGAGATTTTTCTCCGTCACATGCCCCCCGAATGAACTGGAAGGCCGGATATCTCGCTTATTCCGATCCAGAGATACAGTACGATTGCGTTTCTGCGTTTTAACAGGGAGGGCGATCACCATCCAGTACACCGAAATTAACAATTATGATAAGGTTGGTGTACTAGATGAGGAAAGTGAGAGGCGGCAAGTGACAATTGAGATCCTGAAGTCCATCGCCCGCAACGGACAGGTATTCACCCTCGAACAACTGCACCGGCAGACAGAGATCCCGAAGAGCGTGCTTTCAGTGATGCTCTCCCGGTGGGAAGATCGGGGCTTCGTCGAGCGGATCGAGAGGGGGAAATATCTGATAATCCCGCTAGAGAGCGAAAAGGGCAAGTATACGCTCCACGAGTTCGTGATTGCATCGCACCTCGTCCGGCCGTCCGCGATTGCATACTGGAGCGCTCTCCACTACCACGGCCTGACAGAGCAGATCCCGATAACGGTCTTTGTCCAGACGACGGCGCGGAAGAAGAAGAACCAGATCGAGGTATTCGGCGTGGACTACCGGATCGTGCGGGTAAAGCCGGAGAAGTTCTTCGGGTTCAAGAAGGAATGGATCGAGGAGATATCGGTCACCGTCACCGACAGGGAGAAGACGGTGATCGACTGCCTCGACAGACCCGAATACGCGGGAGGGATCGTCGAGGTCGCAAAGGCGCTGGAGAGCGCATCACTGGATCGCGAGACCCTGGGTCGATACGCGCAGCAGCTCGGGAACAACGCTGTTGTCCGGAGGCTCGGGTATCTGAGCGAACAGATGGGTATCCCACTGGATCTACCTCTCCCGACGTCCAGGAGGTATCTCCTCCTCGATCCTACGATGCCGCACCAGGGAGAGAACGATCCGAGGTGGCGGCTGGTCATCAACACCGAGATTACACTTCAGGAGAACTCCGAGTGATACCGATTGTGGAGATTAAAGAGGCCGCCCGTGCCTTCGGGGTTCCCCCATCGACTATCGAGCGGGACTATGCACAGAACTGGCTCCTCGCTCATCTGAGCGCCCTCCCCATGGCGCTGAAAGGGGGGACAGGGATCCGGAAAGTCTTCATCGAGAACTACCGCTTCTCGGACGATCTCGATTTCACCCTGCTGGAGCCGTACGAAAAGGAGACCCTGCGGGAGACGGTGAAGGATGCGGTATCCCGTGCGCGAGAGGAGAGCGGCATCAGGTTCGAGGAGGATATCGACATCATCGAGACGACAACCGGGTTCCGGGCGACGGCCTTGTTCAGGATCATCCCTATGAACGCATCCACCCCGACCAAGATCATCGTCGACCTCACGACCATGAATAACGAAAGCGTTCTGCTCCCCGTTGAGAAGAGGCGGATCTACCACCCGTACTCAGACAGACTCACCGCCGGGGTAACCTGTTACTGCCTGGAGGAGATCATGGCCGAGAAGATCCGCTCTCTCTTCCAGCGGATACGTCCGCGCGATATCTACGATATCCGGCACCTGGCCGACCGCGTGAACCCGGACGCCGTGAGGAGCATTCTCCACCGGAAATGCGAATGCAAGGAGGTCGTGCCGGACAACTCCGTGCTCGCGGGGAGGCGTAACCGGTTCTCAGCATCATGGAACGCATCGCTCCGGCATCAGATGAAGGCTGTTCCGAATTTTGAGGAGGCGTTTGAATGGGCGTTGGATTGTGTCGAACTGTACACTCAACAGCCCGATGAGGTTCCGCAAGGTCGGAGCGATTGAGATGCCGCATAACTACGCAATCGAGATCTTCTTCAGCGACGAGGACGGGGGTTCATCGCCGTCGTCCCGGAACTTGCTGGCTGCTCCGCGTTCGGCGAGACCGAAGAGGAGGCACTCTCCGAAGTGAAGGTGGCTATCGGCCTCTGGATTGATGCTGTCTGGGAGGAGGGACCTAACCTCCCGCAGCGATTAGGTGCATGGGGCCATCTACTCTCACGATAGTGGCTCCTTTCACCATTATCCGCTTCATTTCTCCCCTTTATGTCCCACTTGCTGAGGCATAATGTGCCTATAAAATTTAGGCACTGTGATCCGCTCGGCCTTTCGATTCTAATAGAATTACAGAGATATTTCCGAAAAAGGGGTTTATAACGGGATTGGTGGAACAATGCGTCTAAATTTTCCGGGAGTTTAGGGAGGGACGGGAGATCCCGGAGCCGAGCGGACGGGAGCACCTGCGGGAGATTCTCGCGGGGAGGGGGATCGCCCGCGAGCAGATGGCGTGAACACGGACCCCCACTTTTATACTATACGCCAAATGGGCTCACCTGATCCATTTTAGAAGCATTCGCTTGATTTACCCGATATCCCCAAATTTCCTCGAGTCATAAATCAGGGTGCCCTTTGCCGCTGGTTTCTTTAAATTTAGAGCTCCACCATCGCGACGCCCAGATCCGTGAACTCGCCCTCCTCGCCCGCCCGGCCATTCAGGGTGGCAGCCCGAAGAACGCGATCCTCCGCGGCCCCCCCGGCGACCGGCAAGCACCTCGACGAGGCCGTGGGGCTGGCGGCGACGATCAAGAAGAACTTCGAGGAACTCGGGGTATGACGGTCTCTAAACTGCCGGAGGATTACGGCTCGCTGCTTGTCGAGGTCAAAGAGCGCATTCGTGCCGCCCGGTACCGGGCGCTCAGGGCGGTCAACAAGGAACTGGTCGGCCTGTACCGGGATATCGGCAGGATGATCATGGAGTGGCGACACCCGGGGAAAGTCAATTGTCCAACAACTGGTTGGAGATCTGCAAAAGGAGTTTCGCGGTATCGGCGGCTTTTCTGCCTCCAATCTCTGGCGTATGAAGTCGTTTTTCGAAGCATATGCCGGTTCTGAAAAACTCGCACAACTTGCGCGGTTCACCGCCGGCCCTGTCCGCTAAGCCAGTCCACGATCACGCCGAGTGCCTCCGGGTCAAGTCCGCGCCCTTCGCTGTTGTAGCGTGCTCCGACGTCGGCGGCGACGAGCGCATCCCGCGGTTTCTCCTCATGCTTCAGCACATGGTCCGCATCGGGCGGGTATGCAAACGTGACGTTGCCGCCCCGGGCAGCCGCACTCTCCAGTGCGCCGCCGTCTGCCTGCCAGTCGGCCTGGATATCCTTCTTCCCGATAACGACGAGGACGGGTTCCGTCACCTTCGCGATGAGGGCAGCCGGATCGCTCGACCAGAGCTCCCGCGAGAATGGCAGGTTGACGGGAGCCGTCAGACTGAGGAGCAGACCCCTCATCCCTTCCGGGAGAGACGGATCGGGCGTCACCGGCTCGTCGGCCATGAAAGCGGCGATGGCGGCATCATACTCGTTCATCAGGAGATCACCGTTTTCCAGGTTTGCTGTCTGGGCAAGGATCTGGCTGCGGGCCACCTGCCCGATGGAACGGCCGGGGGCGCCGGTGAGCACGAGGCCTGCGAATCGCCGGTCCGTCGCCTGCAGCTGGTAGTGCAGGGCGTGGATGGCTCCTTCGCTGCTGGTCAGCACGAACAGCCGGGCGGGATCCACATCGCCGTCTGAGCGCAGAGTGTCGATGGCGCCTATCAGTTCGTCGAGATGGCTCTGCATGCTGATCCTGCCCACGAGCCGGCGGGCGTTCTCCTGCGCATGCGGTCCGGAGGCCCGCTTGTCGTAGCGCAACGTCATGAACCCTTCACGGGTAAGGGCCTCGGCCATCAGGCGGCCGCTGCAATTGGTCCCGGATAGCAGTGGGGAGCACCAGTCACGGTCGGTCGGTCCGCTCCCGGCGACGAAGACGATTCCCGGGTGAGGACCCATGCCCACAGGCCGGGTCAGGGTGCCCCGGACAGAGATCCCGTCCACGTCCCACGCGACCTCCTCGGATATGAGCGTCATGATGCACTCCTGGTGCAGGAATGGTATTAATAACTACGAGCGAGGAGCGCTTCCGCGCCTTCGTGACCGCTAGCTCTGGTCTACCGCATGAGTCCGAACTGGAGTGAGATGCGCTATTGGAGGGCAAAGAATTTCAGATGACTGTTTCGAGAGTATCTTGATCACCGTCTCGCCCGAGACAGATTTATGCCCGGGCACCCTCGGCCACCTCGAACGTCGTGATGATCGGCCTTCTCCCGTCTTCCAGCGGGAAATCTGTGCATCCGGTGCGAGAAATGCCCCATTCAGTTTGCGTTCAAAAAGAGTGACGCATATCTCTCTGCAACCAGGGAATTGACCGTGGGTTTATCGTCGTTGAGCCACTCATAGAACCCCGACATATAGGGTGCGGGCGTCCGCTTATCCTGAAACACCAGATCCCCGGCGGTATCCTGAACGACTTTCAGGTACTCTTCCTTTCCTTTCGACTTGAAATATATGACCGGCGTGTATGCGGGGACGTCAAATGCGATCACCACCCTGCTGAACTGTTGGTTCACATCCTCGGCGTAAAGGACAGCATCTTTTATTCTGATCCTTCTATCGTGCAGCAGCGCTTCGATGCCGGACTCCTTGAGTGTGCCCAGCATGATCTTCTTTGAAAGAGGATTGATGGCCGATGCGATCGCAGAAATTCCACCCTCGTTGCTGGAGAGCAGAACCCTGATGACGGCATCTCTGTTGCCATCATGGATCCTCTTGTAGTCGAAGCGATTCTCGGGGCAGATGCTGGTGAGGTCGATGAATTTCGGATGAGGGGCCGGTTTTTCCGGCCGTCTTCGCAATGACCCCTCGTAGATCAGGCCCCGTATCTCCTCGATCGGGCTGGTGATCAGGATGAGACAGTCAGGTTCCTGTGCTATTTTGAGGATGCCGGGATCCCGGGAGACGTCCACCGACGAGACCAGAACAAAAGGTACGGTCTTTTGCCCGAGCAGAGAGCCCAGCAACCTTTTCTTATAGCAGACCTCCTGGTGAAACGTCTTTAAGTCCATTGCCGAGGTGGTCACCTCGACAAAGCCCGTGTTCCCGTGGTTATCCACAAACAGGAGGTCCATCTCGGCGATGGTCTGCCCGTTTCCTCTGACGGTCAGGTTCCCTTCTTTCGAGTAATAAAATCCGTTCTGACCGTGGCGCATCCCGATAGAGGGGGTCGGTGTATCGGCGCCCTTTTTCACGATGTAGTGTATTACGTCGGTCTTTAAGGAGAGATCAAGCATAATCTCATACACAAGGAGTTCATACCAGCGCCCTTCAGACGTGCGCTGGAGCACATAGTCGTCAGAGAAGAGGGCACGCGTTTCATGATACCCCAGATGGCGGAGGGCTCTCAGTGCAATTCTTTCATCGAAGAAATCCCGGGGAAAATGTTCCTCCAGCCAGTCCAGCGCCTTCATTCTTAGAGGAGAGGATAGTGTTATCGGCAGATTACCGTTTCTGTTTGTCCGGAGGTCATCCCGACAATTCCCTGAGCATGCCACGTTCCTCTCCCGGGACAATCTTTTTCCTCGGGGTGTGACATGCGACGTTATCATGTCGCGTGAAGGTCGGGCATGGCCCCGGGGAGGCAACCCAGAGCCCCGGCGATATCCGAGAGGTAAAGGGCATACGCTCTCATGCAACGAGGAGGTCCCGGGTAACCTGCCCGCGGATCTCCGGGCGGAGTGCTGCCTCCGGCACGACATCCACGCCGGAACCGAGTTTTTCCTCGAGGTACTGCGACAGCCCGACAAAATCGAAGAGATCCGCACCGGGACCGAACTCGACAAGTACGTCGATATCGCTGCCCTCCCCCTGTTCCTCACGGGCATACGATCCGAAGAGGGCGATACGCTCGACGTGATACCGTTCCCTGAGCTCGTCTTTCAGAGACCGGAGGCTGTCGAGGACTTCGGTGCGGGTTTTCATATGCTGCACATCCCTGCTATACGTCTCCTTTCGTCGCCGGATTGCTTTAATCTATTGCTCGCCGTGAGCCTGAAATCCGTCCCGGTTCATCTCGCAAGACCGAGCTCCCGGGCGGTCCTCTCCTCCGCGGCACGGTGATGCCTCCATCGTGAGGGGTGATAGGGAGACGGCAACCGTCGCCGGTCAGGGCAGATGAGCATTGCTCCCGGGAATGCATTATAAATCCGCATCATCACATATTGCCGACAACGAACTGCACATCCTTCGCCAGCCCGGGATCGTACCTCGTCGCATTCTCAAAACACGCCGCCGCCTCGTCGGTCATATTCATATTCGTCAGAATGACTCCTTTCAGGTACCAGGCCAGCCCGTATTCCGGGTCCAGTTCAAGTGCCTTATTGCAGCTCTCCATCGCTTCGGCGTACTGGTTGTAGTGATTGTTGTAGTACATTCCCCGGACGCACCACGCCGTGGCGTTGACCGGGTCCGATGCGACTAAGTTATCGAAATATTCCTGGCTTTCATTCACTTTTTCCATAAAATATGTCCTGTTTTCGTTATCCCGGTTTTCGGTATAGGTCATACAGCCGCTGGAAAAGAGAATGAAAATTAACGCACAGCAAAGGAATGCGGTCGGTGACGGGAACTTCATAGAGCCGTATTGGACCTAACAATTAATGAAGATTACGCCGCTCGCAGAGAATGCGCATTGCCCGTTCTGTTTGCCGTCTCGTCTCAAGGGTTATATACCAAAAGAACGATCTGTCGCCGGAGCCGGTTGTAACCCGACTGAGGTGGAAACATGGCGAAAGTTGCACGTGAAATGGTGGAGAAGGCAGGAGTCGACGTCGAAAAACTCCTTGAACTGCTCGTAAAGAATGCATCGGCCGAACTGACGACGTATTACTACTATACCATTCTCCGCGTCAACCTGATCGGGCTTGAGGGAGAGGGGATAAAAGAGATCGCGGAGACGGCACGCGTCGAGGATCGCAACCATTTCGAGGCGCTTGTTCCCCGCATTTATGAACTGGGTGGAAAACTCCCCGAAAGCATGGTGGATTTCCACGAGATGTCTGCCTGCAGGCCCGCACGGTTGCCGGAAGACCCGAGAGATATCACCGGGATGCTCACGGTGCTGGTGAACGCGGAGCGATGTGCCGTAAGAGGGTATACGGAGATCTGCAACCTGACTGCCGGCAAGGATCACCGTACCTACGACCTCTCACTCTCGATCCTCAATGAGGAGATCGAGCACGAGTCATGGTTCTCCGAATTTCTCGGAGAAGGTCCTTCAGGTCATTTCCTGCGGAGAGGAGAGACGTCGCCTTTTGTTTCGAAGTTCCTTCGATAGAGGAAGGAAGATCTCCCCTCATCTTTTTAGGCTATGATGAAGTAATACCGTCCGTCCGGGTGCCGAATCCTTAGACCCGGCATCAGACCGGGTCATGGAAGTAGTCCAGAAGTAACACGATGCTCGCTTATTTTGCCGGGTTAAATCCGGTTCTGCAGGCGCTTCTTGCCGGATTGTTCACCTGGGGGCTGACCGCTCTCGGCGCCGGGGGCATTTTCTTCACCCGCGAGATAAATCGCCGGACACTGGACGGCATGCTGGGGTTTGCAGGCGGTATTATGATATCCGCCAGCTTCTGGTCGCTCCTTTTGCCCGCTGTCGAGTTTTCCGGGTCGACCGGTCTATGGGCCTGCATACCGGCGGCTGTGGGGTTCATCGCCGGCGGCATATTCCTGAGAGGACTTGATTCCCTGCTCCCGCACCTCCACCCGGGGTACCCTCCCTCCGAGACGGAAGGGCCGGGTTCATCCCTGCGCAGGACAACGCTTCTCGTGATCGCCATCACGATGCACAATATCCCGGAAGGGCTTGCGGTCGGGGTGGCTTTTGGTGCCGTCGCTTCAGGCCTCTCACAAGACTCTCTGGGAGCAGCGCTTGCTCTTACTCTCGGCATTGCCCTTCAGAACTTCCCGGAAGGTTTTGCCGTATCGGCCCCGCTCGTTGGGGAAGGGTATTCCAGGCTCAGGAGTTTCTGGTATGGTCAGCTCTCTGCGATCGTAGAACCCATTGCCGCTGTTTTCGGGGCAGCCGTGGTGTTCGCCGTCCAACCGCTGCTCCCGTATGCCCTCGCCTTTGCTGCCGGTGCGATGATCTTTGTTGTCGGGGAAGAGGTGATCCCTGAGTCGCAGATGCACGGGAATAAAAAGATCGCCACGACGGGCCTGCTCGTCGGTTTTGTGACTATGATGGTGCTGGATGTCACATTCAGCTAATCTGTGCCAACCTGGTAGACTCTGGAAAGCATTTCACGGTTCCGGTTGTACTGGCCGATCTCCCGGGCATCACAGTCCGCATCTGCCGGGATTATTGCAGGTTGTCCCCCGGTGCCGGGAGGTGCAGTAAAACCCATACAGAACCTTCCATTCCCGCGTATTTCGCGTTAGATTATGCCTTATAATCGCAAAGGGTTGTCCCAACACATAGATTCATATGAACTGGGGCATTACTACCTGGTATCAGTACGATGTAAAGAAGATAGTACCATCGATACTACAACCGCTCCGGCAACTACAGCAAAAACAGCCAGTAACTGTCTAGTTTTTCTTGCCACACCACTTTTCGGAAACGAACTTCTTTTCGTGCTGATACGATGCGAATACGTGAAAGAGATGATAACGGAGGATATCAACTACGCAAAAGCAGCAGAAACGTTGAAGACGCACCTCGGACCGAGCAGGTCACCAATCATAGTGAAGATTGCAGAACCCGCTGATGACCTGCCTGGAGGGTTCGAGGAGATCGGTGGGGAGAGCGCCACTACGCCTTCCGGAATTCCGGATGACAGGATGGTTATGGACTTCCCTGTGGAGATGCTGATCGAAGTGGCCGAGGCCGTGCAGCTCGTCACCGGTGCATCGGGTTCGGTATGAGAACTGGAAATGAGGTGAAAAAGATGGGATATATTACTGATTTAACCGTTGAACAGCATGAGAGTCTCGGCGCGCTCAGGGAGCAGGTGCCTGCGGCGATGGAGGGCTTTACTGCGTTTATGGGGGGCGTGGTAAAACCGGGCGCCCTTGACAACAAGATGAAGGAGTTGATAGCCCTCGCGCTCTCTGTGAAGTCTCAGAGCACCTGGTGCATTGCTATCCACGCCAAGAAGTGCCTTGACCTCGGTGCAACTCCCGAGGAGATGATCGAGTCCGCGATGGTGGCTGCGGTGATGGGCGGCGGCCCCTCGCTGATGTATGTTAAGGTCGTGCAGGACGCGATCAAAGAGTTCAGGTAAACTACAGCGGAGCATTCCTGCACGCAACCACCTTTTTCCGTACATGCACGGGTTGATGTACCCATGTCTGACCGCTGAGGTGCGTCACGGGCCCCCTACCGCCACCTGCCCGGCGGGAGGCGCTGAAGGTGTGGGGAGCGTGGTGCCCGGGTGAGCCTATGGGCGTCTCGTACCGTTCACGCACGACATGATTCAGGTGCTTGCGCTATGGGTGCCCTTCTATGCGGAAAAGAGTGTGGAAGGAGCGAGAACGGTGGGGAACAGGAGATACACGCATCCCCTGGGAGACAATCCGCCACGAACACTACATTTTTCCGCTCTCGCGCCGACCCCCTGTGCAATTGCATGGAACTTTTCATTCTGGTGGACAACTCCACCCTCACCGACCGTTATTTCCGGGGGGAGCCCGGTTTTTCCCTGTTCCTCAGGGACGGGGATGTGAGCATCCTCTTTGACACCGGGTGTTCTGACCTCTTTCTCGACAACGCCTACAAAATGAGCATCGACCCTCTCCTGGCGAACTGGATCGTGCTCTCCCACGGGCACCTCGACCATACCGGCGGGCTGGATGCGCTGGTCAGGCGCAGTATCGAGGCCTCGATCGAGGGCAGGGAGGTGACGTCCCCCATGGTCCTGGCCCATCCCGATAGTTTTGTCCCGAAACGGGACGAACAAGGGCGGAATATCGGGTGTTTCATCGCCAGGGACACCCTCGCCTCGCGCGGCGAGGTCCGGCTGAGCGCGGACCCGGTCTGGATCACCGATCGCGTCGTGTTCCTCGGGGAGATCGCACGGCGGCACGATTTCGAGGGCAGGCAGACGGTGGGGGAGACTCTCAGGGGCGGCCGATGGGTGCCGGACCCGGTTGTCGACGATACGGCGATTGCCTGCCTGACCGACCGCGGGCTGGTGGTTATCGCCGGGTGCGCCCACTCGGGAATCTGCAACACCATCGAGCAGGCACGCGAGGTTACCGGGGAGGAACGCGTGGCCGACGTCATCGGTGGGTTCCATCTCCTCAGTGCGCCGGGGGAACAGATCCGGGCCACATGCCGTTATTTCGAGAGGCTGCAGCCTGCGGCGGTCCACGCCTGTCATTGCACCGGATTTGAGGCAACAATCGCGCTTGCGCACGCCGCACCCCTGCATGAGGTCGGCGTCGGCCTGCGGCTTCGGTACGACTGAAAGGGTTCGTGGAATGGAGGATTATTCATCCTCCGGCGCACCAATCACCGGCCGGGAAAAGTCGCGGTTCGCGACGAACCCATCTCCGGTAATACCATAGAACCTCCTGTAAAATTCCCGCTGCTCGTGCTCCAGGTCAAAAGAGAAGGTCTCCGGGTGGAGGGTGTTTGCGAGAAACATGAACCCCAGGATCCACCGCGGGCTGCCGAAATCCCATCCCGCAGGCACATTGTAGACTCTCCCTGCCCCGACGGCGTCGCTCTCAACCCCGTGCTCGGTGCAGTAGTGGAGATAGTCGGACGCCGGTGAGGAGAGGAACCCCGAGATGAACATGTATTCGGGATTGAGCTCGTTCAATTCTTCGACGGTGATGTTGACACCGGGCTTTCCTTTCCGCTTCAGGCGCTTGTTGACACAGGTTCCTCCTGCCGTCTCCACCAGGTTGGTCTCGAACCGATCCGCGTTCAGGGCGAAGAGCGGGTAGCCCATCGAGTAGTAGACACGGGGGCGGGTTCTGGCGAGGGCGCTGCCGGCGGCGATACGATCGATGCGCTCCCGGAGGAACGAGATCAGTTCTTTGCCTTCCTCTTCGCGTCCCGCACGTGCTGCGAGCTCCGCGATCAGGCCGAGCCAGGAATCAATCTGCTGAATGCGGTCGTGCATACCCCGGATGAAGTCTTCCCTGACGATATCGCCGAGAACGGCGCCGAGCTCCTCGTCGTCCCGGATGCCGAGGGTGACCAGTATGGCGTGGGCCATCTCGATGGCCCGGGTGGTCCGGTAGCCGCCGAGCATGCCGTATTCCGTATACTGCTCTGCACAGATATCCCCCCGAATGGGTGCCTGCCAGCCGCAGGGGCACCTGCCGCCCTCGAGGGCGGCAGAGGTGCGGCAGCCCATGGGGCCGTAGAACTCCCGTTCGATGACCGCAGTGCCGCAGACCGGGCAGACGGTGTTGAGATAGCCCGTGCCGGGCGAGTTGAAGAGGTAGACGTAGCGGAGGATCGCGCGCAGGCGGTCTGTCACGTGTTCCGATTCCCGGATCGTCGGTTCGAGGCCGGGAGCCGCTTCGCCGAAGGGCACGAACCGCATCACCTGCAGCGGGATGTCGGGGGATATCTCCGCCACCCGCCGTGCGGCGTTGAGGATCTCCTCGTCGGCGCCGTGGATGTACATCGCCGAGACCTCCACATGCACCCCCTTCTCATGCAGCGTCCGGATGTTCCGAAAGACCGGGTCCGCGGACTTTGCACCGCACTCGCGGTAGCGTTTGTCGGACGACCCCTTCAGGCCGATGTTGACGAAGTCGAGGGAGGGAATGAGGGTGGCGAGTGCATGCTCCGTGAAGTACCCGTTCGTCGAGCACCCCACCCGGAGACCGGCCGCTTTTGCCTCCCTTGCGAGGGCGAGGAAGGTGAAGTACGAGGCGGTGGGATCGTTGAGGCAGAAGACGATGCCGGTGCAGTCTTCCGCCTGTGCCCGCCGCACGACCTCCTCCGGCGATGCGGTCGTGAGGGCGCCGGCCACCGCGTCGGCGTGCACGGTCAGGGTCTCCGAGATGCACCCCGGGCAGGTGAAGTTGCACCCGACGGTGCTAACCTGGAAGAATTTGTTCTTCGGGGCGAAATGGATCATCGGCATCGTTTCTATGGTGATGGGGAGCATGGTCAGGTAGGATTCGGGAAACCGCTCGACGATCTCGTCGTTCCGGTTTATGTACATCCTGCACCGGCCGGATCGCCCCTCGGCGATGTCGCACCCGATTTCGCAGACAGGGCATTTCATGGGAGTGCTCCGCCCACCGTCTTGGAAAGGACGATCCAGAACCCCCTGTCCCCATGGAGGATCTCGAACGAAGGGACGCCAATCTCGTTTAACATGGTCCGGAACCGCTCCACATTCTCTGGCGAGATGTTTTTCCTGTTGAACTTCTTCCAGTCGGGATTCCGGCGGATCATCTCCGCCGAGATAGCGTCGCGCAGTTCCTTGTTGCCGAACCCCCCGCCGATGCAGGTTTTTCCGCCCGGTCTAAGGACCCGGTAGATCTCGCGGAAGGCAGTGTGGATGTCGTCCCAGAAGAACATCGAGCCCCTGCTGACGATCAGGTCCGCGGTGTCGTCGGCGAGCGGGATGTCGTGCACATCCCCCTGCAGGAGGCGTATACGGTTGGATAGGCCTGCTCCGGCAATATTTTTTGATGCAACCTCGTGCATGTCGCCTGAGGAGTCCAGGGCGATGACCGAGAGGCTGGAACGCGCTGCGATGGCGATCGCCAGCGAGGCCGGCCCGCTGCCGATGTCGATGCAGATGCCTTCGGTGATGCCGAAGCGATCGATGATATCCTGCGCGATCACCGGGTATATCGGGGCGAAGAGGGTCTTTGCGATCTCGTCCATACCGCCGGCGCCTGTTTTGTCGAATTTGTCCTGTTTCTCATGCATGGGTGTGACCTTCGCTCGGTTCGGTGTAGATGGAAATGCGTCTGCACCAGGTACTATGAAGTTAACATCGTTGAAAAGGAAAAAGGATTCCATTGATCGGTCGCTGGATTCGGTGGTAGCCTGCGACGGGCAGAGCACATCGAAATCCCGATCGTCGGCGATGGGGTCCGGTCGACCATAGCCGGGTGCCGGCACTGGAAAAAGAGCCCGGCTGTGAGGTGCACCCTCCGTCGGTCTGCTGCACAGGTCTCCGGGGTGCTCTTCGGTACCGACACCTTCAGGATCATGGGTCGAAGAGCCCCTCGACTTAAGTCGGGGAAGGAATCGGCCCTCGCCGTGTCCCGATACACTTTCACCTCACACGGGTATTCTTTATGCCGGGGGGAGGTCCAACAGAGGAGGTGTATGCAATCGGTGACGAAGTTGCGGTTTTTTGCGTCTCCCGACGAACGGCGGATGCTGTTTGCCACGATGGAGCGGTACAATGCAGCCTGCAACGCCGCCTCGCCGGTTGCCTTTTCTGAACGGCAGTTCTCCAACATCGGCCTGCAGAAGCGGCTGTATTACTCCATCCGGGAGACCTTCGGGCTCTCTGCCCAGATGGCCCAGCTTGCGATCCGCAAGGTTGCCGGCAGTTACCGGAGCACCACAGAAGCGATCAAGGAGCAGAACAAGGTGCTCGCCGCCCTTGGCAAACCCCTGAAGTCTCTCTCCGAGATCTCGTTCCGGGAGCACGGGGCCGTCTGCTACGATGCCCGGGTACTCTCCATCGGGCAGAACCGGGTGAGCATCTGGACGCTGGACGGCAGGATCCACCTCCGCTACAGCAAGCCCGATCACTTCCCAGCGGTCGCGACCGTCAAGCAGACCGACCCTGTCTACCGGGACGGCGCGTTCTGGCTCTATGCGACTGTGGAAACTCCGGATGTTGAGATCGAACCTCCGACCGAGTACCTCGGGGTCGATCTCGGGGTGGTGAACATCGCCACCACGAGTGACGGAGAGATCTTCTCCAGCGCAGCGACCGAGAAGGTGCGGCGACGGTACGGCAGGCTCCGGGGGATACTCCAGAAGATGGGGACAAAGTCGGCCAAGAGGAAACTGCGCCAGATCTCCGGGAGAGAACGCCGGTTTAAGACCAACACCAACCACGTCATCAGCAAGCGGATCGTTTGCGCTACACAAGGCACGAAGCGGGGGATTGCTCTGGAAGAGCTCAAAGGCATCCTCCTGCGGACCACGGTTAAGAAGTTCCAGCGCGAGCGACATCACAAATGGGCGTTTTATCAGCTCCGATCCTTCATCGAGTACAAGGCCCGACGGGCTGGGGTTGCGGTGAAGGTGATCGGCGGGGCGTATACGAGCCAGCAGTGCAGCGTCTGCGGGTTCGTCCACCCCGACAACCGCTCGAGCCAGGCAGCGTTCCGCTGCCTCGCGTGTGGGTATACCGAGAACGCCGATCAGAATGCAGCGAAGAACATCGCTGCCAGGGCCGCCGTCAACCGGCCTATTGCGGTCCGCTCCCCCGGTGACGGGGGAGAGGTGGAATCGCAAGCCTGTAAAGAGCATGGTGCCACCTACAGCATCATGCCCCCGACTTCAGTCGGGGGTAGTTGACGACGATACCCACGAGGCAGAGGGATCCGGCACCCCTTCAGCGTTCGATACCCGCGCGGGCTTCCACCCCTTCATGGTAATAGTGTTTGACCTCTCTCATCTCGGTAACCAGGTCCGCGGCATCGATTATCTCCTGCGGAGCATACCTCCCGGTGAGCACTACCTCTACACGCGGATCCCTCCTCTCCAGCACCGCGATGACATCGGCCACCCCGAAGAGGCCGTAGAAGAGCGCCACGTTGACCTCGTCGAGCACCACCAGGTCGTATTCGCCGGACCGCAGAACTCCGTCGCACCGTGCAAGTCCTTCACGGGCGGCCATGCGGTCTTTCTCATCGGGATCGCGGTCGATAAAACACCCACGTCCGAACTGGACGATCTCGAAATTTGGGAGGAATTTCCCTGCTTTCAGTTCACTGTAGTCCCAGTCTTTGATGAATTGACCGAAAAACACCCGTTTGCCGGCGCAGACGCACCTGAGCGACATCCCCAGCGCCGCAGTCGTCTTCCCTTTGCCGTTGCCCGTGTAAACGTGAATATATCCTCGTTCCATAAACAGGGACCCCTCCGGATTTCGTCAGGTATTCAGGGGTTTGTTTCTCCTGCACTAATAAGAGATAGGATTAAACCCGGAGAGAGCACCGTTTACGTCGGCGTACCGAGCTGATGTGGCTTCGTACGAGATGGCCGGAGTCGTATCTGCCAGCGGTTCCGGGTCTTTCCGGATTCGTACATGTGACCGCATGCCCCGCACCGGAGGGGTGTGAGAGGGCGTGCACAGGCGATCTCCGGCACCGTCTCCCGGCCGGTGCGCTCCCCCTCCTCATCGCAGCCCCGCGCAAAGGTTTTTCATGTATGACAACAGATTAAATGAGGTAAACGGGGCGCGAACGCGCAACCGATGCATCTTCCGTCTCCGTTCATGCACAGAGCATGTTATCTCCTCATATCCGGGCGAGGGTTGCCAAGCCAGGTCAAAGGCGCAAGGTTGAGGGCCTTGTCTCGAAGGAGTTCGAGCGTTCGAATCGCTCCCCTCGCACTCATTTTCCAGAATTCGTGTCTTTATTTCCCTATTAAGGAGTTCCCAGCGCCCTGGCAATGCTGCCGGCCCAGGCCTCGATCTCGTCCCAGTCACGGAAGTCCCCCACGGGAAGGACCGCACGGGCGGCCGGCAGCTTCCGGAGCGCCCGGTGCGCAAAGCCAAGCCTGCCCGGGTCCAGTGCACCGAAGAAGACCCGGTGATCCCGGGGATGGATGCTCTCCCGGAACTCACCGATCTCCCCGGGCTCCAGTTCCGGATCGTCCAGGCCGGCTCCCGGTCCGAGTGCCAGCGGACCGCTGCTGAAGAGCCACACCGGCCGGTCGGCGAGGAGAGTGCGGTTCCGCTGCCCCCTTCATCCAGTGCTCCCGGATCTTCTCGGCGATGAACTCCGCAATGCCCCTTGTGGATCCGTATCTGCTTGCGTAAACAACGATAACGTTCACGTACTCCCGGCCTCACTCCCGATTTCAGAGACGTCTGAACCCCTCGCCTCATAAGTATACCTGCTCGTTCTGGATCTGTCCCCGTTATTCTGGCTGATCGGCGCTTCAACCCGGTTTACGCCGGAAATATAGCAAAACGACGTGGATCTGCCGGATCACACTGCGTCCTGAGGAGAACCCATGAATTTAGAGGCCCGGTTGCCGGAGATCAGGGCCGGGATATCGTCGACGATCTCGCCCGGACGCGACGGCGTCCCCCCCGTCTCCGGGAGGAAAGAAGAGATGATGTGCCCGGTCCGGAGGGCTTATGCCAGCGCTTCGTGACGCTGCTGGCAGCGTGCCTGCAGTTCATCCCACTCGTCCGGGTGCTCCTCCGCCCACTCCTGGATCGCATGGACTATCTGACCCCGCCACTCGGGGTCCCCCCGGTAGTTTACCAGGATGCAATCAACCACTACTTCGATCTGTTCTTTCGGATTTTCATTGTTCTCCATCATACCGCATACCTCCCGCGATGCGCCCCGGGCGCTCATACCGGATGAAGATTCGACAGCATATAATCCTGATCCTCCTCCGGCGGCGGCGCCCGGCGGTTTCTCGGTTGCCCGAAAAGAGACGTTACGCCCCATATTTTGCCGCCGGTCTGCTCCAGGGCCGCGTGCTGGCACCGCCGCCGCAGGGTTTTATCTGGCTCCCGGCCGAAGAGCTACGGGAACAATCATGAAACTCGGCGTACTCTTCTCCGGCGGGAAAGACTCCACCTTCGCCTGCTGGAAGGCGATGCAGCAGGAAGAGGTGGTCTGCCTGATCACGGTCATCTCCGGGAACCCGGAAAGTTACATGTTCCACACCCCGAACATCCGCCTCGCTGCACTGCAGGCCGAGGCGGCGGGTCTCCCCCTCGTGGAGGTGGAGACGGCGGGAGAGAAGGAGGAAGAACTCCTGGATCTCGCGCGGGCTCTCCTCGCCGCCAGGGAGCAGTTCGGGATCGAAGGAGTCGTCACCGGGGCGATCCTCTCGGTCTACCAGGCGGCACGGGTCCAGCGGGTCTGCCGCGAACTGGACCTCTGGTGCTTCAACCCGCTCTGGAACGTGGACCAGGAGGCCTACATGGAGGAACTCATCGACGCAGGGTTCCGGGTCGTCATCGCGGGCGTCTTCTCCTGCCCCTTCGACGCATCCTGGCTCGGGAGGGAGATCGACCGACGCACCCTCGACGAACTCCGGGAGATCGCCCGGAAGCACCGGATCACCCTCGTCGGCGAAGGGGGGGAGTTTGAGACGTTTGTCATCGACGCCCCCTTCTTCTCCCGGCGGATCGCGATCGAGGAGGCATCAAAGGTCTACCGGAACTACAACGGCGTCCTTCGTATCGAGCGGGCGGGGCTGGTGGCAAAATGATACTGTTAATCGACCTCTGCTACCGGGCCGGCTCGCTCTCCCGGGACGAGTTCGTCGGGCCGATCGAACGGCTTCTCCGGGAGGCTGGAGCGCCGTTCACCACCCGCCACTACACCGCCGTCGGCGCACCGGAGATCGAGGCCGCGGACGGGGTGATCCTCTGCGGGACGGCGCTCCGGGACACCGGGTTTGCAGAGCATCCTGAACGGTTCAGGTGGCTTCCTGCATTCGGGCGCCCGGTGCTCGGCATATCCTCCGGCATGCGGGCCCTCGCGGCGGCCTTCGGCGGCGGCATCGAGCCGTGCTGCGAGATCGGCATGACCGACGTCCGGGTGCTCGCGCCCGACCCCCTCTTTGCCGGGAGGGAGGATTTCCCCGCATACGGGGTGCATGAATTCGCCGTGCAGGTGCCCGACGAGTTCCTCCCCCTCGCCGCCTCGGACCGGTGCACCCAGGCGATCCGGCACCGCTCGCTCCCTCTCTACGGCCTCCTCTTCCACCCGGAGGTCAGGAACGAGTGGATCGTCGAGCGGTTTCTCTGGCTGGTAACGACCGGTCAGTAACACGTATCCCCGGACCCCGGGTAAAAGGGTAGCGATGCTCCGGGATACGCCCCGGCGCACCTCGCACGGGGATGAAGCCTGGGTTACCCAGCACCCGGACCCTGCCGGCGGGGGGGTGAAGGAGTGCCCGACCCGCTCAGGCTGCTCGTCATCACCGGGAGCCCGGGCGACGCCCCCCTGGTCGGAGAGGCCCTTCGCAAGGCCGGGCTCCCGGCCGAGACGGTCCCGCACCGGCTGGTTGCCGAAGGCATCGACGCCCTCCGGCGAGAGTCGTTCGACCTGATCCTGATCGACCCCGGCCGGGAGCCCGGGGCGGTGACCCGGGTGAGTGAAGAAGCCTCCGATACCCCGGTTGTCATCCTGGCCTCGCGCGAAGACCTCGATGCGGCGGTCGGGGCTCTCTGGCACGGTGCGGACGACTACTTGGTCCGGGAGACCATCTCCCCCGAACTCCTGGTCTGCACCGTCCGGCACGTCCTCGCGCTGAAACGTGCCGAGGTGGCGCTCGGCAGAGTGGAGCACCTGTGACGCGAGATCGGCAGGAGCCTGCACGAAGGGGTTCTGGTGCTCGACCCGGGAGGCACCACGATCTTTGCCAGCGCCCGGATGGCGGAGATCCTCGGTTACGCCGTCAGCCGGATACAGGGCGCCTCTTTCCTCTCCTTCGTCGACCCGGGCGACGTCCCGCGGGCGAAGACGCTGATCGAGCAGGGCGAGTGGCGGCGGGCGGAGGCCGAACTCCGGCTCCGGCGTTCCGACGGAGCGGCGATCGACGCCCTCCTCGCCGCCTCCCCGGTCACCGGCGAGAGTCCCGGGTACCTGGGCGTGGCCGTCGGTGTCATGGATGTCACCGGACAGAAGATCGCCGAGGAGAAGGCCCGGCGCAGGAACGCCCAGCTCTACGTCATCAACCAGGTGGTCAGGACCGCCACGTCGTCGGCGGGCATGGACGAACTGCTGGCAGGCGTGCTCGAGAAGACCCTGGAACTCCTCGATTTCGAAGGGGGCAGCGTATACCTGATCGACCCCGGCCGGTCCAGGGCCGAACTGGTCGCTGAGATCGGGCTCCCGAAAGGGTTCTCGTTTCGGCGGCGGATCGTCGACCTGAACGCCCCCCCGTACGATGCGGTCCTCGGGCAGGGTATGGCGCACTTCGTGGAGGACTACCTGCACGCCTACCCACAGGACGCCGGCGCAGGAATCCAGGCGTTTGCAAGCATCCCCATCATCGCCGGGGAGCGGGTCGTCGGCGCCGTCAATCTGGTCAGCCGGAACGTGCACGTCTTCTCCCCCGACGAGCGGGACCTGCTCGCCTCCATCGGCCGTGAGGTCGGGAGTGCCGTCGAGCGGATGCGGCTCCACGAGCAGGCGAACTTCTACTTGGATCTCATGACGCACGACATCAACAACGCAAACACCGTCGCCATCGGCTACGCAACGCTCCTTGCCGAGACGCTCTCCGGGCCGGAGAAGGACCTTGCCGGGAAGCTCGCGGCCGCCGTCAGGCAGAGCGCCGAGATCATCGGGAACGTCTCGACGATCCGGCGGATCGCGGAAGAGGCCCTCGTGCCCGGGCCGGTGAACCTCGACCACATCGCGAGGAGCGTCATCTGCTTCTTTCCTGACGTCGATATCCGCTACCTGCCGGAGGACCGGTGGGTCTCTGCCGACGACCTCCTGTCGGCGGTCTTCGTAAACCTCATCGGCAACGCCGTCAAGTTCGGCGGCCCCGGCGTCTCGGTCCTGATCACCTCCCGGGAGGAAGGCGGGACCGCCCTGGTCTCGGTCGAGGACACCGGCCCCGGGATACCTGACGCCGAGAAGACCCGGGTCTTTGAGAAATTCAGGAAAAGCGGGAGAAAGAGCGGCAAAGGGCTCGGCCTCCATATCACCCGCACCCTGGTCGAGCGCTACGGCGGCCGGGTATGGGTCGAGGACCGGGTGCCGGGGCATCCCGAACGCGGCGCTGCGGTCCGGTTCACGCTCCCGGCATGCCCGCCCGTCACCGGCCGTAGCGGTTGATCGTGTTGATCAGGGCCGCGAACCCTTCCATCTCCTTCTGGAGCACTTCCGTCCGGGTCATCCCCATGCTCGTCTCTGCATCGGCCGTCAGCATCTCGGGGCCGCGCACCACCTCGCGGTCGACGCCGTCGGCGGAGAGGATCTTTTCGGCCTCGGCGTCATGGACGAACGCCCGGCCGGGGATGATCACGACATCATCGAGTCTCTGGAGGTTCACTTCGGCGAGGTCGTCGGCGGTGATGAGACAGGCGATCTCCTTTCGGACCCGAACAACCCTTGAAGTCGAGCCGCGGATCGAGAGGATCCGCTGGATGAAGGGGGCCGCGACGCTCCCGGTGATCACCGTCGCGCGTTTCCGGACCCGGGGAAGTTTCTTTAAGAGGTCGGGCTCGTGGAGGATCGCGAACGGCGACCCGATCGAGGGGTCGCCTAGCGGGGTCCCGCTGATCTTCATCGAGAACTGTTTGTTTAAGTCGGTGACGATGTCGCGGAACTCGTCGACGGTGTGGACCTGCTGCCCCTCGATGAGCGGCGCGTTGCCGAGGATGAGACCCTGGTCCGTCCGGTTCGCAAACCGCATCAGGATCAGCCCTTTTGCACCCCGCTCCTCCAGCCACGCGCAGGTCTGCTCCAGGGTTTCGCCGTCGTTGACGCCCGGCATGACGACTGCGGCAGCATAGACGTCGATTGCGCCGCAGAGCCGGTCGAGGACCCCGAGCGAGGCTTCCGGCGTCGGGTCGTGCATCCACTGCCGCCGGAGGTCGGGGTCGGCGGTGAAGATGGTGTAGGAGACCTCGGAGAGGCCGTTCTCGATGAGGTGATCGGCGATGGCCGGGTCGTCGAATCCCTTGCCGCTGGTGTAGCCGATATGGAGCGGCGCCTCCATGCTGCCGAGCAGTTCGACGAGGTCGCGGAACTCCGGGTAGCAGCTCGGGTCTCCGCCGCCGCTGATGGTGATCCGGTCGATGTCGTCGCCCGTCATCTGGAGGTTTGCCAGCGTCTCGTCGGCGACGGTCCGGAGGTCCTTGAACCCCGCGTACCCTTCCCGCACGCCCCGGGTGCAGTAGTCGCAGCCTTTCTGGAAGGGGAGGCAGTATTTGCAGCCAAACGACGTCGTCCCCTGGACGTGTTTGAAGTAGCAGTACGAACAGAATCCCCGGCAGTCGAGGCCGGGCCGGCCCCCGAGATCGACGGTGAGATGCGACATCCTGTTGGTACTTCTGTGCTCCTCTGTTATGAATCTTGCAGACCCTTCCGGGCCGTCGTCCCGCGGCGCCGGTTCGCCGGCCGTTCGGGCGTTGCGGCGAGGCCTACCGGGACCGGCGGCGGCACCATTATGGTCCGGTGGGGCGAGGTAGCCAGGGGTGAGTATGCGGACAAGCCACCGGCTGCTGCTCCGGCTCTATCACGATCCCGGCTACGACTTCTCAAGGGTCGAGGTCGAGTACGTCGACCGGGGGGCGCCCGGCGACCGCTCGACGCTACGGGGCGAGAGGGTCCTCGCGCTCGATGCGCAGTACCTGGAGGTGGACGCCGGGACCCATGTGGCCTGTGTTCCGTATCACCGGGTCCGGCGGATTCTGTATGATGGTGAGGTTGTGTGGGCGGTGGAACCTGAGAGGCACGGGGATGCCGGGGAGGCATGAGAATTCAGGCGCCATCTTTTTTACCGCGGACGATCCACATTATAAGGTATGCCCCAGTGGCTTAGCTGGCAGAGCGGCTGACTTGTAATCAGCAGGTCCCGAGTTCAAATCTCGGCTGGGGCTTGAATGACCCGAATTCTTAATCCCTTTCTAAATTTAAGAGTATATACTCGACTTTTTTTAACAGACGCACGGGGCGCCGAGCATAATGGGGAGATACTCCAAGGGAGAGGAATGGAAAAATATATACGGTTTTCAGATGTGTATATCTCATCGGATTACATATGTAATACTTATAAACACGCCACATGTGCGGGGTGGGTGTCATGGCGAAGGCTATAGAGTTAGGGTTGAAACTAAAAGGTGAGGATGCTCGTAGGTTCGAGAGATTCCTTGAGCACAATGTCCTAAGTACACGCGGTCAGCTTTTAGTTAGGGAAGCCGCGCTGCGTTCTCAAAAGCGATCTCAATGGTAGAACCAATTCCTGATGAAGAGTTGGAGTACATCCATCGGCGTCAGGTTAAGCTCAGGGCTCCCACTCTTCACACTATTTTCTAAGTACGTGTCATTTTTCATGCGCCGCCATGCGGCAAATCCGGCAGCTTTATATAGTTTCCAGAAAATGGTCGTATGTCACGTAGATTTGACAAAGAAGGCCAAAT
>DASQ01000060.1 GCA_002503885.1 Methanoculleus marisnigri | reverse complement strand
ATCGTCGTCGCATCGTTTCTGATTGGGTTCTCCGGGGCCGCCTCGCCCGGCCCCATGACCGCCTCGGTCCTCGGCCTCGGGTCACGGGAACCCGGGCGGTTCGTTGCAGGGCTGGTAGCGGGGCACGGCATACCCGAAGCCGCCATGGTTGCAGCCATAGCCTTTGGTGTGCGCGACGTCCCGTATATCGACCTCATCGCCCTCCTCGGATCGGGCGTCCTGATCGCGCTCGGTGTCGCGCAGTTCCTTCACGCGGGAGATGCCGTCGCCGTGAACGAGGAGACCCGGACCCCGGTCGCCTTCGGGGTGGCCTGCACGCTCGGCAACCCCTACTGGTGGGTATGGTGGCTCACGTTCGGTGTCGGATTTCTCGCGCTCCACCCGTCGTTTGCCGAATTCTATCTCGGGCACATCGGTGCGGATATCGTCTGGCTCGGGCTCCTCGCCTTTGCGGTCTCACGCGGAGCAAACGTGCTTGGCCCCCATTATAAAAAAGTGGTGCAGGCGAGCGGACTCGCCATGATACTCTTCGGGCTGTACTTTATTCTGACGATTCTTTCTTCTTGATGTCGATGCCGAACCGTTCCGCGTTCGCATCGGCGATCGCCTGGATGTTCGCGATCACATCGTCCTGGCGGGCGGGCTTGAAGAGGTGCCGGAAACGCTTCTGTTTCGTGAGGTACTCCTCGACGGGTTTGCGCCTCACCTTCTTCGCCTTCTCCACCTGCCCATTGACCAGCTCGTAGTTCACCCAGAGGCCGGTCTCGATGGCGAGCTTGGCCATGGCGAGCGTCTCACCGGACTCAAAGCCCCACCCCGTGCAGCAGGGGGTGTGCACCTGGATGTAGCAGGGTCCGGGGGTGTTGATGGCCCGCTCGACCTTCTGGATGAAGTCGTTGGGGTAGGCGATCGAGGCGGTCGCGACGTAGGGCGCACCGTGAGCAGCGAGGATCGCAGGCATATCCTTCTTTTGGTGCACGTTCCCGGGCGAGCACTTCCCCGCAGGGCTCGTGGTGGTGCTCGCACCGTAGGGTGTCGCGCCCGACCGCTGGATGCCCGTGTTCATGTAGGCCTCGTTGTCGTAGCAGATGTAGGTGATGTCGTGGCCCCGCTCGAAGGCGCCGCTGATGCAGAGCATCCCGATATCGAACGTGGCCCCGTCGCCTGCGATGCAGACGACCTTCTCGCTGCGCCCCTGCCTCTTTAACGACGCTTCGATCCCCGACGCGACCGCTGCAGCATTCTCGAAGAGCGAGTGGATCCAGGGAACCCCCCACGCGGTCTCCGGATAGGGCGTGGAGAAGACCTCCATGCACCCGGTCGCAGCGGCGATGATGACATTCTTTCCTGTCGCCTTGAGGAGGAGACGCGCCGCAAGCGCCGGCCCGCACCCTCCGCATGCCCGGTGTCCGGCCGAGAAGAGCTCGCATCCCTGCTCTACTTCAGCCATTCAGAGCACCTCCGTCCGTAATCCATAGAATAGATCCCCTTCCCCCTTCTCGGCGAGGTCGACGACCGCGGCGATATCCCTCTTCCTCACGTCGCGCCCGCCGAGAGCGATGATATAGTCGTATACAGCCTGACTGGAACCGCTGAGCGCCGCTTTCACCTCGATGCCGACAGCCCCGCCGCTGCCGAGCGAGATGTTCTTGTCGAGCACCGCTACCGTCGAGACGCCTTTGAGCGCATCCGCGATCTCCCGGGCAGGGAATGGCCGGTAGGTCCGGATCTTTAAGAGCCCCACTTTCCGGCCGTGCTCGCGCATCTCGTCGATAGCGTCCTTTGCGGTGCCGCAGATGGAGCCCATGGCAACGAGCGCGGTATCGGCGTCCTCAAGGCGATAGCCTTCCACGAGAGCGGAGTAGTCCCTGCCGAACTGCTCGCCGAACTCACGACCCGCTTTGATGAATGCCTGTTTGGAACGGTGCATTGCCCGGTCGATCTCGTAGCGGAACTCCATGTAGTACTCGGGCGTCGCGTACATCCCCATGCTCAGCGGCGCCTCAGCGTCCAGCCGCTGGTAGGGCGTAAAGGCGGGCAGATAGGCATCTACCTCCTCCTGGGAGGGGAGTGCGACCGGTTCGTAGGTGTGCGTGAGGATGAATCCGTCGAAGCAGACGAACGCCGGCAGGAGGATGTCGTGGTCTTCGCAGACCCGGTACGCGATCATGTGAAGATCGGCAGCCTCCTGGTTGTCCTCCGCATAGAACTGCAGCCACCCGGAGTCGCGCAGGGATATCGAGTCCTGCTGGTCGTTCCAGATCGAGAGCGGCGCACCGAGCGAGCGGTTCGCAACCGTCATCACGATCGGCTGGCGCATTCCCGCCGCGTTGAAGCAGACTTCAAACATCAGGGCAAGCCCCTGCGAGGTCGTTGCCGAATAGACCCGGGAACCCGCTGCACTCGCACCGAGGCAGGCGGAGAGGGCCGAGAACTCGCTCTCGACCGTTATGTATTCGGCATCGATCTCACAGTTCGCCACCATCTGAGCAAGATCCTCGACGATGTGCGTCTGCGGCGTGATGGGATAGGCGGCGATAACCTGCGGGCGGCAGCGTTTCACGATCTCGGCCACTGCATGCGACCCTTCCATAAATTCCAGCATTATTTCTCCTCCTTCTCCATCCGGATACCTTTCTTCGGGCATATTTCCACGCAGATGCCACAGCCCTTGCAGTAGTCGAGGTCGGGTTCGAACGTGCCCTCTTCCGTCTCGTGGACGCACCCTTCCGGACATACCATGGCGCACATGCCGCATTTCGTGCACTTTTCGGGTTCAAAGACCGGTTTGAAGACCCGCCAGGCGCCAGTCTTATTATCGAGAGCCCTGCCCGGAGGCGCGGCGCAACCGACACGCAGTGCCATTACGCGGTACCTCCAGCCAGATTATATGCGCGCTCTGCTGCCTTGACGTTTTTGTCGGCCATGCTTCCGGAGAACCGGTTCCGCAGTGCGTGTTCCAGAGGTTCCAGCTGGATCTCGCCGGTGGCTGCGGCGAAAGCGCCCATCAGGGTTGTATTGGTGATGGGCACACCAAGTTCTTCGAGCGCGATGGTGGTCGCATCGATGGTGTAGATCTTCACGCCCTCCGGGACCCTGGCATCGAAGTCGGGCTTCTCGGTGTTGACGATGGCGATACCGCCTGCTTCCATGCCCTTAAAGACGTCTACATCCCCGATCAGGGTCGGGTCCTGCACGATGATGTAGTCGGGCTCATACACCTGGCTGCGCAGCCGGATCTTCTCGTCACTGAAACGGACGAACGCCTGAACCGGGGCACCCCGCCGTTCCACCCCGAAAGCCGGGAATGCCTGGGAAAACACACCGCCCTCAAATGCTGCGAAAGCAATGAGTTCGGCGGCGGTCACGGAACCCTGACCACCCCTGCCATGAATGCGTAACTCTCTCAAACAAAAACCCCCTTTAAATCTTAATGATTAATAATATAAATACTCCGGCACACGGCAAGACCCCCCGGAGCCGCGAGCGTGCCGGAACACCCATTGCCCCGCAGACGTCTTAAATACAATCGCCCGGCGTGGCTACAAAGAGTTCGAACAGGGGTTGCCGGGATACCCCGCTCACTGAACGTTGGCGAGGCGGCCCTTGATCTCCTCGATCGTGCAGTGCTTCACTTCCATCAGGGCGGAGACGATCGCGTCGGAAAACACCAGCGCTGCGGTCTCAAAGAGTGTCCCGAGAGGGGCGAAGGATCCGGAGACCGACCTGTACTGCCCGGTGAGCTGGCGGATCTCATAGTCACGCGGGATATCCGGGTCCTTGTGCGGGTTATTCCCGATCTCAACAATGCAGTCGGCCATGCGCCCGATATGCGAGTTGGGTGTTGATGTGATGAGGCAGATCTTCCCCCCGATCTCCCGGGCGGTCTCACAGACGTCCATGACAGACTGGGTCTCTCCCGAACCCGAGAAGGCAACGAGCACGTCTCCCGGCCCGAACGCGGGCGTGATGGTCTCACCGATGACGTAACTCTCAAACCCAAGATGCATCAGCCGCTGGGCGAATGCTCTGGCAACAAGGCCCGAGCGTCCGGCGCCGGCAAGGTAGATCCGTTTCGCGTTGAGGATCTCATCGAGAAACTGACCTGCATTCTCCGGATTTATGGCGCGTGCCGTCTCCTGGAGACTTGACGCCATCAGGAGCATGAGATCAGCGATACTGGGGCATTCCGGCTGCACGCTTCTGGTCACTCCTCTTTAGTCCACTATACTACCCGGCACCAGATAAAAGAGTACGAAATGGGAAGGGCGCCCGGGCGGGGGCTACCGCTCCACCGCGAGCCCGAGGATCCCGGTCGCTCCCGAGAAGACATCGCGAGCGATCCTGGCGAGTCCCCGGGACGCACACCACTCGTCGTAGACGGCGACCTCCCGCGAGAGGAGCACCTCCACCCCCGGTGCAATGGCAGGTGCCATGGAGCCGGCGAGGGCGACCTTTGCGCCGGGATTTATCAGAAGCATGGAGGCGCATTCCATCGCGGCAAACATGGCCATCGTCTCTATCCTGAGTTCCGGAGGCAACGAGTGGTCCACGCCCGCGTGGAGGAAGGCATCGTTCGCCGTGGATTCGCCCCGGTCGATCCGGCGGATGGCATCCACATCGAGAGCACCATGCCGGGTGCCGGGTGCGAAGATGCAGGCATCAAATGCACCGGTGATCCGGCCGCCGGTCACCAGGAGGGTGACGGTGTTCGAGCTCGCGTCACAGACCACGATGTCGCCCCCGAGGTCATGGGAGACCTCATACAGGATCCCGATCTTCTCGGGGCTCGCCTGGTGGGAGTAGGCCTTGAACCGCGGATCGGTCGGTGATGCACGGTGCAATCCGGGGATGACGACGGCGGGAAGACCGCTCTCTCTGATCTCGTCGTAGACCCGGGTGCCGCCGCCGATGTGCTTGCCGGCACCCTCCCGGGAGATGACGCCCCGGCCTTCAACCTTCCCGATATCGGTGATGGCCGAGATGCCGTCGCCCATCGAGTAGCAGACGGCGATACCCTCGATCTCGTCGAGAGGGGAGAGGCGGGCAAGATCACCGGCCGAGAAGTGCCTGGCGTCTTCGCGGGAGATCTTGAACTCCGCTTCACCGGTGGAGAAGCGCATCGCGGTAGTGCCGTGGTCGATGCCGATAAACATGATGTATATCTCGTTGCACCTTCGGGTGGAAGTAAGTTTTCGGATCGTCTCGAAGGGGAGGGGGGATCAGGCCCCGCTGCCCTGATAGCGCCTCTTCGAGTACTCTACCGCGCCGACGACGATGAGGCCGGCAAGGAAGAAGACCCAGCCGCCGGCAACCATATCCCCGGCTGCGGCGCCTTTTTCCCAGAGCATCCTCGCCGAGCCGAGCATCAGCCCGGTGAGCAGGGCGAGCATCGCTCCCGGATACGTCTTTAAGAGGTACTTGAGGGCCTTCGTGAAGAGGAGGAGGCCCGCAACACCGCCGGCAACATAGGCGAAGATCTCGGGGAGGGAGAGGGCCCGGAGCGCCGCAAGCATGAACTCGTACTGGTTGAGGACGAGGGTTATGTAGGCCCCCGAGATCCCGGGGAGGATCATGGCACAGAGCGCCGCCATCCCGGTGAGGAAGAGGACCGGCAGAGAGTGGCCGACGTCGAGGTGCCCGAGCCCTCCGATGAGGAACCCGGCGCCGGTCCCGACGGCGAGGTACCCAAGGGTGGCCGCGCCCGGGGAGCGGATCTCAAGGAATATGGCGACTGCAGAGGCGAGGATGAGGCCGAGGAAGAAGGAGTAGGTCTCTACCGCGTGGTTGGCGAGGAGGGAGAGGATCACCCGCGACATCAGAAGGAAGGCAGTACCGATCCCGGCAATGAGGACGACGAGGAATGGGAGATCGATCCTCTCGAGGTCTGCCCGGAAAGACTCCAGGTCGCCCTTCGCGAGGTGTTTTGCCGAAGCCGGGTCGACGCTGCCGATAGCACCGACCAGCCGCTCGTAGATCCCGGTGATGAGGGCGATCGTCCCCCCCGAGACGCCGGGGACGATGTCGCAGGCTCCCATCATCAGACCCCGCAGGTAGATCCCGGCGTGTTCGCGGAGGCCCGGGCTCATGGCCCGGCTCCGGAGCAGGTATCGATGAACACGGTTGCCGGGGTGATGCCGGCGCCGGTGTGGTCGTGCCCGGATGCCCGGGTCTGTATGGGGGCTCTATCGCCGCCGGGCCGCGGGGACACCTGCGTGGGTGCAAAGGATTCCTGCACGGTCTGTTTTGCAGCGGCGATCAAAGACCGGCCGGTCCTGCAACGGATGCATGCCTCTCTCAATTAGACAACTCCTCTTGATTCTTCATATGTTGGAGGTAATCAGGTAAAATATGCCCCGGAGTAAACTACCGGATCGAGAAATAAACCATATGCGGGCATTAACCTTTCCCCGTGCTGCCGCATCACCGATCTCTTCAGAAGAGCACGGAGGCAGCTCGTATGAAGACTCACGGTGGAACTAGCAAAAACCCCCTCGCGGACCGATTAAGGGGGGCTTTTCCAGCTCCGTCGATAAGTAAATCCTATAGCATGGGAGGGAGATTACACTATGATGTTCTGTATCGTAACGGGGGGTGCCGGCTTCATCGGTTCGCACGTCGTCGACGCTCTGGTCGCAGCTGGAGACGACGTGCTGGTCATCGATGACTGCAGTGCGGGCACTGAAAGGAACCTCGCTCAGCATACGGCGAGCGGGCAGGTCACCTTCATCAGGCAGAACCTGCTCGATGACGGCTGGCAGGAGCACTTCAAGGGCGCCGATCGGGTCTACCACATCGCCGCAGACCCCGATGTCCGGCAGAGCGCCGTGACCCCGGACTCACAGATAAGGAACAACATCGTCGTCACGCACCGGGTTCTTGAGGCGATGCGGGCGCACGGTGTGCCGGAACTCGTCTTCACCTCGACCTCGACCGTCTATGGGGATGCGGCCGTCATCCCGACGCCGGAGACCTATACTCCGCTCGAACCGATATCCGTCTACGGTGCGACGAAACTCGCCTGCGAGGCGCTGATATCGTCGTACTGCCACTCGTTTGAGATGACGTCCTGGGTCTACCGGTTCGCAAACATCATCGGCGAGCGGAGCGGCCACGGCGTCATCTCCGACTTCATCCGGAAACTCCGTGAGAACCCGCACGAACTCGAGATCCTCGGCGACGGCAGGCAGACAAAATCGTACCTGGAGGTTGGGGAGTGCGTCCGCGCCGTGCAGTTCGGGATCGAACACTCGCACGACCCGGTGAACACCTTCAATATCGGCTCTGAAGACTGGATTGACGTCGTCGCCATCGCCGACATCGTCGCAGAAGAGATGGGGCTCTCCGGTGTCCGCTACCGGTTCACCGGCGGTGCACGCGGCTGGGTCGGCGATGTGCCGAGGATGCAACTCTCGGTTAAAAAGATCGAGAATCTCGGCTGGCGGTGCGGGACCGCCTCGGAAGAGAGCGTGCGCACGGCGGTCCGTGCCATGCTCGGGTAGAGGCGCGCGCCCACTCTCCCGGGGCCAGAAGCGATACACTTTCAAGGGAATTACAGCAGGCCGTTCATCACCGGGTCCGGGCCGGATATGGCCCGATCGGAACACCGGGCATCATCGAGATCACACAGAAGATTCGCGTCAACTACCCCCGGTTAAAACCGGGGGCCTGCAAACGGCTACGCGGGACCAAACAGTAGACCAGGAGGCAAGAAATTGCAGCAGCGTTACGGGCTACAAGAACGGCAGAGTGTTTCCCTGGCTCTGCCCTCTTCCGGGCACGCCGAACCCGACGTATCCTTCAAGGTACTAAGCCTATCTCGCAACTCCGAAGGGAACTGCAACCCCGGCTCGACCGGGAGGAGATAATCTCATGCGAGTACCCGTTATGGACACGCACAGGACGCCGTTGATGCCGACCACGCAAGCACGGGCCCGCCTGCTCCTCAAACAGGGCAAGGCAAAACCGTACTGGAACAAGCTCGGCATCTTCTGCATCATCCTGACCTATGACGTACAGCCT
>DASQ01000079.1 GCA_002503885.1 Methanoculleus marisnigri | reverse complement strand
GCCCCTTGCGGTACACCTTCAGCAGTTCAAAGTAACTCTTGTACGCCTCTTCAACGGACTTCAGGGCCTGCTGAGCAGGGTCGTTGTGCAGAAGGCTGAAGTTTTCGTTCGGCTTTGACTGCACGTAGGTGCTGCACTCTTTGTAGGGGAAATCCTTCTTCCGGGTGTAGGGAAGGTAGGATCCGACCAGGATGTCAACCCCCGAGGTGAGATCCGGCCGGAGGCCCAGAAGGATCTGACGGTTCTCCCGGTGCGTCGCATAGTGCTGCCGGACGGTGTACAGTCCTACATTGTACATGCTTTTAGCATGGTACGCGAGCGTGTCGAGGATCCAGAATGTCTTCTGGGGAAGACGGAGATAGTTGCTGACCACTCGCAGTGCCATTACCTCTTATCTTTGGGGCTCATCTGTCTATAAGATAACTCCCGCGGGGCGAACGTGTACGGGGCTTGATGCGGGCAATTCCTCCCCCGGTTGAAACCGGGGGCCTCCTTGCCCGTCGTACTTATGAAAGGTGCCCCCGAAGACGTCCGGGCCGTGGTTGCGGACGGCATCGCGGACGAACGTGACGAAGGAGAACTCGCCGGACAGGTCACGGTACCGGAGCTGGAATGAGGAAGAGGCGCATCCGTCCTCCGCTACCCGGCATCAGCAGATCCGATCCGCCGAGCGCTTCCCGCGCAGCCCCGATCGCTCACGGGCGGGTCTATATCTCGGGCGCCGGTCAAAGCATTCTTCACGACCCGGTCCCTTACCTTCCCGGGAAGGTGGTTCGCATGGCAGGAGAACCCAAAATCTCTGATAGCTTCAGGGCGCTGACCTGGAGAGATCTGGATGAATGGGCAGGCGCAAAGACGCTCTCCCGCGGTAAACGCTACCAGCGTGAAGGGCGGGTGCGGGATCTTGCATGCCTTCCCCGGGGAGACCTGATCGCATGGGTGGCCGGTACCGGGAGATATGCAACCACCGTCTCCACGGACGGTGAATCCATCGAATCCCGGTGCACCTGCCCCGTGGGAGATTCGTGCAAGCATGCCGTCGCCGTCGTGCTGGAATACCTCGAATCGGTGAAGAAAGGCCTTCCCATCCCGGCCGCGGCCGAAAACGACCCAAGACTGCGGCTGCTCGATTCGGATTCCATGGAGAATACTGCCCCATCACCGGAACCATCTCTGCGCCCCTATCTCGAACGGCTGACAAACGAAGAACTGATCGATCTCCTCGAAACCCTGGCCCGGCACGATCCTCACGTACGAAAAGCGATCGACGACCGGCGTTCCATTGCAGCGACAGGTGCCGGCCCGCTCGTCGAAGCGCTGCTCTCCGAGATCGATGCCGCCGCCGATGAAAGGTCGTGGGGCGATTACCGGGGCGGCGGCATTCCCGACTACTCCCACATGCAGGAGAGGATGGAGACCCTGCTCTCGATGGGGTATGCCGACGAGGTTGTTCTGGCCGGAGAAGTCCTCCTGCAAAAGGGGCTCAGGCAGGTCGAGATGGTCGATGATGAAGGCGAGACCATCGATCAGATCGCGTCGTGCATGGATGTGGTCTTCTCCGCCCTCGCCGTCTCGTCGCGGCCTGCCCACGAGAAAATACTCTACGCGATCGAGGCCGATCTTGAAGACGAGTATGATCTCTGCGCGGGAGCGGGGAGACTGCTCGCAGGAGACTTCCCGGAAGAGGAGTGGGGCATCGCTGCAGACCGGCTTCTGAAAAGGCTGGAAGAGATCGCCCCGGTACAGAAAACCGACAGTTTTTCCTCAAGATATCGGCGAAATCGCCTCGTAGCCATGACCGTGACGACGCTTGATAAGGCGGGTCGGCAAGACGAGGCAACAATCCTTCAGATTGGGGAGGCCGACAGGACGGATACCTATCCAGGGCTTGTTGCACGCCTGCTCCACGAGGGGCGGCGTGATGAGGCGCTGCAGTGGATCTATCGGGGCATCTCGGAGACGGAGGGGACGACTCCCGGTATTGCCGACGAACTCCGGACCATCCTGCGCGAGATGTGGGAGAGAGAGGACAACTGGCCTGCCGTAGCCGCCATCCGTGCTGAAGCGTTCTTCCGCGAGCCGACGTACCCGGCCTTCAGGTGCCTGGAGGAGGCGTCACGCCGTGCCGGGGTCTGGGACGGGGTCAGGGATGCTGTGATGCACTACCTGATCGCCGGGGAAAGGCCTCCGGCAGGAGACGGCGCAATCCCCGGGGTGCTCCCCGATACGGGCATAGGGGTTCGGGCGTCGCGATGGGAGATCACTGCTCCGGTCGCCGACACGCTTATCGAGATCGCGATTGCAGAGAAGAAACCGGGCGAAGTCCTTCGCTGGTACGACCGGTGGGAAGAGGACAAGATTGACCGCTACCTGAGGCATAATCTGGAGGACCGGGTCGCGGATGCGGTCATCGATGCGTATCCGGAGCGGGCGATCGCCATCTGGAAGAAGAAGGCGGAGAGGCTCATCGCCGAAACCCGCCTGAAGTCGTACGAAGAGTCCCTGCAGTACCTGAGAACGCTGCGGTCGCATATGGAGACCCCGGAGTGGGAGGAGTATCGCGGGGAACTCCGGCGTAAGCACGCGAGAAAAAGGCGGTTCCTTGAGGTGCTCGATCACGTGGAGGACCGACGGATCATTGAGGATACCTGATTGCGCCATACGTTGCGGCCGCAAGTGCGGTGGTACCTGTTGGTTCCGTAGCGACGATGCCGGAGGCTGCAACGGATGAAGAAGCGGGATGAGGATTCCGAGCAGTGACGGGGGCCGTCGCGGTGCACGCGGCTTCGCTCTTCTCGATGTCGTAGACGAGGGGTCCCTCCTTTCGAAGCCGGTTTTACCCCCTGCACCGCCGGTGGCGAAGTCCGGACATGACCGCCTTCTCCGTAAGGGGGCTGGACGGCACGCTCCGGTAAAACGGGGTGGCAGTCGCCGTCCCGGCCCGACTCACGCGATCAGCTTCTCAGCCACGACCCGTACTACGGGGAGATTCCGCAACTCCCCGGCGTCTGGGCAACGGGAAGAACGCTCGAAGAGTGCAGGAGAAACCTTGCCGGCGTCATCGACGAATGGCTGATCGTACGGCTCCGGCGCGGGCTTCCGATCCCTTCGGTTGCCGACCGCACCGTAGGAGAGGGCACCTGAGTGGGTGCCGGAACATAGGATCGGACCTCTCCTCCGGGACAGACTACTTCAGGCATCTAGCAGAGTCCCAAACGCTCCTTCACCCTAACGTGCATCCCGCACCCGGCGATGCCAGCATATCCCGGGCCACTTACACCAGACCGTCCGGCCCCCTCACCCTCCCCTCGTCCACCAGGTCCGTATAGTCGTCGAACCAGTAAGCCTCCGGGTTGCTCTTATAGACCATAAACCGCCCGATATCCTCCGGATTGGCCGCCTGGTTGTACTTGAAGTACGTGTGGTTGTCGGTCTTCCCGAGAACCTCAATCTTCCCCGTCGCATGGGAGAGCACGAACCTGGCCTGTTTCGCAAGTCCCGAACACCTCGACCGTGCCTGCTCGAAGATCCGGTACGACTCCTCCACCGGCACTGCAAACGTCCGGTTGCCGATCGTAGGACGGCACTGGAATACGTAGTAGGGATTGACACCGATGAACGAGAGTTTCTCAAAGAGCCCGGCAAGCACCTCCGGGTCGTCGTTGATGCCGCGGATAAGGGGCGTCTGGTTCATGATCACCGCTCCGGCATCTTTCAGGAGAGCAACCGCCCGACAGGCTGCATCGGTCAGTTCCCTCGGGTGGGTGAACTGCGCCATGATGTAAATGCGCTTCTCATCCAGGCTGTAGTCGCGGATCATATCCAGCAGCGCGGGATCGTTGATGATCCGGAAGGGATTGTATGCCGGCATCTTCGTGCCGATCCGGATGATCTCGACGTGATCGATCTCCCGGAGCTGCCGGATGATGTCAACCAGCCTGTCGGTCCCGAGGATCAGGGGATCGCCTCCGGTGAGCAGGACGTTGCTGATCTCCGGATGATCCCGGATGTAGGCAAGCCCCCCGGAGATGTCCTTGTTCACCTCGCGCGCATCCTCGATGAAGAGACGCTTGCGGAAACAGTAGCGGCAGAGGCCGCCGCAGAGGTCGCTGACCAGCAGGAGAGCGGTCTCCCGGTACTTGTGCTGCAACCCCGGCGCCCGGGTGTACCGGTGTTCCGACGAGGGATCAAGGTGTCCCCAGGGCTCGAGTTCTTCAAGTGTCGGGATGATCAGCCGCCGGATGGGGTCGGCCGGATCGTTCCAGTCAATCAGCGAGAGGTAGTAGTCGTTCGCACGGAACGCGAAGATCTCCGTCACCTCCGAGAGGCGGGCACACTCCTCTGCGCTGATACCGGGGACGGTATCGAGCGATGACAGATAGATCGGGTTTGCGGTATCATTTATGGAGCTCACGGTATCGTCGATCGGATTCTGGATATCATATGTCTTGTTCATGGGAGTACCTCCAGACCGACACTCTCCAGTGCGGGATACGAACCGCAACAGTCGGGGACAAGCCGCATGAGAGCAGAGATCGTGAATCGAATCAGATTTACACAAAGTGTTCATGAGAGTATCATGTTCTCATGCAGGAAACCGTCGCTCCGACATGCGTCATTGAGTGTCGGATTGCGTTATGCAGTTGAAAAAGAGTCCTCAGGATATTTATATCTTCGCTTGGGGATACAACGCTCCAGGAAAAACGCTCGTCCCCCAACTAACTACAGGAGATGCCGCATCACTTTAGAGGAGATGCTGCATCACTTCTTCTTCCTGGCCATCGAGAGGATGTCCACGACGTATTTTCCTTCTTTTTCCAGTCCGACGACGACCTCGTCCGACCGGGCCAGTTTGTCGATATTCAACTCGTACGAACCGGGACCAAGAATGCGGATGCTCTCAATCCGTTCAAAGACTTCGATCTCCTCTTTTCGCCGATCCCGCCGGACCTCAAGCACGTCCTCGCCTGTATCCCGGGCGATCTCATCGACGGTCTTCTCCTTCAGCACGTCATCGTGCCGTTCGGCCTCACGGATGTAGAGAAACTTCTTCCCGCCGCAGCTCGGACATCCCTTCAATATCTTCGTCGAGCCGTCATCGAACTCCCTGCCGCATTGTGTACACTTGTGAGGCATATATCCACCGTGCTACCCGTTATCTCCAGAATTACCTGTTCATCGCGAGGAGGAGACCCATGCACTGATGAGATCCTTCTCCTTCTTGAGCGTCTTGAGCTGGTTTGCAGGCCCGATCACCGTCAGCCGGGTCTCGGCGCGCTTCCCCCCGAAAAGCTTCCCGAAAAGACCGGTCGGGGCATCTCTGACGGGATAGGTCTCCATCTCGATCCCGGAAAACCCGTCCGGCGCGATCTCCCGCATCGTGATCTCGATGAGTTTGCTCTGTTCCTCAGGCGCGAGACCCTTCTCAAGAACAACGATGTTCCCTTCCATGACATCGTCGAGGATCAGGCGGACTTTCTCCATTACCGTGAGCCGATCAAGACGTTCGGCCGAAATGAGGTCAATCTGTACACCCTGTATCATCTCCATCACCCGAAATACGACGTCATGTTCTCGTACAACTCATCCACGTTGGTTCCTTCAAGGCTCGAGATGGAGATCACAGGGTGCTGGGGAAATGCACTCTTGATCCGCGCGGCTGAAGCATCAGGGAGATCGTTCTTGTTCGCGACGATCAGGACAGGGAGTTTCCGGCTCTCGATGATCCCGATAAGCATGATGTTCACCTGCTGGAACGGATCCAGTGTGGAGTCGAGCATGTAAATGACGCCATCGATATCCTCACGGAGCCAGTGCATCGCCTCAGCCACGCCCTCGGTCGCCTCCCGTGCCCGCTTGATCGCCTCCTCCTTCTCGATGCCGTACTCGACGAACTCGTTATAGTCGATCTTGGTTGTCACGCCCGGCGTATCGACGATATCGATGGTGATCGAACTGCCGTTCTGCCCCGTGATGGTGATATCTTCCTTGCGTCGCACACGGCGGGTCTCGTGCGGCACTTCACTGACCGGCCCGACCGCATCACCAACCCAATCCCGCACAATCCGGTTCGCAAGCGTCGTCTTGCCGGCATTGGGAGGCCCATAAATCCCGATGCGGCAGGTCCGCTTCTTAAAGAGCGCCTTCAAGAACCCCGAGATCCTTTTTTTCGTACGAACTAAGAACGTCATTAAGCTCCCTCTGGTAGGCCGATTTGCCTATACGTAAGTGTGTTATGGCACACACGAATAAATATAATTATATGTTCCGTCCGGCGCGTTTTCCTTATTTTGGAGACAAACCGCAATCCCGGAGCGTGAGAATTCTTTTATACTGTTGAGACCTAGATACACTTGCACCTGGAGAATCTGGCCGTATATCGGCTCGATTAGGAGAATCCCATGATGAATAATAGCGATACCATCCGCTTCGAGACACGCATACCACTCAGGGAGGTCATGCAGAGCCATCCAACGACCATTGACGGGGGGGAGACAGTCGCCCGGGCGGCACAGACCATGTGCCGCGATGGGGTCGGCAGTTGTATTGTGCTGCAGAATAACCTGCCCACTGGAATCGTCACGGAGGAGGATATCAACTGCAAAGTTGTGGCAAAAGACTCAAAGCCGAGCAGCATCTATGTCAGCGAGATCATGAGCACCCCGCTGATTACGATCGGTGCCGACAACCTGGTAGAGGAGGCCGCAGCGATGATGGTGAAGCACCGTGTCCGCAGGCTTCCTATCGTTGAGGAGCAGCAGGTCATCGGGATTGTGACGGTCAGGGATATCCTCACCGTCGCGGCTGAAGTGAACGAGCTGCTGGCGGACCTCATCGAGATCAACCGCGAAGAAGAGTACGCTATGGGGGTCTGCGACCGGTGCGGGAATATGTCCGATGATCTCTCGCGGGTCGACAACCTTATGCTCTGCCCCGTCTGTCGGGAGGAGGAGCAGTTGCTATGAAGGTGGCCTCAAACCTGATGGTGGAGATTCCCACCCTGCGCTACGACGAATACGTCACGAAAGCGCGGAGCGTCCTGCGGGACGACGTCTTTCGTGAACTCTACATCGTGGACGAAAAAAATCGTCTGATGGGCTATCTCGACATATCCGACGTCCTGCGGGTTATGGACACCAAATCAAACGTCACGGTCAAAGGTTTTATCCGGGAGGCCGCCCAGGTCGCCCCGAATACGCCCCTCGCAGAGGTCGGCCTCGCTATACTGAATGCCCGTACAAACAGCGCTGCAGTCGTCAATGAAGACGGCACCTTCAAGGGAGGGGTGCTCTTCTCCGAACTCTTCCCCGTCCTGATCTCCCGTCGTGACATCCCCGGCAGGGTCGAGACGGTCATGACGCGGGAACCCATCACCTGCGCACCGGACGACCCCATACTCCGCATCTATAGCCTGATCGTTGCGAGCGGCTTTTCCGCGTTTCCCGTGGTGCAGAAGAAAGAGACCATCGGCGTCATCTCCCGCCGGGATCTCCTGCGTGCCGGAAATGTCCGCACATCGGTGAAGAACCAGGCCGACACCACCGTGGACCGGGTCATGACGACACCCGTAATAACGGTGACGCCCGATGACTCGATAGCAACGGCAAGCCGGCTGATGATCGACCACGACATCAGCATCCTCCCTGTCGTCGACGAGAGAAAGAGGCTCGTCGGCGTTATCGACCGTCATGACGCCCTCAGTGGCCGAATGCCGTGAGAATATCTCCTGACACTATAATCCCAGAGGAGTGAGACGATGCAACCGAACCCCAATAACCCGGATAAGAAACCGGCTGACAGGCTCCTGAAGATGCCGGGCAGACGCGATCGCGGACCGGTCGACTTCAAGACAAGGATCGCCGAGTATGAAGGCGAGATTATGGCGATCGCTACCCGGGACGTCGTCACGGCACAGCAGACCACCACGATCATCCAGGCAGTCGAGATTATGACCCGCGAAGGGTTCCGCAGGCTGCCGCTCGTCGATGCGGGGACGCACCGCCTCCGGGGGATCGTGACCGTCAGCGACATCATCGACTTCATGGGTGGCGGCGACAAATTCAACCTCGTACAGGTGAAACACGGAGGGAACTTTCTTGCGGCCATCAACGAGGGACTCCGCGAGATCATGACCCCGCACCTGGTCACCATGCCTGTTGCGGGGAGCATCGCCGATGCGGTCGATATCATCATCAACAAAAACATCGGCGGGATCCCCATCACCGACGCTGAAGGAGAACTCAAGGGTATCGTGACCGAGCGTGACGTGATGAAGGTGCTCACCACCGCGCACTCGGGCCGCAGGGCGGAAGATGTCATGAAGTCATCGGTACGTGTCACCAGTCCCGATACGCCGATCGGCAAAGTCTGTGAGGAGATGGTAAAGTGCAGGTTCCGGCGGCTTCCGGTCGTTGTCGACGATCTTCTCTGCGGCATCGTCACCGCCACCGACATCATGAGTTATCTTGGAAAAGGGAAAGCCTTCGAGCAGCTGACGACGGGAGACTCCGCCGAGGTTATGGGCGCGCCGGTACGGTCGCTCCTCTCGGGGGAACTTCACACCACCACGCCGGACCGGAATATCCACGACATCGCCATCGAGATGATCCAGCGGCGTGTCGGGGCGCTGCCGGTCATAGAGGATTCGCACCTTGTCGGACTCGTGACAGAATACGACCTTGTGAAGGCATTTGCAGAGAGGTGAGAAGAGAATGCGTGCCATTGATGTGATGTCCACGCCGGTGTACGTCGTTGCACCGGCCGATAATGTCGCCTATGCGCGAAACCTTATGCTCAAGCACCGCGTATCGAGACTTCCCGTCATGGAAGGGGACGATCTTCGGGGCATCCTGACCAAGAAGGATATCGCCTACCGGCTCAGGCAGACGGAACCGATGTGGCGGCGGCGCCCGATCGATCGAATCCCGGTCAGTATCCTGATGGCACCGGACCCGATCACCGTAAAGCCGGAGACCAGCATTCGTGACATCGCAGCCATAATGCTCGATCGAGATATATCCGGACTGCCCGTGGCCGACAACGGCAAGGTGACCGGCATCGTCACCAAACTGGATGTTCTCCGTTCAGCCCATGTACGTGGGCTCTCTCTCCAGGTCGGCGAGATCATGGAGGATGCGGCCACGGTCAACCGGTACCACTCGCTGGACCATGTTATCGACACGATAAAAGGAAAAAACGATAAACTTATCGTCGTTAACGACAATGGAAGCCTTGCCGGCATCATTACGGAAAGTAACCTCGCATTTTATGAGTATCAGGACGAGCGGACAAATCTGCCCAGAAAAGATGTCACACACCTCAGGAAAGAGGAGCCGGCAGGGCAGAAACGCTTCAGATACGTCGTCGAGGTATCGGCAGTTGCAGAAGACATCATGAGCCGCCCGGTCATCACCATTCCCTCCGATGCATCCCTCCAGGATGCTATCGGACTGATGCTCGAAAACCAGGTCAACAGTATCGTGGTCCTCGAGGGCGATGAGGTCCGGGGTATGCTCAAGAGAGATGATATCATAAAGGAAGTGGCAAAATGAGCGACAGATTTCAGTTACTCGTCAAAGACGTGATGGCAAAACCAATCACTATCGCGAAATCCGCCTTTGTCAGCGAAGCGCTCGAGAAGATGCTCGATGAAGGCGTCGATCCGCTTATCGTGACCAACAACGGCACGGTCATCGGCACGACATCCCGGGCAGCGATCGCCGAGACACTCGGGAGCAGGAAGACCCAGGCGCTGAAGGCCACATCCATCCATGTCGCGAACACAGTCGAGGAGAACTTCACCTCCGCATACCCGGACCAGAGCATCGATGTTCTGGTGCCGCTGCTCCAGCACTACAAGCTGGTCGTGGTTCTCGATGCCGAGCACCGCCTCATCGGCCAGGTGACGGCAGGAGACCTCCTGAAGGTGCTCCGGCCGGCGGGCGGCCTCCTGGAGGTCATGGAACCGGCACACACCATCCAGGTCGAGGAGCGGGCCGTCCACCTCCGCAGGAGAATGCTGGACAACAACATCAACCGGTTCATCGTCGAGGAGGGCGACCGGGTCCTCGGCATCGTCACGGAGACCGATGTCGCAAAAGCGCTCTACGCGTTCAAGGATCTCGTGGAAGAGACCCACCAGGAGTACCGGATCAGGAACCTCCTCGTGCGCGACATCATGAGCGCGCCCCTGATCTCGGTGGATGCGGATACCGACGTCTCGGATGTCATCGACCTGATGCTTAAGAAGAGCATCAGCTCCGTCCCGATCCAGCAGAACGGCAGGATCGCAGGCGTTGTAACCAGGAACACACTGGTCCAGGCCCTGTGAGACGGGGCCTCTGGTACTACTGGACCATTGCATCTAAATTTTCACGCAACGTCGCCTCACGCGAAGAGCGCGAAGCCGCGAAGAGTATTGACTGCTGTCCCAATCCTCCCTTCGCACTTCGCGGCTTCGCGTGAGATGGCAAACCTTCCACACACCAGGACCAACAAAATAAGGTGAAATAGTCCACTACCTCTTTTTGCGGGCGGGCCGGGGGATCGGGGTGGGGTCCCTCAACACTTATGCATACACGGGGGAAACATACTGATCACAGATCGCATGATCATCCTCCACAGTTTCTGGACCGACAAACCTGCCGGAGTGTTTCACATCTGGGGAGAGGACCCCGCCCTGCCCCGGAAAGGGGCGGCGCAGCGGGGCAGAAAACCAAAAAAACGACCGACTCTCCCGCACCCGTTTGCGGCCGATCACACGGCGCTCGCCGCGGCGCTCGATGGGGCCGGTGAACCCGGGACAGCCGCCATCCTGCTCCCGGCCGCCGGGTCAACCCCCCTTCCTTCACCGGAGTGCGAACCCGGATCCGGCATGCCGGACCGGGTCGACTGCTCCCTCTATCGCGTCCCCACCATCAGCCTGCCCGGGACGGTACCCGTCGCCTTTCTCGCAGACCTCCCTGCAGGAACCGGATACGGAGCCACGCACCGGTTCTGGGGGGAGGCGGCACGGTTTGCCCTCGGACTGGTAGTACGGCAGTCATTCGTGCCCGGTACCCACGGTTGGGAAGCCCTGATCCGCGGAGAAGATCGCGATCGTGTGGCCCGGCTCGCCGGAGCGCTCCCGCCGGCCTGCCTGTTCTGGGCTGCCGGAGAGGATGGAGCCCTGCCCGATCCAGCGGCCCTGGTTACGTCGTTCCTCAATCACGCAGTCCATGCAATCGTCACCGGCGCTCTCAGGGAACAGCCGCTCCTGCAGAGATCACGGGGCCGGCCGAGAAAGACCATTCCGCTCGACGAACAATGGGTGGAGATGCTCTCCGGCCGGCGGGACGACTTCACCGGTGAGACAGAGGAGAACACCCGGTTTCTCAGGGAACTGGAAGACTGGCTATCGCCAACGATCGCTCCCGCCCCACTTCGCGCCTGCTTCCGCCTTGAAGAGCCGGAAGGGGAGAGCGAGCAGTGGCGCCTCTCGTTCCACCTCCAGGCTGCCGACGACCCCGGGATCGTCATTCCGGCCGCCGACATATGGAAGAGGCGCGGAGAGGCAAGTACCTCGCTTGCACAGCGGTTTGAAGACCCGCAGGACCGGCTCCTCGCCGATCTCGGCCGCGCCTCCCACATCTACCCCGCGCTTCGACCGGGCCTTGCATCCCGGCGGCCGGCGGCGGTGCACCTCGATACCGAAGAAGCTTACGCGTTTCTCAGAGAATGGGCTTCGCTTCTCATAGAGAACGGCTTTGGCGTCATCCTCCCTGCATGGTGGAAAGGTACAGCCTCCCGGTCCACCCTTCAACTTAAGGTGAAGCCTGCCAGGGAGGGAGAGGGGCTTGGTCTCGCCACGCTCGTCGCGTTCGACTGGACGGTCGCCCTTGGAGACCGGATGCTCTCACCGGAAGAGTTCGAACAACTCGCGTTCCTGAAGATGCCCCTGGTGCGAATGCACGGCCGGTGGCAATCGATCGACAGGGACGAGATCAAAAAGGCGCTCAATGCATTCACGAAGAAGTACGCTACCGGCACCATGACGACCGGCGAACTCCTCCGGGTCATCGCAGGAACCGAACCGGACGGCCCGGCGGTGAGTGAGGTCACGGCAGACGGGTGGCTCCGCGGGTTCCTCGACCGGTCGGCCGAAAGGAGGCTGATTGAGCCGGTTCCGCAGCCTGCGGCGTTTTCGGGCACCCTCCGGCCGTATCAGCAGCGCGGGCTCTCGTGGCTATCCTTTCTCACGCGCAACGGGTGCGGCGCCTGTCTCGCCGATGATATGGGGCTTGGAAAGACCGTGCAGGTGATCGCCTATCTCCTCGCTGAAAACGAGCGAAAATGCCCGGCAACACCGACACTCCTTCTCTGCCCCACATCGATCGTCGGGAACTGGCAGCGCGAGTTCGCCCGCTTTGCGCCGGATCTCACGGTCACCGTCCACCACGGCAGCAACCGGGCCTGCGGCGACGTGTTTGCCGCACAGGCTGCCGGGTCCGACGTTACGATCACCACCTATCCGCTGGCCGTACGCGACAGGGCGCTCCTCGCATCCGTGGCCTGGAACTGCATCATCCTCGACGAAGCCCAGAATATCAAAAATCCCTCCACAAAACAGGCGCAGGCAGTCCGGGCGTTCAAAGCATCGCGGCGGATCGCGCTGACCGGCACGCCGGTGGAGAACCGCCTCGCCGAACTCTGGTCGATCATGCAATTTTTAAACCCCGGCTACCTCGGAACGTTTGATTCGTTCCAGTCGGGGTTTGCCGTGCCGATCGAACGTTATCACGATCCTGCAAAAACCGCTCATCTCCGGGACCTGATCCAGCCGTTCGTGCTCCGCCGCATGAAGACCGACCGCTCGATCATCAGCGACCTCCCGGAGAAGATGGAGATGAAGGTGTTCTGCCCCCTCACTACGGAACAGGCGACGCTCTACGAGGCGGTCGTGCAGGAGATGCTCGAACGTGCCGAAGGTGCGGAGGGCATCCAGCGCAGGGGAATCGTTCTCGGGGGGCTCACCCGCTTAAAGCAGATCTGCGACCACCCCGCGCTCTTCCAGCACGAAAAAACCATTACCAGGGGAAAATCCGGAAAAATCGCGCGCCTTGAGGAGATGCTCGAGGAGGTGCTGGACGCAGGCGAACGCGCGCTCATCTTTACGCAGTTCGCAGAGTTCGGAACGCTTCTTGAAGGGCACCTCCGCGAACGGTTCGGCACGGCCGTCATCTACCTGCACGGCAAAACCCCTCAACAGAAACGCGACGCGATGGTGCAGCGTTTCCAGCAGCCGGGAGGGCCGTCCCTCTTCCTTCTCTCGCTGAAGGCCGGGGGCACGGGGCTGAACCTGACGGCAGCCAACCACGTCTTTCACCTGGACCGGTGGTGGAATCCGGCCGTCGAGAACCAGGCGACCGACCGTGCTTTCAGGATCGGGCAGACCCGCGACGTCCAGGTCCGCCTCATGATTGCCGCAGGAACCCTTGAGGAACGGATAGACATGCTGCTCGAAGAGAAAAAGGCGCTTGCCGACCGGGTCACCGGAACGGGGGAGGACTGGATCGGGTCGCTCTCCACCGACCAGCTCCGGGATCTGCTGACCCTGCGCCGCGACGCGGGGGAGGACTGAAGAATGGGCTCATGGTATTATCCCCGGTTTCCCCCGTCCGTCCCGCGGCCGGTGACCGGCGGCCTCAAGGCGCGGAGTAAGCGGGGATCGATCGGCGAGCAATGGTGGTCGCAACGGTTTATCCAGGTGCTCGAAGAGACGGGGAACGCCGCGCGGCTGCAGCGCGGAAAGAGGTATGCCCGGATGGGGCAGGTGACGGGTATACGGATCACGGGAGGAGAGGTGCGGGCAGCGGTGCAGGGATCCGCCGCGAAGCCCTACAGCGTCACCATCCGCCTCCGCCCCTTCACCGACGACACGTGGAACCAGGTGTTTGACCGGATGGCTGCGCAGGCGATCTTTGCGGCCCAACTCCTGGCAGGCGTTGTGCCGCACGAGATCGAGAAGGTCTTCGAAGAGGCGGGAGCATCTCTCTTCCCGGCCTCTGGAAAGGACATCCAGACGGAGTGCACCTGCCCCGACTGGGAGAACCCCTGCAAACACATCGCAGCGGTCTATTACCTCCTCGCAGAGCGGTTCGACGAAGACCCCTTCCTCATCTTCGCCCTCCGGGGGCGAAGCAGGGATGAGGTTACGGCAGCACTCAGGGAGCGGCGGACGAGTGAGCCGGATCCGGCGACGGCGGACCGGGCCACCCCCTCCGTCGACCGCTTCTGGCAGGGGGACGACACCCTTGCCGGGTTCGGCATCGATATTACCGGGGATGTCTCGACCGAAGGAGCGGCCCTGAAAACGCTTGGCGATTCCCCGTTCAAGATCAGGGACAGGAACCTCTCAGCGATCCTTGCACCGGCCTACCCGGCGGCACGGGAATATGCACGGAAAATTGCCCGGATCCCCGATCGGTCGGAACCTGGAGAAGAACCGGCAGCAGACCCGTCACCCTGCAGAGAGAACCGGCAGGACTCCGGGCAGCGGGCGGGGAGGTGATCCCCGCAACACACGGGGAAACAGCCACCCCCTCCGCCCGGCACGAGCGAAACGGTCGGGTGACCCTATATAGTAGTGCCAAAACCTCCATCCGCCCACCCCCCACACCAGCACCAATCATATACGACGGGCAAGGAGACCCCCGGTTTCAACCGGGGGAGGAATTGCCCGCATCAAGCCCCGTACACTTTCGCCCCGCGGGGGTTACCTTATAGACAGATGAGTCCCAAAGATAAGAGATAATGGCACTGCGAGTCGTCAGCAACTATCTGCGCCTTCCCCAGAAGACGTTCTGGATCCTCGACACGCTCGCGTACCATGCCAAGAGCATGTACAACGTAGGACTGTACACCGTCCGGCAGCACTATGCGACGCACCGGGAGAACCGCCAGATCCTTCTGGGCCTCCGGCCGGATCTTACCTCGGGGGTTGACATCCTGGTCGGATCCTACCTTCCCTACACCCGGAAGAAGGATTTCCCCTACAAAGAGTGCAGCACCTACGTGCAGTCAAAGCCGAACGAAAACTTCAGCCTTCTGCACAACGACCCTGCTCAGCAGGCCCTGAAGTCCGTTGAAGAGGCGTACAAGAGTTACTTTGAACTGCTGAAGGTGTACCGCAAGGGGCAGCTTGAGTA
>DASQ01000039.1 GCA_002503885.1 Methanoculleus marisnigri | reverse complement strand
GATCTTCTGCTCCAGAGAATGGTTGTACACAAACCGACAGGCATGGATGTGCTGCATGAGGAGAGGAACTTGCCCACGAGAAGGGTACAGCCGATACTTGTAGGCCTGGAGCATACGAATACTATTGGGCCTTATAATAAGATGTAGTTTCCGGTAATCTCTCCGAGAGGGTGACGAAGGGCGGCTTCGCTTTCATCCCCACCCTGAAGGGGGGGGGTCTTCCCGCTCCGCCCCCTTCACCCCCACAAGATAAACCGCTTTTTTCGGTAAAATCCATCTTTGGAACATCGTATTCAAAATTGACAACATTTAATGGGTCTGATGCGGTAACGCTAAATGTGGACTATGGCAAAAAAATCATCTCCGCAGAAGAAAGCAATCGAGCAATACGACCATAAGGGAACCTGCCGGCTGAATAACCCGCCGGCAGGTCTCGTAAGTGCGGAGACCGAACCCGAGTACGACACAAAGACCTACTCGTATGACCCTCACCTCGACCCGCAACTCCAGTGGGCGGGGAAGGCCGAGCATACGTCGTTCGAGGTGCCGACGGTCTCCCTCCACGTCCACGAACGGATCGACTCGCGGACGATCATCAGGGCGGCGAAGGGCAGCAATGGCGACCGCCGGCAGGCCTCGCTCTTTGAGTTCTCGATAGAGAACCCGCCGCTGCGGGAGGCGGTGGAGTTCTACCGGCACAAGCACAACTGGAGTAACCGCCTGGTGGCCGGCGACTCCCTGCTCGTCATGAACTCCCTGCTGGAGAAGGAGGGGATGGCCGGGAAGGTGCAGATGATCTACATCGACCCGCCCTATGGGATCAAGTACGGCTCGAACTTTCAGCCCTTCGTGAACAGGCGGGACGTGAAGGACAGGAGGGATGAGGATCTCACGAGCGAGCCAGAGATGATCAAGGCCTTCAGGGACACATGGGAACTCGGGATTCACTCGTATCTTGCGTATCTCCGGGACAGGTTGCTGCTCGCCCGGGAACTCCTGACCGAGGGCGGGAGCGTGTTCGTGCAGATCTCAGATGAGAACGTGCATCATGTACGGGAGATCATGGATGAGGTGTTTGGCTCAAGGAATTTTGTTTCAATCATCTACTTTGCCACCACTGGCGGATTTGCTACCACATCGCTAAGCCGAATTGGAGACTACCTTATATGGTACGGCAAAGATCGAAATCTCCTAAAATATCATCAACTATACGCCGAAAAAGGATTGCGCGAAGGTGGCGGTTGGTCTCACTCACGAGCTGAATTTGAGGATGGAAGGCGTGAGAACATTGGTGTCGATGAAGTACGACGGTTATTAGATGAAGGACGTAAGATTCGACCATATTCATTAGATGGACTTACTTCACAGGGCACATCAAAAGAGAGTAGTGAACCATTTGAATTTCGGGGGCGTATTTACAATCTACCCCATAATTCGCATTGGAAGACAAGCTCTGAGGGCATGAAACAATTAATTAGAGCAGAGCGAATAGAGGCTTCCACTAATAGTATTCGCTACGTTCGATTTATTGACGACTTTTCCGTCAAGCCTCTCACCAACATCTGGGATGATACAAATCGACCCGGATATATTGACGAAAAAAAATATGTTGTGCAGACCTCAACCAAAGTCATCGAACGCTGCCTCCTCATGACCACCGACCCCGGCGACCTCGTCCTTGACCCCACCTGCGGCTCCGGGACCACCGCCTATGTCGCCGAGAAGTGGGGCCGGCGCTGGATCACCTGCGACACCTCCCGCGTCGCCATCACCCTTGCCAAACAGCGGCTCATGACCGCCGTCTTCGACTACTACGACCTCGCCCACCCCGAGGAGGGCGTCGGGAGCGGGTTTGTCTATAAGACTATCCCGCACATCACCCTCAAATCCATCGCGAACAACCCCGCGATCGACGACATCTACGAGAAGCACCGGCTGAAGGTCGAGGCCGCCCTCGCTGACATCAACGCCGCCGCGAAGACCTCCTGCGAAGAGTGGGACGTCCCCTTCGATCCCGACCCCGCCTGGCCGGAAGCGGCAGAGAAGGCCCATAAAAAGTTCCTTTCTGTCCGGCAGAAGCGGCAGACCGAGATCGACGCGAGCATCCAGAAGAACGCTCCCCAGGAGACCCTCTACGACCAGCCGCAGGCCGACAAAACAAAAGTCCGCGTCACCGGCCCCTTCACCGTCGAGGCCGTCCCCGCACCCACCGTCGAACCGCTCACTGGAGACACTCCCGCAGTCCTCCCGGCCGACGACTCCGCTGCTCGCACCGGCGAATCCCTTCGGCAGGACGAATGGCGCACTGAACTCCTCGCCGCCGGTATCCGTGGCAGAAGTGGTCAGCGGATCGCCTTCGCCCGGCTCGAAACCCTCGGCGGCACCCGGTGGCTCCACGCCCGCGGCGAAACTAAAGATGACGCCCCGAAACAGGTCACAGTCTCCTTCGGCCCCGAGCACGCCGCCCTCAACGCGAGACAGGTCGAGATGGCGCTCAAAGAGGCGCAACGCCTCGTCCCCCGACCCGAGATCCTCGTCTTCGCCGCCTTCCAGTTCGACCCCGAAGCCGCAAAAGACATCGACGAGACCAACTGGCCTGGCGTCACCCTCCTCAAAGCCCAGATGAACACCGACCTCCAGACCGACGACCTCAAGAAGAAATGCTCCCGCAACGAGAGTTTCTGGCTCATCGGCCAGCCCGACATCACCCTGAACCTGATCACCGAAGGGCCCGAGGCTGGCACGATCCTCCTCTCCGTCAACGGTTTCGACTACTACGACACCCGCAAAGGCACCGTCGACGGCGGCGGCCCCGACAAGATCGCCATGTGGATGCTCGACACCGACTACGACGGTCGCAGCCTCTTCCCCCGGCAGGTCTTCTTCCCCATGGCCGGCAAAGACGATGGCTGGGCAAAACTCAAAAAGAGCCTCAAGGCCGAGATCGACGAAGAGAAGATCGAGGCCTACCGCGGCACTGTCTCCCTCCCCTTCAAGCCCGGGGAGAAGCGGCGCATCGCCGTCAAGATCGTCGATGACCGGGGCATCGAATCCATCATCGAGCGGGATCTGGACAACCTGGAGGCATAACTCATGCCGCAGAAGACCATCGACCGCCTCATCATTACCTCGCCCTACACCGAACCTGCCTGCCACTGGCATTACGACCGAACCACCCGCACATTCGATCTTGCAGAAGGCCGGCGCAAGGCGGGCTACATCGTCGCCACCCGGGGCTCCAGCGCCTTCGACGATCCTGGTGTCTTCTACGAGATCCCCCTCGTCAACCAGATCCGGCCCCGCATCAGGGCCTGGCAGGAGGCCGGCTATCCCGGAGCCACCAGCATCACCCGCCGCCTCCTCGACTACTGGCAGGACCGCGAAGAGCGGGGAAGCATCCCCTTCTTCTTCTGCCAGCTCGAGGCCATCGAGACCCTCATCTGGCTCACCGAGGCGCCCGCCGCAGAAAAGACCGGGATCGACATCACGGGCGACGGTGGCGAGTTCCTCCGCTACTGCTGCAAGATGGCCACCGGGACCGGCAAGACTGTCGTCATGGGCATGCTCATCGCCTGGCAGGTCCTCAACAAGACCGCCTACCCCGCCGACCCCCGGTTCTCCAAAAACGTCCTCGTCATCGCCCCCGGCCTCACCGTCAAAAGCCGCCTCTCCGTCCTCGTCCCCTCCTCCGAGGGCAACTACTACGACACGTTCGCCATCGTCCCGCCCGGCCTTGCGGAGAGCCTCAGGCAGGGGAAAGTCCTCGTCCAGAACTGGCACTCGCTCGCCTGGGAGAGCGAAGAGCAGATCCAGAAAAGGAAGAGCGTCGACAAACGCGGTCCAAAGAGCGACGAGGCCTATGTCCGTGAGGTCCTCGGTGATCTGGCCCGGCACAACAACCTCATTGTCATCAACGATGAGGCTCACCATGCCTGGCGGGTTCCGGCCGAGTCGAAGGTCAAAGGGGTCGCCAAAGACGAGATCGATCAGGCCACCATCTGGATCCAGGGTCTCGACCGCATCCACAAGGCAAGGAACATCCTCTCCTGCTTCGACTTCACCGCCACGCCCTTCGCCCCGAGCGGGAAGAGGAGCGACGAAGAAGCCCTCTTCACCTGGATCGTCAGCGACTTCTCCTTAAACGATGCCATCGAGTCTGGCCTCGTCAAGACTCCCCGCGTCGTCATCCGTGACGACACGAACCCGAGGCCCGACGACTATAGGTCCCGGTTCTACCACCTCTACACCGATCCCGATGTCTACGACGACCTCAACCGCAAGGGCGCCGAAGAATCCGAACCCCTCCCGGACCTCCTCAACACCGCCTACTACTTCCTCGGCCTCGACTGGCAGGAGAAGAAGAAGGAGTGGATTGCGGCCGGCTACCGGACCCCGCCGGTCATGATAACCGTCGCGAACACCACCGAGACTGCGGCGAGAGTCGCCTATGCCTTCACCCACAAAAAGATCCGGATCGATGACCTCTGCGACAGTGACAGAATCCTCCACATCGACTCAAAGGTACTCAAAGAGGCCGAGACCCTCGACGAACCACTGACCATCACAACAGGCGAGGATGAAGGGGTGAACCGGCCGCTCACCAAAAAAGAAAGGGCTCTCCACCTCCGGCAGCAGGTCGACACCGTCGGGAAACCCGGCGAACCGGGCGCGAAGGTCCAGAACGTCATCTCCGTCGGCATGCTCTCCGAGGGCTGGGACGCCAGGACGGTTACGCACATCATGGGCCTCCGGGCCTTCTCCAGCCAGCTCCTCTGCGAACAGGTCATCGGCCGGGGGCTCCGGCGCACCAGTTACGATGTTGACGAGGAGACCGGCCTCTTCTCGCCTGAGTACGTCAACATCTTCGGCATCCCCTTCACCTTCCTCCCCCACGAGGGGGGAGACGACGCACCGCCGAGGCAGGAGAAACCCCAGACCCGGATGGAGTCGCTCCCATCCCGCCGGGAGTACGAGAGCACCTGGCCAAACGTGCTCCGGGTCGAGCACACCTACCGGCCACGGCTCACCCTCGATATCGAGACCGCCAAATCTCTTGTTCTCGACGCTGCCCAGACACCGCAGATTGCCGAACTCGCTCCGGTCATCGACGGCAAACCCGCTGTCGACCAGATCACCACCATCGACCTTGAGGAACTCGGCCGGATCAGGCTCCAGCGGATTGTATTCGAGACAGTACGGGATCTCCTCGACCAGATGCGCCCGGAGTGGCGGGGTACCGCCGCCGACCTCGTCGGGCAGCTGGTCGGCCTCGTCGACCGGTTCCTCCGTTCGGATAAGGTCAGGTTCGCACCCCTCATCTTTAGCACCGATGACACGCGCCGGCGGGTCCTGCTCATCCTCAACATGAACAAGGTTGTCCAGCACATCTACGAGCAGATCCGCGAGACAAATACCGAAGCCATCGAGCCGGTCCTCGACCCGGCACGCCCCATTCGCTCGACCGCTGACATGCCGGTCTGGTACACCACCAAGCCCTGTGGAGAAACCATAAAATCGCAGATCAACTTCTGCGTTTATGATAGCACATGGGAGGCCACCGAGGCCTTCGCCCTTGACCGAAACCCTGCAGTGCAGGCATGGGCCAAGAACGACCATCTTGGATTTGAGATCTTCTATCTCTACCAGGGCGTCGTACGAAGGTATCGCCCGGACTACCTGATCCGGCTTGAGAACGGCGAAAACCTGGTGCTGGAAACGAAAGGGCAGGACAGTCAGCAGAACAAGGCAAAACGGGCCGCCCTTGCTGAGTGGGTTCGTGCCGTCACCGGGCACGGCGGGTTCGGTACCTGGCACTCCGACGTCTCGTTCAACACGGCCGACGTCGACGGGATCATTGCGAAATACACCGAGAAACAGCCTGCCAGCCAGGTCGAGAGTTTGACCGTATGACCGGGCGTAACAATCTGAGTAAGAGGGCTGGAACGGGTCTTACTTTTCCAGTATATATTCCAGATTCATCCCTCATTCAACTGCCTTTTCGCCGTGACTCATTCCCATCCAGCACCATCACCCCCGCCGACGTCGCCCGCCACGACCGGATCGTCACCCTCGTGGAGCAGATGCTCGACCTGAACAAACGCCTCGCGGCGGCGAAGGCTCCGCATGAGAAGGAGGTGCTCGCCGGGATGATCGGCACGACCGACCGGCAGATCGGCCGGCTGGTGTATGAGTTGTACGGGCTGACGGAGGACGAGGTGGCGGTTGTGGAGGGGGCTGCGTGAGGTTTTACAACGATCCGTTGAAGATCAGCGCTGAAGTCTGGGCTGAACTGCTGGTAGACAGCGACGTGACAAAGGAATCCGACTTAATTGTGTTACGGCTGGTGTATGAGAGTGTAAACCACGAGATGCACGCATCAGAGATAGCACCTCATTTGAACTATCAGATGCATGCGCCGGTGAACGCGAAAATAGCTCGATTTAGCAAACGGGTTATTGAGAAAACTGGAGCCCGGCCTCCTACGAGAGAAAACGGAACAGCCCGATGGTGGCATGTTCCCTTTTTAGGCTATGATAAACGAAACGGAACGTGTGCCTGGATTATGCGGCCTGAACTGGTGGTGGCGTGTGAACAGGTTTTCGGTCAAAACAACTCAGAAATCGTTTATCCTGGAGAGGTGAACATTGAAGATAACACCGTCCTATCCGAAGGTGCCGTGAGTCAGGTTTTTGTAAACCGTTACGAACGGAGCAAGCAGGCACGAACCGCATGTCTAGAACATCATGGCTGCCGATGTGCCGTTTGCGGTTTTGATTTTGAGAAGGTGTATGGGCCGATAGGGCAGAATAAAATCCACGTGCACCATCTCATACCTCTATCTGGAATCCGACAGGAATACGAGATCGACCCTATACGAGATCTACGTCCCGTATGCCCGAACTGTCACCTCATAATCCACGGTAAGAGAGAGCCTTTCACAATCGACGAGGTAAGAGAACAAATCAGGTTCAACAGCGGTCAATAAGTGCTTACATGAATTCCCATTTGTACCGTTGACAATCGGTCGGTTTGCTCAGGCGCTTTCGATAGCCGAAATTTAAGCGATGCCTGAATACCTGGGGGAGGATACTTTTACATTGAGAGAAAAGAACTCTCTATGTCTCTCTACGACCGGTGGCAGGGATCAGAACTCTCTGTTCTGGAGAAAGAGCTCATTTTCAATAGAGAGAACACCGGCTTCGTCCAGTATGACACAAAGGACGGAAAATACTTTTATCTTCACCCCTCGCCGTTCTTGAATAGCCCAAAGAAGGAGATCTTCTGTACCGAGTTGTGCGACCCGCCGGCCGAACATACATTCGTCGAGGTCGATATCGAATCCGAAAGAGAGTTTCCACTCAAGGGGTCTCAAGACCACATCACCGTGAAAACCATCTGCGGCTGGAAACCTTTCGATCCGAGCCTCCTAGCAGAGCGCAGAAAAATTCTGGACTACGAAGAGATCGTGCATTACTTTACCCTGCCGTTCCAGGGTGAGGAGGATACGATCGAACAGATTGCAAAATGTTCCGCTCTCTACTCCCTCTCGTCTCCCCCGATAGTCGATGAGGTGGGAGGGATCAACGCCGCTATCCTCGGGAAAAAAACACAGTGGAATACCTTCAAAGGGTCAATGAAGGTCATTCCTCAGGACTTCTTCCGTTCCAACTCACAGTATTACTACTACATATCCGACCAGGAGAAGTGCACGGTCAAAAGCGGATGCGAGGAGGTAAACCGGGCGATCTACCGCCCTAATCAGTATGTCATGGATATTCCGCTCGTTGTCGAGGAAGCGTCACCTAGCCGACTATCGAAGGATTACAGAGAACTCATAAACGAAGAAAAGCCGCTTATTACATCCTACATTCTCGATGCTCTCATTATCAAACCCGACCCGATGAACTCCGTTGAGAAGACGATCACCGACGCGGTATATACGCTCCGCGAAGAGTACAAACGAACCGGGTACTCGCCCTACAAACAAAACCTGGGCGATGCAATCCCCAAGCTGACCTCATCGCTTGCCCGACTTCAGCGAGCCTCGAAAGCAACTCAATCCGATGTCAAAGATGTCGTTGAACTCTGGCTGGATATGCACTGGAAAGCGAACAAAATCTACTCCTCTCCACTCAAGGTCTCAAAGCGATATGATCTGCTCGACACCGCACGGAAGCTGTATGTGGAACTCCACGACATCTACGGACTCGAGTTCTGGATTCCGCTCGACGAAGCAGTCACCAGAACTACGCTTCATCCAGAGGAGTTCATGGTATCTCTTGAATCACTGGTCTTCGCGGGATACGCGTTGAGAAAAGCGGGAACTATAAAAATTCTCTAGACTCCAGACCCTCAAGATCTGGCATTCCGGAGCGCCACCTCTCTTCAAAGATACCGGGCAAAATCGTCAGGATCAATCTTCGCCAGTTTCAGGACGTTGCGGAGCGTGCCGATCTTCAACTCGTCGTGCAATGGGACAACTGTACCGACTTTCCCGCCGGGCGTCGCCTTTGACAGGCGTACGTGGCTCCCTGATTGCCCGGTCACAGAAAATCCGTAGTGTTTCGAGAGTATCTTTATCACTGTCTCGCCCGAGACTGGTTTAAGCCCGGGCACCCTCGGCCACCTCGAACGTCGTGATGATCGGTCTTCTCCCGTCTTCCAGCGGGAACTCTTCCAGATAGAGCTCCGTAGCCTCCTTCAGGTTGGCCACTGCTTCTTCTACCGTCCTGCCCTGGCTGACGGTGCCGACTTCCGGGCACTCCGCTACGTACATATCCTCTTCTCTGTAGAGTACGGCCGTGAACGTCCTCATGATCTCACCGATAGAATAGCATCTCTCTCCGGGGTGATAATACTGACCGACGCACCCGTGTGTTCCTCCCGTCAACGTTGAAGGGTTCAAACGTGGGTTAAAACCCGGACTCCGTCACCCATACCGCTCTCTCACATCTCCCGCGGTTCGTATTGTGGCATGACCTCGACTACACCCGGACTTGGGCTACCCGGCCCGGTGTGTCGGGGTTATGCAGTGCGGGGCGATAGGTTGTGGATGGGGGGACACGACAACCGACTGAACCGGCTTGACCTGCCTCAAAACATCGGCATCCGGTTAAAAAACGCCCTGTAGCCGGTCTTCGTGTTTCTGCCCCGTGTAGGCCGCACCGGGGGTCGGCGGGTTATTCCAACGACCCCCCCAGGGCAACCGCTTGCCCGCCCGAAACTACCCCCGCCTCTCCCCCCGGATCAGCACCCTCCACCGGTGCAGCATCCGCCGGAGCCCTGCGGTCCCGACGGGCGCCGGGTACGGGAGGGGGATGGCGGTCCCGTCCGGGGCGATGGTGAGGCCGAGGGCTTCGGCGCATTCGGTGCAGATGGTCTCTGCATCCGGATCGGCCTCGAGCATGGGGTGGGGAGGCTCGAAGTGCACCCGGCTGCCCGCGATGTCCGCGAACCTCTCGAAGATCGCCGCCTGACAGGCGCGCTCCTCTTCGACGGCGGCCGAAGCGTCGATGCCGCAGATGCGGCCGACCTCTTCGAGGAACCGGCACGTCCCCGCAAGGCCGGCCGGGAACGAGTCCACGTAGGGCGTGGCAAACCTCTTCCGGAGGTCTTCGCCGACCGGCCGGAGCGCCGGTTCTCTGAGGATGTTGACGGTGGCGGACCCGAGGCGTCCGATATCCCGGGTATCGAGCCCCCGCACGAACCGGAGGTTGATGCCGATGCCGAGCCGGGAAAGAAGGCGTGCGATCTCGGCTGCGTTCTCGTCGACGCCGTACTCCAGGTTCTTCTCGCCGACCAGGTTTGCCGAGAGCGTCGTCTCGGCAAGAGGCCGGGCGAGGGACGCTGCCGAAGCGAGGGCGTTTCTGATGCCGGTCTCAAACACCCCGCCGAGGAACCCCGCGGTCGGCACGGCGATCACCGGGACGCCCCGGGCCTTCGCACAGACCGCCGCGGTGTCGTCCCCGATCGTCTCGACGATGCAGGTCGAGAGGACGAAGACGGAAGCAGGGGAGAGCGAGAGCGCCCGTGCGATGGTCTTCTCCAGCGCCTCTTCGCCCCCGAAGATGATATCGTTCTCCGTTAAGCGGGTGGAGAGGAGGCGGGGGGCTTCGAGCCGGTCGTTCGAGAGCAGTGTGGCGTGGAGGAGGGAGAAGTTATGGTGCGTACACCCTGCCGGACCGTGGACGATGCAGACAGCGTCCCGTACCTCTGTTAGCACCGAGAGCGCTCCGGTCAGGGTGCACCCCTCAAACCTGGACGAATTCGAGGGCGAGGGATTCGAGTTCATCCATCTCGAGGGGTGTGGGGATACTCGTCGTTTCGTTCCCATAGATCGTGCGTGCAAGTTCCTGGTAGACCGCTGCCTGGTCTGATTCAGGGGCATACTCGACGACCGTCTGCTTGTGCAGCTCCGCAACCTGCACGTCCCGGGACCGTGGGACGTAGGCGATGAGCCGGGAGTTGATCCGGCGGGCGAACTCCTCCACCAGTTCCCGTTCGCCTTCGATGTTCTTTGCGTTGCAGATCACGCCTCCGAGCGAGCATTTGCTCCGCACCCGGTGCGAGAGGCGGGCGATAGCCTTAGCAATGTTGTTAGCCGCGTAGATGGACATCAGTTCGCCGGAGGTGACCAGGTAGACCTCCTGCGCGTATCCTTCCCGCATCGGCATCGCAAACCCGCCGCAGACGACGTCACCGAGGACGTCGTAGACGATCACGTCTCCTTTGAGGGCCTCCAGGCGTTCGAGGAGCTGGAACGTTGCGATGATGCCCCGTCCGGCGCACCCGATCCCCGGTTCGGGGCCGCCGGCCTCCACGCAGCGCACCCCCCGGAACCCCTTGTAGACCACGTCATCGACGGCGATCATCTCGTCTCCGCGCTTCCGGATGAGGTCGAGCACCGTCGGGATCCAGGTCCCGTGCATCAGCATCCGGGTGCTGTCGTGCTTCGGATCGCAGCCGATCTGCAGGATATCGAGCCCTTCCCCTGCCAGTGCTGCCGATAGGTTCGCTGCAGTGGTGGATTTCCCGATTCCCCCCTTCCCGTAGAGGGCGATCTGTTTCATTGTTTCTACTATGCGCTTGCATGGGTAATTAGGTGTCGGATGGTGCTCGCACACTTAATCTATATCTACTTTGTTGTAATCTGGGATATGTTCCATGGAAGATCTTTTACGGAAAAATAGGGCATTCCTCTGTATTTTGATAATCTGATATTTATAATTGGATTTTTAGAGTTAGAAAAGTATATAATTATCCGATTGTAACTCTTGTTAAGCAGAGGGAAAACCATGGACCCACGATTTCGATCACGGTTGATTGCGGCGATCATTCTTCTGATCGTCGTCTGTTCGGCCTTCTCAGTGAGCCCGGTCGCCGGTTTCCGTCTGGAAAACAGGGATGGGAGCGGCACTGAAGCGGCACTTGCAGAGGCCCTGGTGCTGCAGCAGAGCACCAAAATACGAGAAGAGTTTATGGAGAACCTCACGGTCTACATCGACAGCGAGAATGCGGTGTTCCGGCAGCAGAACAGCAGCGCGAGCGGTCTGTATGTCCCTGGAGAGAACGCCATCTACATCCGCTCGGACAGGAACCCGTCGCAGGCCGACGAGGTATTTGCCGAGCAGGTCGGGTACCGGGTCTACCGCACCATGGGATTTGAGGAGAGCGCGGTCTTTGCGGCGCTCGCCGCGAACTCCGGACCCTACCTGGCCGGTATCAGCGCATCCTCCGGTGAGGAGAGGGAGGCGGCGCTCTTTGCCGATGCCTTCATGCTCTACCACACCACTCCGGCACTCTTAAAGAAGGATGCCCCCGGCGTCTACGCCTACATGGACCTGCTCGCAAAGAACGGCGGGGATGCGGTGGCGGTGGACGACCTGTACGCCCGGCACCCGCAGGCGTAACCGATATATCCTTTTTTTGCGGTTCACTCGAACCGCTTGAGGACACCCATAACGAGCATGATCACCGGAATGATCTCCAGACGCCCGATCCACATGATCAGAATGAAGAGGACCTTCGCCGGTTCGGCCATGTCGGGCGAGACGAATCCCGTGGAGATGCCGTTGTTGCACATGGCGGAGACGACCTCGAAGATCACGTTGCTTGAGTCGAAGGACGTCGGCTGCAGGTGCATCACCAGTATCGTGGCGACGAAGATGGTCAGGAAGTAGAGCATGATGATCAGCATGTTCCGCGAGACCTCGAGGTCGGCGACGTTCTTCGGGATCACCCTGCCGTCATACTTGAAGGGCACGAGCACCTTCCCGGAGACGAGCATCCGCCGGAACCACCAGAGCAGGCTCTGAAACCCGAGGACTACCCGGGAGAGCTTGATACCGCCGGCGGTACTCCCCGACGCCCCGCCGATCACGATCAGCATCGAGAGGAAGAGGACCGTCACGCTCGCCCACTCGTTCGGGGCGGCCACCTGGAACCCGGTGCTGGTGATCGCCGCAGTCGACATGAAGAGTGCCTGGCGGATGGCGGTGGGAGCATCGGTTGCGCTGAGCGTGATGAGGTCCCACGTTATCACGACGATCCCGAGCGCGACGAGCATAAAGAGGAGGCGGGCCTGCTGGTCCTCGATGAACCGCACGCCCTTCTTGCGGTAGAGGAGGTAATAGAGTTTGAACGGCAGGGCGCCGGCGATCATGACCGGGACGATGAGGACCTCGAGAAGCGGGTTGTTGTAGAAGGGGATCCCTTCCGCGTGGACGGAGAACCCGCCGGTGGAGATCCCGACAAGAGCGATATTCACCGCGTCCCAGAGGGGCACCCCGGATATGAGGACGAGGCCGATCGAGGCGGCGGTCAGCACCAGGTAGATCTTCCACATCTCAAAGCCCGTTGCGACGACGCTCGGCATCAGCGCCTCCGAGCGCCCTTCCGACCGGTAGAGGCGGAACCGGGTCAGCCCGGTCCGCGAGGCCATCGCGACGGTGAAGGCGACGATCCCGATACCGCCGAGCCACTGCATCAGCGACCGCCAGAAGAGGATCGTCCGGGGCAGGTCGTCGACCGACCGCATCATGGTCAGACCCGTATCGGTCCACCCCGACATCCCCTCAAAGACAGCGTCGAGGTACGGGACGCCGAGCCCGAGGCAGAACGGGAGGGCGCTCACCAGCGCGATGATCAGCCAGATCAGGGCGACGGCCATAAGGGCGGCGGATAGGGGGGCCTCACGCTCTCGCCGGGGTATCTGGGTAAGAAACGTCCCGAGGAGAAACAGGGTGACGGGGACGGAGACCATGGGCAGGATCATATCCCACTCCCGATAGATCACCGCCACGATAAGCGGCACCGCCGTGGCGATGCTCATGAACCTGAAGATATTGCCGATGTCGGGTGCGATGATCGAGAACTGCTCGATCCTATCCATCGATACACATTCTCCGGGTGCTCTTATCTACTTTCTCCTGCACGTTCGTTTTGTTCCCGGTGACCTGAGATCTCCCAAAATCACCGACGGCCGCATTCGCAGCCACCGTTCCCGGTCGACGCCGCCTGCTCCCCGCCGGCCGTCACCGGCGTGCTCTCGATGAAGATGCGCCGGTTGACGATTCGCCAGGCGAGGATGAGCTGGGCCATATCCCCGGCCGTCAGGTAGGCGCCGCTCTCGACGAGGTCGATAGGTCGCACCTGCGTCTGAATCTCGATATTCTTCTCCAGTTTCCTCACCACGGCGTCGTTTAACTCCCCGTCGAACGTGAGTGCCCCCATCGCCCTCCCCCCGATCTCTTCGACGGTGAACTCGACCATGAAGTCCCGCTGCGAGAGGGAGAGGAGAGGAAAGAGGTCGATGGAGAGGTCAACGTCCCGGATGCTTTTCTCGAGTTTGCTCTGGCAGAGGGTGACGTGGTAGACGTTGCGCTTCTCGCTTGCCTCCCGGCCGTACTTCGAGAAGGCGATCCGGATGACCGCGTCTGCAAACCGGCACTGGGGTGCGACGTACTGCTCGAAGTCGGGTTTGCGCTCCGCCATCTCCCGGAGGACGGCCTCAGGGGAGTATCCCCGCCGCTCCACGTCGCGCTTGATCTTCCAGGCACGTTTGACGTCGGGGTCCGGGTCCACATAGAGTTTGAAGTCGATCAGGCTCCGCATCTTTGGGGTTATAAACGGGTGCAGCCCCTCGAGGATCAGGATCTTCGTGGGTTTAAAGGGCACCGGGGGCTCGAACTTCCCGTTGTCATGGTTGTAGACCGGTTTTTGAATCGTCCGCCCCGCCTTCAGGTCGTCGAGGTGCTCCTCTAACAGGTCGAACCGGTTCGCCTCAGGAACAAGCGGCGTGATCCCGAGTTCCTTGCGTTCCCGGCGGTCGTACCGGTGGTAGTCGTCGATGGTGATGGTGGAGACGAGATCCTCGCCGAAGATCTCCCGGATAGCCCGGGTGAACGTGGTCTTTCCGGTCCCGCTGTCTCCCGCTACGCCGATGATGAAGACATAGGACGACTCTGCAATGACTCTCTTGAAGTCGGATCGGGGCATAATCAGATCAAGGAGTGGTCGGTATCCTTAGACTGTTAAGATTTCGGTGCCGGGCCGAGACCATACCCGGGAAAAAGAGATGGGCGTAGAGCCTAGGACGGGATGATCCCCGCTTCCTCGTGTCTCTTCTTGATCTCGTCGGCGAGCCGGTCCAGCGCCGCGAAGTCCTCCTCCTTCGGGGAGCCCTGGACGTAGACCGGTTCAATGAACTCGACTTTGAGCCGGCCGAGCATATCCGTCAAGGTATCGACCGTCTTCCCGCCCCAGCCGTAGGACCCGATCACCGTCGCGTACCGGGTCTTCGGGCGGAGGAGGTTTGCGAGGTATGCCGCGTAGACCACCTGCGGGTGGGGGCCGAAGATGACCGTCGGCGACCCGATCACGACGGTCGCGGCATCTACCAGGGCCTTTGCAAGGTCGCCGGTATCGGTCTTCGTCAGGTTGAACGGCTGGACCTGGATACCGCGCTGCATCAGGGCGTTGACGAAGTGGTCGACCATCGCCTGCGTGCTCCCGTGCATGGAGACGAAAGGAAGCACCACCATGTTTTTGACGGCGTCGCCCGTCCAGTCCTGGTAGGCATCGATGATCAACGCCGGCCTGTCGTAGATCGGGCCGTGGCTCGGGGCGATCACGTCGATCTGCCGCGTCGCGAGCTTTGCGAGGTGCGCCTTGATGCTCGAGCGAAACGGCATCATGATCTCGGCGTAGTAGCGCTTCGCGGCCTCGTAGACCACGCCCTCGTCGGGGACGTAGAGGGAACTCGTTGCGTAGTGCGAGCCGAAGAGATCGCAGGGGAAGAGGACCCGGTCTTGCTGGAGGTAGGTCAGCATCGTCTCCGGCCAGTGGACCCAGGGGGCGATGATGAACTCGAGCGTCTTATCCCCCAGATCGAGCGTATCGCCGTCGCCGATGACGGTGACCCGGTCTTTTGAAATATGGAGGAGGTCGACCAGGAAGTCGCGGCACTTCTGGTTCGTCACCAGTTTTGCTCCGGGGAACCGGTCGAGCATTGCCGGTATCGAGCCCGAGTGGTCCTGCTCGGCATGGCTCGAGACGATGTAGTCGATGGCGTTGACCCCGAGCTGGTCGAGGTTCCCCATGAGTTCTGCAGTCTTCGTCGGGTCGACGGTGTCGATCAGTGCCGTCTTCTCGCTGCCCCGCACCAGGTAACTGTTGTAGGTGGTGCCGTGGGGGAGCGCTATCAGTTCGTCGAAGAGCCGGCGGTCCCAATCGATGGCCCCGACGGCAAAGACGCCCGGCACAATCTCACGTGCTGCCATGTCCTGCCGCCTCCATCGGTTGCGCTCCGGCTGTTATACGGTGTATCCAGGTGTCCGACATGCTTCATGCTCCGTAGACTCTGAACCGCCCCGGCGCGCAGTGCTGCGCCGGTCGGTGAGCGTCTATCCGGTCCGAACGCTGATAACGGTTTCGCTCTATCCTCAGGAGGAGGGGAGAGTGGTCTGTCTCCCCTCCCTCCGGACGACGTTCGCATAGAGGTGGGCCTGCCGGGTCGGTTCCGGGAGCCGGTATCCCCGGGCGGTCGCGAGGACGAGGTCGACCGCGGGCAGGAGAGCAATCCGGTGGCCCACCGAGACGTAGACCGGTTTCGTCTTCTCTTTTGTCCGCACCGCCATCCCGACCGTCTTGCCGTTATGGAAAACCGGGCTCACCGACCCCCTGCCGGGCCCGGGCTCCGTCGCCGTTCCAAAAAGAAGGCTCTTTGCCACCCCGACGGTAGGCCGGTCGAGCAGGAGGCCTATGTGGCTCGCGATACCGAGCCCCCGGGGGTGGGCGATCCCCTGGCCGTCGAAGAAGATGACCTGCGGCTCGGACCGCAGCCTCTGGAACGCCTCGAGGAGGGCAGGCCCCTCCCGGAAGGTCAGGAGGCCCGGTATGTAGGGGAAGGTCGTCTCAGCCAAGGCGGAGACCCGCTCGACGACGGTGAGGTCGGGGTAACTGAGGGCGACGACGACCGCATAGATCTCGTCTGAGCCCTTCATGTAGGAGGCGTCGGCGCCGGCCACAAGGGAGACCTCCCCGATATCGCCGGAGAGGCTGATCCGGGCCCGGAGCGCCTTCTGAAGAAGGATCGCTTCGGCCGGCGTCAGGTTGAAGGGGTGGGTCTCTCTGATCTCCATGGCCGGCTCCTGTCGCATGGCGACATGCACAGGTTCGGAGGGTAGTATATAATTATCATCAGCTGCCTTCACAACACCCGGCCTCTTCCCTGTCATCCGGGTTGCCGCTGCCATCGTCCTCGTGGGGGTGCTCGCCGCCGGCAAGAAACACGATGGAGGGCAACGGGGAGGGCCGGGGAGCTGCAGCCGGTGACGAGAAACCCCGTCCGCCGGTGGTGGGAGGACCCGGGGCTCCTTAACCCCGCTGCCGTCCCGGATCAGCACAATCGGGGCCTGCATGCCCGCAACCCCGGACCCCGGCACCCGGGGGCGAGGCATTTTTATACGTGGAGATGGGGTACGGCCCGGAGAGTCATCTTCGGAGTGTGGACGGTATGGCGCGGTGGGTGTGCAGCGTCTGTGATTACGAGTACAATGAGGAAGCGGGGGACCCGGCAACCGGCATACCGCCGGGTACGCCGTTTGAGGATCTCCCCGACGACTGGCGGTGCCCGCGCTGCACCGTGGGGAAGGGAGCGTTCGTGCGGGTCAACGGAGAGGAGGAAGAGGTGAGGACGAATGAAGAAGACTACCTCTGAAGGAGCCGCCATGACCGTGGCCGACGTTCTGGTCTCGGAACTCGCGGCATGGGGGATCACCCTGTACTTCGGTATCCCCGGATCGTCGTCGCTCCCGCTCGTGGACGCGGTCAGGAGGAACCCCGATGCCCGGTACATCGTCGTCCGGCACGAGCAGACCGCAGCGATGGCGGCGTCCGCCTACAACAAGTTCACGGGGAAGACCGGGCGAGCGTGCTCGCACTCTCCGGGCAGGTGAAGGCGCAGTACGCCGGTCCCGGCGGCATCCAGGAGATCGACCAGAACGCGTTCTTCCGCCCCATCACGGTCTTCAGCAACACCGTCACCGACCCGGCGACAGCGGTCAAACTCCTCACCCGGGCGCTCCGGTACGCCATCATCGGCCGCGGCGTCGCCCAGCTCTCCATCCCGAACGATATCCAGAGGGAGCCGCTCGAGCCGGCCTACTGCGAACGCGAGACCTGTCTCCCCACGGTGGCGGTAGCCCCCACCGACGAGGCTGTCAGGGTGGCGGCCGGTCATCCTCGCGGGCTTCGGGGCCATGGGTGCGGCCGGAGCGGTCCTTGACCTGGCGAAGAAGATCCGGGCGCCGGTCGTCACCACCTTCCGGGCGAAGGGTATCCTCCCCGACGAGAACGAGTGGGTTGCCGGATACACGGGCCGCTCGGGACACCGCATGCCCGCACGCTCGTCGGCGAGTCGGACCTCGTGATCGCCTGCGGCGCGAGTTTCTCCGACTTCACCGGGATTCCCGGGGATAAGCCGGTCGTTCATATCGATATCGATCCGATCCAGCTCGGCAAACACCCGTTCGTCGCGGCGGTCTGGGGCGACTGCGCCATCGCCCTGCCCCGGATCCTTGAACTGGTCCGGCCGCGGGAGGACCCGGCGGTCGGGCAGTGGCTCATGGAGCGGAGGCGGGAGTGGTCACTCCAGCTCGACCGGGAGGCCGACCCCGAGGCCGTCCCGATCCGCCCCCCCTATATCATGAAAGTCCTCTCCGAGACCCTGCCGGGATTGCAGCGGGGCCATGAGACCCGATGAAGTCGGAGGTCCGGACGGGACAGGTCTCTGGCAGGCGGCAGGGGGGGCGTGGCACACCCCTCCCGAAATGTATAAGTATTTTCCATGGGAATGAGGTCCCGAGGGTATATGTGAACATCCCGGTGCGGGTGCATAACCAGTGGCGCCCATACCGGGTACGCGCGGATATCCGGATGTCGATCCGGGTGGGAGCATCGGTTTCTCGTTGCTGCTCCACGCTAAAGGGTTCCCGGGTGCCCGTCCGTTTGACGGGCGTTCCGGGCAGACTTGCGGCGAACCGGATCCGTTCCGGTTCACCGCTCTTGCCGGCAAACGGCGGAGTTTTTTCGGACCACGGCAGATAGACCTGGCTCTCTTCCGGCGGAAGCATGAAAAAGAGTGGAATTGGATTAATCGCCGGAGAGGTAGTCGTAGAGGAACGCAGCGAGCACCGCGCCGACGATGGGGCCGATGATGTAGATGGGGAAGAACGCCCAGAGGTTCTGCCCGCCGAGGAGCCAGTCCCCGAGGTACGGCCCGAACGTGCGGGCGGGGTTTAACGACGCGCCGGTCAGGTTCCCGGTCGTCGTGATGATGCCGGCAACCGCAAGACCCACCGCGAGGCCGGCAAAGCCCGGCGTGGCCCGCTCGTCGACGGCAGCGCCCATGATCACGAGCATCAGGAGGAACGTCCCGATGGCCTCGATGACGATCGCCTGCAGGTAGCCGATGCCAAGGAAGGGTGCCGTTGCGCCGAGGCCTCCGACGGTGACGGCGTCCGGGCCGACCGCCCAGGCAAAGAGCAGGCTTGCGGCGGCTGCGCCGAGGAGTTGTGCGACGATGTAGGGGCCCACGTCGCGTCCGGGGAACCGCCCGGTCGCAAAGAGGGCTATCGTCACCGCCGGGTTGATGTGGCATCCCGATATCCTTCCGAGGGCGTAGATGGACCCGGCGATGGCGATGCCGAAGGCGAGTCCTATGGCGAGCCAGTCGGCGAGACCCCCGAGCACCCCGATCCCGATGTTGAAGGGAGTCGACGGGGTGGTCCCCGAGGCGAGCATCAGCGTGACGGCTGCTGCACCGGCCCCGAAGAAGACCAGGATGAAGGTGCCGACGGCTTCGGCGACGAACCGCTTTCCAGGAGATACAGTCATTGTTTCACCAGATAATCATATCATCTTTTTAGAGTAAGGCTTTTGCTAAAATTGTATGGGAGAGTGCCTTATTTCCCGTACAGGGCGGTGTAGCACTCGGGGCAGAGGATCCTCGGCAGCGGAGCCTTCACGCGCTTGCTGGGGAGCGGGTAGCCCCCTTCCCAGACATCGATATCCTTCCGGATGGCGTGCTCCATGCAGAGCCCCATTCCGCAGACGACGCAGACTGCCACCGCCTCGCTATCCCCCCCTTCAAGGGCGCAGTAGTAGCACTTCATAGCAACTCTCCCTCAGACCGCCTCTTTCCACTGGCAGTATCGCTGCCGCTGGTCGACCAGGCATGTCGTGGCGCAGCTCTTGCAGGCCCGCACCGGAGCGGCGGCCGTCTCTTTCTCAAGGGCGATGACGTTGGTCATCATCGTCGCGGTCACGGGTTCGCTCGTGAGGAGGCACGGGTAGTCGGCAAGGCGCATCAGTGCGGAGAACCGGACCGTTATGGCGCAGGCCGGGTAGGCATACCACTGCGGGTTCATCAGCACCTCGTTTGCGTGGATGGGCGAGAGATCGACGGGGTACTTGCCGACCATGGGAGTCAGGGCCTCGTCGGCCCCGTTCCGGTTCCGCCGCGCCTTATCGAGGAGTTTCCATCCGCGGTAGATCATGTCCATGAAGTCGCAGTTGTGGAGCTCTGCGGCCGCTCCCCTGGTGGGGTAGGCGAGGACGTAGTTGTGGAATCTCTTCGTGAGCAGGTCGACGACCGTGGGAGCGTTAAATGCGTCGAGTTCAAGGATGTACTCGGTCGCGGCGGCCGATGCGCCGGTCGCGACCGAGAGGACGTCCCAGTAACTCCTGTATGAGTCGAGCGAGTTTCGTAGCGTCGACTCCATCACCTCGGTGACCGCCTCGATCACCGCCATGACGACGTCGTCCTTGCACATGTTGAAGGTCGACTGCGCGATGTGGTGCGCAACGTCGCCGACGCTGTAGGCCGGAACGGTCAGGATGTTGGCGTAGTGGACGCCGTCATCGACTGCGGCGCGAACAGTCCCTTCCATCCGCCGCCGGTACTCGCTCATGTACTTCCGCGGATCAAAAGAGGTCATCCCGGCGGCATCCATCAGCTCCGCCTGGGCTTCGACCGGTTCGCGGTAGATCCTCTGCATCATCTCGATCTCCCTCGCCGTCGCCTCGGCGGGGGTGGCTCCTGCCTCAAGGGCGTGGGCGAAGGTGTCCCCGAAGCCGTAGGAGGTGTTCATTCCCCATGATTTGGCGGCGAGGATCGCCCGCTTGTGCTCGACCGGGATGTCGGTCTTCTGTAAGACCCGGTTCACCACGTTGCTCGTGCTCCCCGGGATCAGCGCAAAGTCGACGACACAGGTGGGGCCGTAGAACCCGCCGTAGCGCCGCACCGCCTCGAGGCCGATCCGGGCCTCCGCATCCGCGACTGCCTTCGTGAAGGCATCGACGCTCTTTGCGAACGCCTCGTCCTGACTCTTCAAGATCTCGAGCACCACGGGTGTCTGGTAATGCTCGACGAACGGGTCGTCTTCGGGACGGACGGTCGTCGCGAGACTCTGGAGGACCTCGGAATGCGAGATCACCGAGTTCTTGTGGAGGTCGATGACCGCCTGGCTCTGGTCGCCGATCGCCGTCATCTTCCGGACCGCATCGACGAAGGGTTTCGTGTCCTTAAGGGTAAACTTCTGGCCGCGTTTTGCCTTTACCGTATCCACGTCCGCCCGCTGGGCGGCCATGGCCTCGTTTATCATCTTCTCGTAGAGTTCTCTCATCTCAGATCACCTCGTATTGTCCTGCTGTCCGGGAGACCGGGCAGCATGTCTGGAGGAGCAATCCTTACGGCGGTCCCGCAAGGGGCCCGCCGGGTTTAGCAGAACGACTCTGAGCGACGGAGAATGCGGATGGTTGGCGTAGCCGAAGGGGCTGGGAGGGTCGGGAGAACGGTGGTCGACACTGTTTTGGACGCTTGAACGGTAGTCGGGGATAGAGAGATTTACTGTCGGTCCCTGCATCATCCATCTTGCCTTGAAAGCCTGGTAGATATTCGTCAACTGGTGTATGGGGTCGTCCTCGCATATATTTATTGCGTCGCCCTCCGGAGCGCATATCCGGGGGAAAAAAGCAGGTTTTGGGTTATTCGATGTTCTGCATGGTCTGTGCCGTCCCGGTATCAGAACCAGGCATCCAGTGTCTTCTGCGTCGCCTTCACCGAGACCTTGGCGAGAGCGCTTTCGACCCGCTCTCTGGAGAAGTCGTAGCGCCCGCAGAGCATCTCCACGACGCCCTCGACGTCCGGCGACCTCCACTCGAGGGTGTAGTCCCCGGTGACCGGCGGGTTAAGGAAGAAGTCCCGGATTGGAGCGGGGTCGAAATCGGGCTGCTTCTCCGCGATCACGGACTCAAACTCGCCGTTTCGCACGACCTTCAAGGCTGTCTTGCCGCCGATGCCCCGGATGCCCGGGTTGAAGTCCGTGCCCACCAGGATGCCGATCTCGACGAGCTGCTCCCTCGTGACGTCGAGGCAGTCGAGGAGGGAGGAGAGGACGATCCGCTCGGGGTTCACGGTGATCGTCCGCCCTCGCATCTTTCGCCGGCCGCTGACCGTGAGGTTGCGCACCAGCACCGGGGAGCCGAAGAGGAGCGAGTCGTAGTCCTGCGAGACCGCATAGGTGACCATCCCCCTCTGTGCCATGTGGGCTGCCTGCGCTTCGCCTTCGCTCGGTGCCTGCACCCAGGGGATGCCGAGCAGGTCGAGGAGTTCGTGAGACGACGCAATGATATGGCTGTCGATACGGGTGGAGGCGCTCGCCTGCTTATACGCCTCCTTCATATCCCCCTCTCTGAGCGCCGTTTTCCAGGCTTCGTCGGCCCTGGTACGGACGAGACGCCGCTCGTCGATCGTCTCCTGTTTGAACTCCGGCGGCTTCCCGTCGAAGACAAAGACCGGCTTGATGCCCTTTTCCAGGAAGTTGATGGACCGGAAGAGGATGCCGGAGAGGTGCGAGGTGACCCGGCCCGCGCCGTTCATCAGCGGGGTGCCGTCGGGCTGCCGGATGATGGAGAGGAATTGATAGAGCGCGTTATGGGCGTCCACTGCGGCGGTGCCGGAGAGGCCGTCCCACGTCAACGTCTCTTTACAGTCTGCCAGGATATCTCGGATAGCAACGCCCATGCTACCTGATCATGAGAGGGGGAGAGGCCATTAAGATGGCGGTCCGGTTCACCGGTACATCCGCCGGGAGAGCCCGTCGACGATCTCCTCGATGTGACTGACCGTATTGTCGTATTTGGTGCTCATTGTCTTTCCCATCTCCTCCATGTTCACGCGCATGGTGCGCTCACGTTGTGCGACGCTCTTATCGAGGCTCACAATCTTCATACCAAGAGAGATGAGCAGCCCCCCGAGGGAGAGCATCATGAACGTCGCAGCAACCGCTATAATCAGGTCCTGCCAGAACCGCATCACCAGAACGATGGTGGAGACTACCATCACGATGGTGAGAACAATGTCGCCGATGAGTTCGCGAATCTCCATATTTTAAAATGATGAGGATGCATTAATTAACCTACCTAAAATGAATGGAGTTTTGTGATGCAGATACGCGACTGGCTGCCACTTCTTGGAATGCCCCTCATGCTCTTATCCGTCCAGCTGATCGCCCTCGTTCTCGTTCTCCCCATGCAGGCGGCGGGTCTTGTGGCGTTTGAAGACCCCGAGTCGGTCGTAAATCCCCTGATATTCATCGGGATGCTGCTTGCCTTTACGCTGGTCCTGCTCCTCCTTATCCGGGCGGGAGGGCGGCGTTTCATCTCGATCATCATCGGCATCTCCATATTCCTGACGTTCCTCTACATCTTTTCGGCGCTCTCCAACCTCGCGCTCGGGACCACCGATGCCGCTGTCATCGGGACGCTCATCGGTTCCGGAGCCGCGACGGCGCTCCTCTACCTCTACCCGGAGTGGTACGTCATCGATGTCCTCGGCGTGCTGATATCCGCGGGTGTCGCATCTATCTTCGGGATATCCCTCGCCATCCTGCCGGTGCTTGTGCTGCTCGTGCTGCTCGCTGTCTACGACGCAATATCGGTTTATCGGACAAAACACATGATTACGCTTGCCGAAGGCGTCCTCGAAACAAAAGCTCCCATCATGGTCGTGGTCCCGAAGAGAATGGACTACTCGTTCCGGCGGGAGGGTCTCAACATAGGGGAGGGGGAGGAGCGCGGCGCGTTCGTCATGGGCATGGGCGACCTGATCATGCCCTCGATCCTCGTGGCATCGTCGCACGTCTTTCTGGACGCGCCCGCTGTCCTCTGGATCCTCTCCGCACCGACACTCGGTGCGATGGCAGGGTCGCTTGCCGGCCTCGCCGTACTCCTCTTCTTTGTCAACAAGGGAAAGCCCCAGGCGGGGCTCCCTCCCTTAAACGGCGGGGCTATTCTTGGGTTTCTGGTTGGGGCGGCTCTCGCAGGTTCGTTTTCGTGGCTTCCTTTTTGTGTGTGAGCAGGAGGCCGAAGACCGCCTCCACCCCTTCGCCGGTGAGCGTGGACATCTCCGGGTAACCCTCGATCCCCTGGATATCCGCCTTGTTCGCAACCGTCACCACCGGTACGTCGACGATCCGGTGTATCTCATCGAGGAGCCGGATCTGGTCGTCGAGCGTGTACCCGCAGTGCTCGCTGGGGTCCAGGATGAAGAGCACGACATCGGCGGCGTTGATGATGGCGCTTACCGCCTGCCGCTCGATGGGGTTCCTCTCTTCGGCCGGGCGTTCGAGGACTCCGGGCGTATCGACGAGCTGGACCCGGTCGCGTTTGCCGATCTCGTGGTGGCCGACGATGATCCCCTTGGTGGTGAACGGGTAGGCGGCGATCTCGGGTTCTGCCGTTGAGACAAGCCGGATAAATGAAGATTTCCCGACATTCGGGAATCCCGCCACCACCACGGTGAAGTCGTCGTCGTTCACGTGCGGGAGTTTCCGCAGGATGTTGCGGGCCTCGTTCAAGTATACGAGATCGTCTTCCACCTGGTGAACGATGGAGGCTATGCGGGCAACGGCCTGTCGCCGTTTTGAGGCTGTGTCCACTCCGGATCGCATACTCCGGGTGTAATCGGAGCCGATGATCCAGACCTGGTCGGCCGCCCAGTTGACGGCGCCGAGGGATCGTTTCAGCCGGTCGAGCGAGACGAGGATGTCGGTCACCTCCTGGTAGAAGGGTGAGAGGCGCTCGAAGCTCGGAAACGAGCTGACCACGCTTTTCAACTTGTCGTGGATGGCTTTCGCGACCGCTCTCACGAACTCTTCGTTTGCGCTATCGACGTTGGTCTTCAGCTTCCTTTTGGCAGCTGCTCTGCGAAGACTGCGGTCAAGCACTTCGTCTGCCGTCGGAACGGTCGAGATGGTTTCAAATTCCACTGTACGCACAACCTAATGTATTTAAACAACGTATAATGACTGATAATTATGGAGCTCTCTCCCATTCAGAAGGATATCCTGATAACTCTGATTACTCTATATCATCAGTCCTCCCACTCTATAAAAGGTGAGGAGATCGCGGATGTGCTCAAGCGCAACCCCGGCACAGTCCGTAACCAGATGCAGGCGTTAAAGGCGCTCGGGCTTGTCGATGGCGTTCCCGGGCCGAAAGGGGGCTATAGCCCGACCGCAGGTGCATACAAGGAACTGAATCTCGGAGACCTCGAGCACCAGTCCGAGGTGCCGATCTTCCGCGATGGTGAGAGAGTGAAGGGCGTCCGGGTCGCCGAACTCGGTTTCACCACTCTCTGCCACCCGGACCTCTGTCAGGCGACGGTCAGGATCATCGGGAGCGTAAAGCTCTTCCGCGTGGGGGATATGGTCTTGATCGGGCCCACGCCGGTGAATAAACTCCTCGTCCGCGGTGAGATCTTCGGGATGGATGAGAACCTTCAGGCGCTCCTGATCAGCGTTTCAGAGATGACATCCCTGCCGAAACAGTCGATCAAGCACTACATGAGCACCCCGCTCCTGACCCTGTCGCTCTCCGCCACCCTCCGCGATGCCGTTCACCTCTTCACCATGCACCATATTCACGGTGCCCCGGTGGTGGAGGCGAACGGCGACCTCGCGGGCATCGTGACGTTGAGCGATGTTGCCCGCGGCCTGGACGGGGGCATGACGCTGGATGCGCCTGTCGCAGAGATCATGACCGCCGATGTGGTGGAGGCACCGTCTTCGATCCGGCTCTACGAGCTTGTCGGCCGGTTCAAGGAACGGGAGATAGGGAGACTGGTTGTGGTCGAGGGCGGCAAGCCCATAGGGATCGTTACCCAGACCGATATAATTCGGGTCTTTCCCTCACTTTGATCCCCTCCCCGAAGGGAATTTCGCGCTTCAACCCCTCTGGAATCAGATAAGTATTTATATGAGAATACCTATGGTGCTTCTGTAAAACGAGTTCTGTGTGTGAGTGCATTTCACAGAACTCAATGAAAAGGGGGAAATGAGATCATGACAGATATACCTCTGGCACCAGTTGGCAGAATTGTAAAGAAGTCCGGCGCGGAACGAGTGAGTTCCGATGCAAATGAAGAACTCGCAAAACTGATGGAACAGTACGCGTCACGGATCGCGAAAGAGGCGATCAAGCTGGCGGGTCATGCGGGCAGAAAGACGGTCAAGGCAACTGATGTCAGGATGGCAGCCGAGACCGTGAGATAAATCAACCCTACTTCTTATTTTTACCGTCAGGTGAGTGGTCGCCCGTCTAAAGGATCTCCGGCTCCTTGTGTGAGACGAGGCCTGAGGCGTTTCTGTGAGTAAGACCTGCGGCACGCCAGCATCGCCCGGTAAAGGGTTCTGGCTATCGGGAACAATTTAGTCCCGAGGACCCCTCTGCAGCCCCCGACAACGGCAGTGGCACCCTCCCCTGGTGAAGGATTCTATAATGCCGCTTTCCCGGGGTTTTATGGACTTTAGAACATTTAAATAGTACAAACGCCCCACGGTTCTGTATGAGCAAAACGTTCTGCCGTGCCCTTGCGAGGAAGAAAGTGATGAGTAATGATGGGATGCTCATCGGGACTATCAAGAATATCATGGTCGACCTCAACACCGGACAGGTTGTCGACCTGCTCGTCAAACCGGACGAGACGTTCAGGACTGAGGGCTACAGGACAGATGGGGACAAGATGCTCGTTCCGTTCGAGGCGGTGAAGGACATAAAAGACTATGTCGTGGTCGATCGCTACCTGCTGAAGAGATCCGGATAATACTTTTTTACCGCTTCTAAAAATCCGTCCCCATAGGTCCCTTCGGTGACCCAGTCTGCCGCCGTGCGTGTCAGGGCCGGGGCATTTCGCACTGCGACGCCGATGCCGGCAACTTCAAGCATCTCGATGTCGTTTTCGGAGTCGCCGATAGCCATCATCTCCGTGGGGGAAAGCCCCATCTCTCTTGCGAGTTCCCGCATCGCCGTTCCCTTGTTCACGCCGGGTGTCTGGAGGTGGACCGCAAACCCGGTGTCGAGCACCTTGACGGGGAGCTGGCGGTCATGGATGACCCTTCTCGCTTCATCGACATCGATGTTCCGGGCGAAGGCCACGTCCGCGAACCGGTACTGTGCGCTGTAGAGTTCGAGTTCGACGCCGTTTCCGGCAAAATAGTCCTTTAAGACCTCAAACGCTTCCAGGCAGGCCGTCTGGTCGCCGGGAATATGGAGGGTGCCGGGAAACCCCCTCCGGTAGACACCGCCGTTCTCGCCGATGATGGTCCCGTCCGTCCCGACCATCTTGCAGAGACCGTCCATGAAGCAGACGGTGTTCCCGCTTGCAAGGACGACCTCGATCCCGGCGTCGACGAGGGTCCGGACGGCATCGACGGCCGCGGTGTTGATCCGCCGCCGCCGGTCGGTGATGGTGCCGTCGACATCCGTTACTAGCGCCTTCAGCACTGCTTGAGCCCGGCCTGTTCAACCATGAATGCCGCCTCGCCCTCGGGGAGGTTAGGGCTGTCTACCAGGCGGGCAACCCTCTTGCCGCCCTTGCTCTTCCTGAGGTAGAGCCGGAAGGTTGCGGTGTGCCCGACGATGTTGCCGCCGATCGGTTTCGTGGGGTCGCCGAAGAGGACGGCAGGGTTTGACATCACCTGGTTGGTCACGAGACCGACGGCGTTGTGGTCGTCGATCAGTTTCAGGAGGTCATGCATGTGGCGATTCAGTTTCTGCTGCCGGGCGGCGAGCGTGCCGCGCCCTGCGTACTCCGAGCGGAAGAGGGACGTCAACGAGTCGATGACGAAGAGCTTTACCGGGTAATCGGAGGTCCGCAGGTCGTTTGCCAGTTCTCGTGCGGTCTCAAGGAGCAGCATCTGGTGGTCGGAGCTGTGTGCTCTCGCGACGTGGATCCGCTCGAGGATATCCTCGAGCGGGCCGATGTCCGCCTCTTCGGGGAGCCCGTTGACCATCTGCTCGATTCGCTCCGGGCGGAACGTGTTCTCGGTATCGACGTAGAGGACGCACCCGTGCAGACCGCCAAGTTCTATGGGGAGCTGGGCGTTGACGGCCATCTGGTGGACGAGCTGGCTCTTCCCTGACCCGAACTCGCCGTAGACCTCTGTTATCGCCTGGGTCTCAAGTCCGCCGCCCACCAGTTCGTCGAACTCGGGGACCAGCGTCTTCAGCTTCTTGATATCCTTTCTCTTGTCCAGGATATCGCGGCCCGTCTTGAACCCCCCGATATCCGCCATCTTCCGGGCGGCCAGGATCACTTTCTTTGCGGTCCCCTCGCCGATCTCAGCCGCTTCAGCGAGATCCGACGTGGTGGCCGTTGCAATGCTCTCGACGGTGCCGTATCCGGCCTCGCGGAGCTTATCGGCGGTGGTGGATCCGACGCCGGGTAAATCTTCAAGATCAATCTCTGTCATCTCAATCCTCACTTGATCTCTATGGTGTGTCTGCTCTGCTTACACTAAGAGTCTATAGCGGGAACCATAAAGGTCGCTCGCCGTGCGGGGCGAAAGTGAAGATCGGGATCAGGGTCTCCCGGAGAACTGATCCAGGCGGCGCTGCAAATCCTGGGGATCGGGCGTTACGGCCTCGATGTCGCCTGGACTGATCACGCCCCTATGCACCCGGCCCCGGGCGCGCACAATAGATCCGATGGGCAGCGGCTCGGCGAGGAGGTAGCAGGCTTCCCCGGTATCAAGAGCGATCCCCTCCCGGGTGGCGATGATCGTCCCTTCGACCTCCACCTCCTTCTCCTCCTGTGCGAGGAGAACGAGAGCGCTCCCCCACGAGAGATGCACCTCGATGTCGCCGTATCGCCCCCGCCGGGCAGTTGCGTTATAGATCTCGATCCGGTCGCCGGCTACCAGGTGCCCGTCCGCCTTCTCGCCCCAGATAACGACCGGAACCTCCCCCGTCTCGTCGGCGAGGACCAGGTTTCGGACACAGGACTGCCTCCCGCTCCGCGTGACAAACGCGTGAGAGGGCTGCACGCCTGCCACCGTTCCGGCAAGCGAATACGATCTCCCTTCCACGACATCCGCGACGGTATCGAGCGTGAGGCTGATCTCCCGGTCGGAGCGCGAGACGGACGCCGCCTCGCCGAGGCTGTACTCGATGCCCTGCTCGCCCTCCCGGGCGGTGGCGCCGCGGATGACGACGTTTCCCCCGGCTTCCAACCCTTCGAGGACTGCGGGGGTCCAGGCGACAAGCCGGAAGACACCGTCTTCGTTGCCGATCACCGCTTCAACCATCTCCCCGGTGCCGCCGTCGCGCTTCTTGAACGTCCGCGGGTTCTTGATGGCAATGAGCCTGACTTCGAGGTCGCCTCCCGGCCCAAGCGCGGGGGCTCCTGTATCGTCGCAGGTGATCTCGCACGCTGCTTTCTCGACGGCGACGGCGGTGACGTCGGGGACCTTTCCTTTGCCCTTCGGCCGGCCGAGGATCTCGAGGACGTCCCCTGCCTCGATCTCGTGGACGGCGCCGGCTTTCTCGTCCCAGAGGGTCAGCCTGGCCCTGCCGGTCTCGTCGCCCACCGTCACGTTTGCGACGAGGCCGGTCGTGCCGTCGGGCCGCTCGAATTCCCGGGGCTCCTCGACGGAGAGCACCTTTGCAAAGAAGCAGGCGAGGCTCGGGGCGGCCGGGAGGTCGTGTATCCGGATATGCGCCCGCCCGAGGTCTTTGACGACCAGCATCGCCGCCGTCCGGTCGTCGAGCAGGTCCCCTGACTCCGCTACCTTCTCCTCCACCCGGCGCTCGAACTCCCCCTTTTCGAGGAGGTCATCGACAAGAAGATAGTGGAACTTCACGCTGCCGCTCCGCTCCTTATGCCTGCCAGGGCGGAGTGACCATGGGGGCGGTCAGGTCGTCGATCGTCTCTGCCCGGCGCATCAGGGCCGCCTTCGCGCCCGCGAGGAGCACCTCGGCGCACCGGGGGCGGCTGTTATACTGCGACGACATGGCAAACCCATACGCCCCTGCATCCAGCACCGCGATGAGGTTGCCGGCCGATAGATCGGGGAGCATCCGGCCCTTTGCAAGGATGTCGCCCGTCTCGCAGATCGGCCCCGTGACGGAATATTCCCGCACCGCGGGTGCGTCCGCCCTGTCTGCCGCCACGACTTCGTGGTAGGAGTCGTACATCGTCGGCCGCACAAGGAGGTTGAACCCGGCGTCGACGTTCGCGAAGTTCGCATGAGCGGTCTTGACCGAGTTGACCCTGGTTAAGAGGATCGTCGAGTCGGCGACGAGCCACCTGCCCGGCTCGACCCAGAGTTCGGGCTCGATCCCGAGGTCCCGGATACCCTTCAGGAAGACCGGCATGACCGCTCCCGCATACTCCTCCGGCGTCGGGGCCCGGTCGGTCTCCCGGCGGTAGGGGATGCCGAGGCCTCCCCCGATATCGATGAATTTCACGTCGACCCCGATACCGATGAGGTCGCGGGCAACATCGATCAGCACCTCGACCTCGCGGGCGAAGGGTTCCACGGCAAGGATCTGCGAGCCGATGTGGCAGTGGATCCCGATCGGGTTGATATGTTCGAGCGCGAGCGCCTCCCGGTAGGCATCGAGGATCTCTCCCGCCGGGATGCCGAACTTACTCGTGGCGAGGCCTGTGGCAATCTTTGGGTGGGTGGGGGCTTCGATCGCGGGGTTGACCCGGAAGGCGATATCGACGGTCTTGTTGGCCTTCGCGGCTGCCGCCTCAAGCTGCCGGAGCTCGTCGGGCGAGTCCACCGAGACCCGGATGCCCTTCTCTACGGCGAGGGCAAGGTCGGCGGGGGTCTTGGAACTCCCGTTGAAGAGGAGCGACGAAGGAAGCATCCCCGCCGCAAGGGCGAGCGCGACCTCGCCGGCCGAGAAGACATCGGCCCCGGCGCCCATCGACGCGAGCGTCCGAAAGACCGCCAGATTGCCGTTCGCCTTTGCGGCGTAGAGTATGCTGACCTTCGGGTAGTGGGCGGTGAGCGCGCCGGAGAGACGGCGGAAGTTATCGCGGATCCGCATCTCATCGGTGACGTAGAGCGGGGTGCCGAACCGTCCGGCAAGGTCCACCGTATCGTGCTCGCCGATCCGGAGGTGGCCGTCCCTGACCGAGAGGTGGGAGGGGAGGATCACAGGTCGAGCCCCCGCATACGGTCGACCGCCTCGTTGATCCGCTCGATCGACCGGGTTATGGCGAACCGGACGAACCCCTCGCCGTTGCTGCCGAACCCGAGTCCGGGAGTCGCGACGATCCCGGCCGCATCGAGGAGTTTTGCGGAGAACGCCATGCAGTCGTCGACCGGCACCCAGACGTAGAAGGTGGCTTTCGGCGCCTGGACATCAAAGCCGATCTCCGAGAGCCCTTTCACGAGCACGTCCCGGCGCTCCTGGTAGACCGAGCAGGCCTCCTGTATGCAGTCCTGGGGGCCGGTGAGCGCGGTGATCGCCGCGTGCTGGATGGCGTCGAACGCGCCCGAGTCGACGTTGGTCTTGACCCGGCCGAGCCCGGCGATGATCCCGGGGTTCCCGCAGGCCATGCCGATCCGCCATCCGGTCATGTTGTAGGTCTTTGAGAGCGAGTGCATCTCGACCCCGACCTCCATCGCGCCGTCTACCTCGAGGAACGAGGGTGCCCGGTAGCCGTCGAAGGTGATCTCGGAGTAGGCGTTGTCGTGGACGACGACGATGTTGTGCTCCCGCGCGAACTCGACGACCTCCTCAAAGAACGAGAGGGGCGCTATCGCCGCAGTGGGGTTGTTTGGGTAGTTGATGAAGATCAGTTTTGCCTGCTTCACCACGTCGGCAGGGATATCCTCGAGCACCGGGAGGAAGTCGTTCTCCGCCCGGATGGGCAGTTCGTGGACCTTTCCTTCGGCAAAGAGCGTGGACGTCTTGTAGACGGGGTATCCCGGATCGGCAGCGAGGACGATCTCGCCGGGGTTGACGAAGGCCTCGGCGATGTGCGCGATGCCTTCTTTGGACCCGATGAGCGCGAGTGTCTCCTTCTTCGGGTCGAGATCGACCCCGAACCTGCCCCGGTACCAGTCGGCCACCGCCTCGCGGTAGGCAAGCATGCCGGTGTAGGAGGGGTAGTGGTGGTTCTTTTCGTCGCGGGCCGCGGCGCAGAGAGCCTCTACGATATGCGGCGGGGTGGGGAGGTCGGGGTCGCCGACTCCGAGGTCGATGACATCGACACCCTGTTGCCGTTTCTCCTCTTTCATCTCGTCAATGCGTGCAAAAAGATAAGGGGGAAGGTGATCCATCCGTCTCGAGTACATTATCAGATATTGCGCATGAAACCCTATTTAATTTCTTACTCGGGCCCATAAGGCTCCCGGCCGGTCCGGGACCGGTAACGCTGATACGGTCTTAGACCTAACGTTGTACTATCTATGAACGACCCGGATCAGCGTCCCGTGTATATGGACCACGCGGCGACAACATTCATGAAACCGGAGGTGCTCGCGGCGATGGCCCCGTACTTCTCCCGGTATTTCGGCAACCCCTCGTCCCTCTACCGGTTTGCCGGCGAGTCCCGGCAGGGCGTGGAAGAGGCACGCGGGCAGGTTGGAGCCGCCCTCGGGGCGGAGCCGAATGAGATCTTCTTTACTGCCGGCGGCAGCGAAGCCGATAACTGGGCGATCAAGGGAGCGGCTCTCGCGAACCGGAAGCTCGGCGACCATATCGTCACCTCCGGAATCGAGCACCATGCCGTCCTCCATACCTGCGCGTGGCTGGAGAAGCAGGGGTTCTCCGTCACCTACCTGCCCGTCACCTACCTGCCCGTCGACGAGTTCGGCCGGGTGGACCCGGGCGACGTCGAGGACGCGATCACCGATAAGACCACCCTGATCTCGGTGATGATGGCGAACAACGAGATCGGGACGATCCAGCCGGTCGCCCAGATCGGCCGGATCGCGCACGACCACGGCGTCCTCTTTCATACCGACGCGGTCCAGGCGGTCGGGGCGGTGCCGATCGACGTCGACGCAATGGGGATCGACCTCCTCTCGCTCTCGGGGCACAAGTTCTATGGGCCCAAGGGGACCGGAGCGCTCTACATCCGGCGGGGGACCCGGGTCGAGAGCCTTATCCACGGCGGCGCACAGGAGCGGGGACGGCGCGCCGGGACCGAGAACGTCCCCGGGATCGTCGGGCTCGGCCGGGCGATCGAACTCGCGACCGCCGATATCGAGGGGCACAACCGCCGGATTGCGGCGATGCGTGACCGGCTGGTCCGGGGGGTTCTCGGGTCGATCCCGGATGCCCGCTTAAACGGCCACCCGATCGAGCGGCTCGCAAACAACGCGAACTTCAGCTTCCGCTACGTCGAGGGCGAGTCGATCCTCCTGCTGCTCGACGCCCGCGGGATCTGCGCCTCCACGGGGAGCGCCTGCTCCTCGGCATCGTCGGAACCGTCGCACGTGCTGCTCGCGACCGGCCTCCCCCACGAGGAGGCCCACGGCTCGCTCCGGCTGACGCTCGGCGACGCCAACACGGAGGAGGACGTCGACTGCGTTCTGGACGTGCTGCCGGAGGTGATCGGGCGGCTGCGGCAGATATCACCGCTGACGCCTGCCCCCTCCCGGATGCCGGGGGTCGACTGATGTATGCCGAGCGAGTAATGGAACCTAACCTCCCGTAGCGATTAGGCGCACGGGACCATCTATTCTCACGATAGTGGCTCCTTTCACCATTATTCGCTTCCTTTCTCCCTTTTATGTCCGGCTTACTGAGGCGTAATGTGCCTATAAAATTTAGGCACTGCGATCCGCTTGGCCTTTCGATTCTAATAGGATTACAGAGATATTTCCGAAAAANNGTCGGGAACCCGGCCTGCGGGGATATCATGAGGATCTACCTCAAGATCGAGGAGGACCGGATAACCGATGTCCGGTTCCGGACCTTCGGGTGCGCTGCGGCGATAGCTTCGAGTTCCATGGCCACCCGGATGGTCCGGGGTATGTCTCTTGCTGAGGCATGGGCCGTCTCGAACGCCGACGTGGTGGATGCTCTCGGCGGCCTCCCCCCGGTGAAGGGGCACTGCTCGGTCCTCGCCCGCGACGCCATCCGGGCCGCGATCAACGACTACCGGACCCGCCGGGGGCTCGATCCCTGGGAG
>DASQ01000001.1 GCA_002503885.1 Methanoculleus marisnigri | reverse complement strand
GACTCATGGTGGTGCAAGGATCTCTCGGATAGGTAGACATTAATTGCGGCCATGAAGATTCATCGGACTGATGAATCCCGGTCATCCGGAAGCACCGTCCCCTCTCTGCCAGATTCTGGCAGGGAGACTCCCGAACTGCCTGAAAAACCGGTTATTCCGGAGGCGTCCGCAGTGGCCGCGCGGTTGCTTTATAGTGCTGAAACACCCGTTCGCCCCAGGCGACCGCCGCCGCATCGGTGCCGATGAGATCTGCAGCGGCGTCGTACATATCCGTATCGCGTTTATACAGGCCTAACGACAGGTATTCGTCGGTCACCGTCATTCCCAGGCGAATCGGGGAGGGAGATATGTATATTCCTGAGCGGGTATACTCCTTCAGGGACTCGAGAATGGTCCGGTACGGCTCTTCGGCCAGCCTCGCGGCGAGTTCCGGGGAGACGACGAGTTCGACCGGCTTGCTGTCCATAACTACCTTTTTGATCACGTCTACATGGACCGGGCTCATGATCGAGGATACGCCGTGAATCCATGATGCTCTCCCGAGTATGCCTGCAAAAGCTGTGTGTACGGCATAGATGTCCTCTTCGACGTCCCGGACCACTTCTGCACCGTAGAGGTCCTGCAGGTCGCTCAGGAACTCCGGAGGTATGCTTTCGATATCGTGTTCGATCCAGAAGTCCCGGTGACGCTGGAGCACCCCCATCACCATGACCAGCCGCTCGATCTCCGGCTCGACGATTTCTCCAATCGGGGTGAGCGCGTAGTCGCCCCGTATCGATTCGATGTAATGCAGCGCCTCAAGGTACCGGATCTTCGGGATGAGCGCCTGCGACGAACTTCCCGTGACATCACGAAGGGCTGAAAGAGGTTTGCTCCCGCTTCCAAGCGCAATCAGTATCTGTGTCAATAATCTCGACCGGAAGATCGCCTGGAGGTCGTCATGGAACTCGTTATACATTTCCAGAGGGGATGTTCCTTTCATCTTAAATTAAGAGGTGCCGGTCGACGCATATCACCCTTTCCATTCCTGCGCGCCCCCTCCACCCGACGCTCTTTTCCCCTATCGACCGATCGGTCGCGTGCCCGGGGCGGGGTTCATCTGCCCCCGCAGGTGCTCTTTTTGCCCGACCTCAGCACACTTATAGCCGGGCGCCAGATACCTGTAGAGGCAGCATGTCGTCCATACCTGGATACCTGATCACCATCGCACTCTGTACGTGCATCATCGCCTGCTTCATCACCGCAGGCTGCTCTGCTCCCACCGCTCAGCCGGAGATCGCCTCCGGCCTCTCCGGTGACCTCGTCGTCCACTTCATCGACGTCGGGCAGGGGGACTCGATCCTGATCGAGTTCCGCGATAAGACCATGCTCATCGACGCCGGGGAGCGCGGGATGGGGGAGCGCGTCATCGCGTACCTCGATGAGCGAAACGTCGAGGAACTCGACGTGGTTGTGGCAACTCACGCGCACTCCGATCACATCGGCGGCCTCGGCAGCGTCGTCTCCGCCTACCCGGTCGGCCGGTTCGTCGATGCCGCGCAGCCGCACTCCACGGCGACCTACGAGGACCTGCTTGTCCTGGTCGAGGAACAGGGGATACCGTATACGGCAGCGGAGCGCGGGCAGACGATCGCCCTCGATCCCGACCTCGAGATACTGGTCTTAAACCCGACTCCCCAGCCGCTCGGTGACACAAACGAGGACTCCGTCGTCCTGAAGGTGACGTACGGGGAGATCTCCTACCTCTTTATGGGCGATGCCGGGAATGCGGCGGAGGAGAGTATGATGGAGGCCGGGCTCGACCTCGACGCCGACGTCCTGAAGGTCGGCCACCACGCGAGCCGATACGCATCCTCGGCCGAATTCCTGGCCGCGGTCAGCCCTGCGATCAGCGTCATTCCGGTCGGTGAGGGGAACGATTACGGTCATCCCCACGAGGAGGCGGTCGAACGCATCGAGGCGACCGGCTCGCGTATCTACCGGACCGACCTTGATGGAACCGTCATCGTCGCCACCGACGGCCGGGCGCTTACCGTTGCGGCCGGCGGAGCACCGTCCGCCACCGTGACGGCCCGGGCCACGACATCGACTCCGGCAGCAACCCCGGCAACGACATCGACAGCAACCCCGACTCCGACATCGACAGTAACCCCGGCAGCGACCTCCTCCGGCGTATACATCACCGACCTTGACATCCAGGACGAGTGGATCACCGTCACGAATGCAGAGACGGCAGCGGTCAATCTCACCGGCTGGACGATCACCGACGAGGGGACGCGGAATACCTACACCTTCCCGCTCTTCACCCTCAGCCCGGGTGCAGACGTCACCCTCCACTCCGGTCCGGGCAACGATACCGTGTCCGACCTCTACTGGGGCCGGGAGACCCCGGTCTGGAACAACGACGGCGACCTTGCCACGCTCGCCGATGCGAACGGCACGGTCGTCAGCACCCTGGAGCGGTGATGACGCAGGACGAATCAACCCTCCGGGTCAGCCTCGACCGGGTCGAGGAGGGTCTCGCCGTCCTCCTCCTCCGCGAGGACGAGTCGGTGCGCTTCACGCTCCCGCGCTCCCTCCTCCCCGGCGACGCCCGGGAGGGCGATATCCTCGAGATCGCGATCCGCCGGGACGTCGCGGCGACGGCGGAGGCACGGCGGCGGGTGGCGGAGAGGATCGAGCGGCTGCGGAGGAAGGGCGGAGACTGACTTCCCCGCCGTCGCCACCCCACTCTTTTATACTCCTCTGCTCCTATGGGAGCACGATGCTGGATCGGTGCGACGTGCTCGTCGTCGGTGCGGGCCCCGCCGGCAGCACTGCCGCACGCTACGCAGCAGAGGCGGGGCTCGATGTCCTCCTGATCGATAAGCGAAAGGAGATCGGCGTTCCCGTCTGCTGCGGGGAGTTCAACGCATCTCTGGCGGTGCTCGCCGAAGCGCTCCCCAATGCCCCCGGGCTCGATGAACTCTTCCCCATCGACCCCGGGCTGGTCCGGCGGAAGATCCGGGGCGCCGTCGCCGTTTCCCCCGGCGGCCGGGAGTATGAGTTCGACCTTCCCGGTTACACCGTTGACCGGGATGCGTTCGACCGGCACCTCGCGGATGCGGCCGTCCGTGAGGGCGCCGTGCTCTCACCGGATACAATGTTCCTTGAGAGGGATGGCCGCCGGGTCACCACCAGCCGGGGCGATATCGAGGCCAATGTCGTGGTCGCCGCGGACGGCCCGCTCTCCCGGGTCTGCCGCTCGGCCGGGATGGAGCGCAGCGCCGTGCTCGCCCCCGCGATCACCTGCCGGGTAGATGGGGAGTTCGGCGATCGCCTGCGGTTCTTCTTCGGGAGCAGCGTTGCGCCCGGGGGGTATGCCTGGGTCTTCCCGAAGAGGGGGTGCGCCAACGTCGGGCTTGGCGTGCAGAGGCCGGCAACGCCCGTCCCCATCCTTCTCCGGGCGTTCCTCTCGCACAACGGCTTTGCCGCCCGGGATATCCAGGCCGGTTTCGTCCCCGTCTCCGGCCCCATCGGCGAGACCGTGTGCGAGAACGTCCTCGCCGTCGGCGACGCCGCGGGACACGTCGTCGCCTCGAACGGGGGCGGTATTGCGCCCGCAATGCTCTGCGGGAGGCTTGCCGGACTTACCACGGCGAAGCACCTTCTGCACGGCGAGCCTCTCGGGGCCTACGAGCAGGCGTGGCGCTCAGCAATAGGCCGGGAACTTCTTGCCGCCGCAAGAACCAAGAAGGCGGCCGACCGGATCCTCGGCTCCGACTTCCTGCTCGAACAGGCTATGGGTATACTCGGGGGCCGCGGTATCAGGAACATCATCGTTTTAGGCGGCCTCAGGGGACGGTGACGAATACCTGACTGCACACCTTCATGGGGATGAGAACCGGAATCCTTATTGTCCCCGGGCGAGTCCGTGCCACACCACCGGGAGGTGTGTGAATTGGTCGATATTGTCAAGGTCGATGGCAGAAGAGAACCGTTCGTGCGGGAGAAGGTGACTGTGAGTGCGCTCAAATCCGGAGCCCCGCCGGAGGAGGCCAGGGCTATAGGGGAAGCCGTCGAACGGGTCGCCTACGATGGGATGCCCTCGGGGGAGATACGGCGGCGGGTGCTTGAGCAGCTCCGCGACCGGAACCCTGAGTGGGAAGAAAACTGGCTCATGTACGACCGTGCTGTGAAGAAACGCGGGGCGACGGCGGCCGTGGGGCTGCCTGCCCGCTGATCTCACCGCTTTTTTTCGAGCCGGCCGGGCAGCGGCGCATTGCACCCCGCCGCGAGGCCGGCATACCCGCCCCGTCATGACGAAACTATATCTACTGATCCGCGCCCATACTAGTCTTATATTGTCATATGCTGGCCGGAAATCCAATAATTGAAATGGGCGCCAGCAGGCCGTTTTCAGTTTGGCCACCTATCCGGGGCACATTCGACAATATACATCCACAGAAAGGCACGACGTCCCGCCCGCACTCGAAACGGTTCCCGATTTCACCGGGAGCTCGCGGCATGGGCACGCCAGCAGGCGATATGTATGCCGACAAGTGACTCAGAAGAAGACACACCCTCTAATAATAACCAGAAAGATACAGAAGGAACAAAGATACTCCTCGCCGATCCGAAGACCGCGATCCTCAGGCTATCCCTGCCGATGATGATCGCGATGACCCTCATGACCCTCTACAGCGTCGTCGACGCGTTCTGGGTCTCGGGTCTCGGTGCAGACGCTCTTGCCGCTGTCGGGTTCTCATTCCCGCTCTTCATCATAACCATCGGATTAGCCAGCGGCCTCGGCACCGGCGGTGAAGCGGCGCTCTCACGGATGATCGGCGCCCGCAACAGGGATGGAGCGAGCAGCGTCGCCATGCACACGATCCTCCTGATGACCGTCCTTGCCGTCGCCGTCACCATCCCGCTCTCCCTCTTCGCCGGGGACCTCTTCGTCCTCATGGGGGCGGGCAACGCCGCCGGCCTTGCCACCGAGTACGCCCGGATCCTCTTTTTGGGGACGTTCGCCCTGCTCTTCGGCGAGGTCGCCTACGCGCTCATGCACGGGGAAGGAGACGCAAAGCGGACCATGTACGCGATGGCGGCAGGAGCGGTGGCAAACATCATCCTCGACCCGATCCTGATCTACACGCTTCATATGGGGATCGCCGGCGCAGCCTGGGCGACCATCCTCGCCGAGGTGATCGCCGCCATCCCGATGGTCTACTGGCTCTTCGTGAAGAGAGACACATACGTCTCCCTCCGCCTCCGGGAATTCTCCCCCGACCCCGCGGTCGTGCGTGACATCCTGCAGGTCGGCCTCCCTGCCGCGGCCGAGCAGCTGGGACTTGCACTGATGGCCCTGATCTTGAACGGCGTCATCGTCCTGATATCGAGCACCGACGGCGTCGCGATCTACTCGGTCGGGTGGCGGGTCGTGAGCATCGGCTTAACACCAATCCTCGCCATATCCTCGGCGGTGGTCGCGGTCACCGGCGCCACCTACGGCGCCCGTGCGTATGCCAAGATGGAGTCTGCCCTCCTCTATGCCGTCAGGCTCGGGCTCGGCATCGGTCTCGGGCTTGCCGCAGCGACGTTCATCTTCGCCCCCCAGATCGCTGCAATCTTCACGGCACCAGGCGACGCATCGGGGATCGCCCCGGAGTTGACGACGTACCTCCAGGTTACGAGCCTCGTCTACCCTATGGTCGGGTTCGGACTCTTCTCGTCGTCGTTCTTCCAGGGAACAGGTCTTGGCGCACGATCGCTCACGATCACGATCCTGCAGAACGTCGTTCTCTCGACCCTCTTTGTCTGGGTGTTTGCACTCGAACTCGGGTTCGGCCTCCCCGGCGTCTGGTGGGGAGTTGCCGCAGGGAACGCAATCGGCGCCGTGCTTGGGTATATCTGGGCGCGCCGGTATTCGGCAGGGCTCATAGTCAGGCAGGCTGCAGCGGCAGCAGCGTGATGGGCGAGGGGTTCGGGCCCCCTTTCCCTTCACGGAAAAGAGAGAGGAGTGTCACTCCTCCTCGTCGGGCCCTGCATGCACCACTTCGCGCAGCGTGAACTTAAACGATGCTCCGAGGTCCGGCCTCCCCTCTATCCGGTCCTCAACCCAGATCCGGCCGCCGTAGCGCTCGATCAGCATCCCGACGATGTACAGGCCGAGCCCTTCCCCGCACCCCTGGCTCTTGCCCTGCCTGAACCGCTGGAAAATTGCCTCTTTCATCCCGTCGGGGATGCCGGGGCCGTTATCCTCCACCACCACCACCACCGTGTGGTCCTCTTCGGGATAGTCCTCGACCCGGATCGTTATCGCGGCGTCCGGTCCGCCGAACTTAACGGCGTTACCGATGAGGTTTGTGAAGATCTCGGGGAGCAGGTCGTCGGCCCAGACCTCGGTCGGTGTATCCTCAAACGAGACACCCGCTTCCGGAGTACGGTCGAGCCCGGTCCTGATCACATGGCTGAGGTGGACCGGTTCAAGGTCGGGCGGCTCCTGGTGAATGCGGCGGATGGTCGAGATGTTCTGGAGGATACCGGTGCTCTTCCGGATACTCCCCTTGAGTTTCCTCGCGTACTGCGCGGCGTCTCCCTCCAGCATATCAAGCAGGAGGTCGCAATAGAGGTTCGCGACGTTTTCCGCGTTCTTGATGTCGTGGGTCATGACATCGAGGTAGAGGTTCGTCTCGCGGTGGGCCGCCTCCAGCCGTTTATGGAGCATGCTCCGCAGGACCCCCGAACCGATCTCACTCCCGATCGCTTCGAGAAGGCGGCGCTCCTCGTCGAAAAGTTCCTCCCTCTTCCTGCTCCCGAGAAAGAGCGCCCCGACCACGACTGACTCTGCAAGAATCGGTATGCAGGCGAGGGCACAGACCCCGAGAGATGAGAGGATATCTTCCTCGATCGTACCGCCCTCGCCTCGCAGTTCAAGGTAGCGCGGTTGTCCGGCAACAAAGACAAAATTCCAGGGCCAGTGATGGACCTTGATAGCCCTGTTGCGGGCGAGGTAGGTCTCCGGGACCTCGTGGTGGTAACGCGTGAGTGCCAGCGTTCGTTCCGGGTTTAAGAGGTAGGTCAGTCCCAGATCGAAGTCGAGCAGGTCCAGTGTCTTTGAGAGCGATGCCTCGAGCAGTTCATCGAGCGAGAGGGATGACGCAGATACTCCCATGATCTGGTTGAGGATCAGGAGCTGTCTGTTCGAGGAGAGCAGCCCTTCGTTCGTCTCTTTTCGTTCGGTAACGTCCCGTATCCTGAGCACCCAGATCCCTGCGAACGGCTCCTGCTCTATCTTCCGGCTGGAGTAGACGAACCGTCGTTCTTCGCCCCGGGAGTCCTGCACCGAGAAATCGAGGCCGGGTATCTCGTCTTCGTCACGCATCGTGGCGAGGAGTCTGTGGGCATCTTCTCTCCCCCGCAGGAGCGGCACCAGGTGCGTATCGAGAACCTGGCAGGCATCGCATCCTAAAATCTCCTCCTCGCATGCCGAGAGGATATCCATGGCATAAGCGTTTGCCCAGGTCACCTGCAGATCCCGGTCGAGCACGAGGGTACCCACGCCGGGCTCGTCGAGGATCTGAAACGTCTCTCGTGGTTGGATAGATTTCGCATTCGTTCTACTCATGTGAGTATCGTGCCCCCTTGAGGATATTATCGGGTAAAAATTATATAAATAATTCATAGCCGGAGTGATAAGAGATTTGCGGTGATGGCCCGGGAAAATTCGGATCGCCGGGCAGCAACGGCTGGCCGCGCAAAGATGGTTATTTTTGAAGCGGCAGGCGGCCTTTTGCCTCAAAAACCTCGGCCGGAGCCCCGCACCCCGGCTCACCCCGTTGCAGGGGTTATCCTGGAACCACCATTAAAGAAGCCCTATCCGGCTGAGTGCCGGAGTGAGCGACGTCATATGGCCCTGGATGTAGACCGTCTCACGGGGGTCGGCGCCCATCGCGAGCGCCAGGAGTTCGGTGATATGAAGCACCGGCACCCCCATATGGTCGTACACCAGCTCGCACCCCGGGCAGTCGACGACCATCATGTCCAGGCGATGCTGTATGAAATCCTGGCGGACGAGCCGGTTCAATGGGGGGAGTTTTAGAGGATGGCTTTTCTGGTGCCGGTCGAAGAGGTTCTTGACCCCGCCGCAACAGTAGTTCTCCATCCCGCTCCTGACGACCTTCACCCCGGTGACCTCTGTTAGGTCCTGCAACCCCGGCGGCACGGCGAGGGTGCCGTTCATCTTCCGGTAGTGGCAGCTGACATGCACCCCGACGCGCAGCCCCGAGAGCCGTGTCTCGACGAGCCGTCTCAATTCGTCGAGGTAGAGGGGGTAGAGGTCGAGGATGTTTGCCACACAAAACATCCCCGGGTCGCTCACTTCCCGCCCTATCCTGCCCAGCGCTTCGTTCACCACCGCTCTGTTGGCGCTCCCGGCGAGCAGTTCGAGCGTGGCTGCATACGAGTCGCTGCAGGTAGGGCAGATCCCGGTGATGGCGATACCGTCGTCCTGTCCGAAGACGTCCTGGATGACACTGAGGTTCCGGGCGGTGAGGAGCAGCCGGTCCGCAAAGCCGGCGCCGCCCATGTAGTGCGGAGCACCCCCGCAACAGGTCTGCAGCCCGGAGGTCTCATACCGGATCCCGAGCGCGGTGAGGATCTTCTTCTGCGAGAGGTCTGCCCCGGGGTAGTTGAAGGCACAGCAGGATTTGAGGTGAAAGACCCGGTCCGGACGGGCGAGCGGTCGTCTCGGCGCAGGATGTCCGGATGGGGAGAAGACCGACGCCTTGATGGGATGGAGCAGCAGTCTCCGGACCTCGTCGACAGCTCTGTCATCCACCGGGTAAGGGTGCTGGATGGCCTTTGCGACGAACTTCCCAAACCGGCCCCTGCCGGTGTACAGCGGGAGAAAGACCTGAGGGGGAAGGCCCCCCCGGTCGAGGAGCATCCTTCTAAAGACCGGCTGTAAGTGCTCCGTCTCGTATACGGCATTGATGATCCCGCCGATGCTGACGGATCGCGGGCAGACCGTCTCGCAGGAGTAGCACTGGACGCAGTCGGAGAGGTTGATATCCGGGCGCCTGCCTGCCTGGAGGGCCGCGGTCACCTTCCGTGCAAGGTACCCCCGGCCCCCGTACGTCTCCGGGTCGTTGATCTGTGCCGGACAGTACGGCGTACAGGAACCGCATGCGTTGCAGAGCCGGAAGTTACGGAATCGGGGATCCTCTTCGTGCAGCAGGCGGTGTATAACCCCCTCTGTGATCGCATCCCGGATCACCCCCTGGTCCGGCTCGGGGAGGGCTCTACCGAGCATGGCAGATCCCTGCGCCGGCCTGATACCTCTGCAGCGGGTCGAGAGGGCGGTGCGACCGGGGCCCTCCGGGTGAGATGATCCCGGGGGTCCCCCCCCGGGCCTCTATTGCGTGCATGTGAGAACTGGTGGCGGGATCTCCCTCTGGAGACCCGGCACAGTTAAAACTAAGAGTACATCGCCTGCGGTATCGATCCATTACTTCCCCCCCTTCCTGATAACGTCGCTGGACTACCCTCTTGCGATGACTACTTAATTGTTTGGATGGGGATGCGCCGCAGATCGCCGGTGAGACGAACACTGGATCCGCGGAGCCCGGCGGTTACCGCGATTCCCTCTGGAAGATGCATCAACCGGGGCGGTGCCTTTTGCCCGGTCCCGGAGGCGCGTAGAATCCAATCTGCCGGAGTTTCCGCGGAGAAAAAAGTGAGGGGGTTACAGGTTCTCCAGCCGTTTGTTCACCGTATCCCAGTTCACGACGTTCCAGAACGCGTCGATGAACTGGCCCCGGTTGTTCCTGTGATCGACATAGTAGGCGTGCTCCCATACATCGAGCACCATCAGGATCCGGAACGTAGGATAGACGTTGTTGTTGTGCTTCTCGATCTGCATGATCATGAGGCGGTCCGTCATGGTGCAGTGTGCCAGCGCTGCCCACCCGGAACCCTCGACGCTCGCGGCCGTCTTCGTGAACTCGGCCTTGAACCGGTCGAAAGAACCCCACTCCCGGTCTATCCGTTCTGCAAGGGCGCCCTGCGGGGTTCCGCCGCCGCCCTTACCGGCCGGCGCCATCGTCGGCCAGAAGAGGTCATGCAGGACATGGCCGCCGATGTTGAACGAGAGTTCCTTTAACAGCGCTTTCATATCGACTTCGGTGCCTTCCTGCCGTGCCTTCTCCAGTTTCTCAAGGTCGGCGTTCGCCCCGGTTACGTAGGCCTGGTGGTGCTTGTCATGGTGGAGGGAGAGTTGTTCCTTCGAGATATGCGGCTCGAGGGCGTCGGGTGCGTAGGGCAGGGGCGGCAGTTCATACTTCTTCAACGGTGCAGTTGCCATCTTCTGTACAGCCATAACGATCAATCGTTAGAAGGAAAGCGATCTATTTCATAGTGTCGGTAACCGGCGGTCGTGCAGCATATCGCGCCTCCACATGCCGGGTGACCGGATGCGGCCCGATCGGGCCATACCTGTATGCAGGGCTCATCGAGAGGGCTAAAGACGGTTACTCTCTGGAATTCCCGGAACCTTTAAATACGCTGATATAGTGGGTGTATCCGAATTGCCTCGCGCATCTCATTACCCGGCTCCGGCATCCCGGCCAGGTGTCATACAACCATGAGGCATCTCTGCATGATACTATCCGGACAGCGGTGGACCTCCTGTCAACTACCCCGGCCTGAAGGGCGGGGCTTGTAACTATGTCAGCGACACGCTACATTCGGCTGGTTGACAGGCAGCCTACTCAGGCAAGATATACCTGCTTGAGCAATGTTACGAGCAGCATTGAGGTCAGCATGGAGTTGGAACCCGCACTTTCGGCATTGGAACGACGACCCTTCCCGGTTCCCCTTGTAGGTATGCCCGCACACCGAACACTTCTGCGAAGTGTACCGGGCATCCACCAGGAGTACCTGCTTCCCAAGAGCCTCAGCCTTGTACCGGAGGAACTGCTCCAGTTCGTAGAACGACCAGGTGTTCAACTTCTTGTTGAACGATTTGCCGCGCCGCTTCTGGACCCGGATTTTGCTCAAATCCTCCAGAGCAAAGATCGTAAAGTCCGAATTGACAATCTGCTTCGCGATACAATGGTTGGTATCAGTCACAAACCGTCTTTCCCGGCGAGACATCCTGCGGAGTTTCCGCGTTGCCGACCGGGTGCCTTTGGACTGCAACTCCTTACGAAGATGAGCGTACTTTGCCCGCACATTCTTGACACGCCTGGAGTTGAAAAAGGAGTTATCGGAGCAGACCGCGACGTTCACGACACCTCGGTCGATACCAAGCACTTTGACCTCCTGTACCGGTTCGACATCAGGATGTTCCATCGAGATGTGGAGATAGAACACTCTCTTCCTTCGATCATACGAGACGGTCGAAGAAGTGACGGTCCAGGAAAGGTACTGGCGATGATACTCCGAGATCGGGAATGTCGCTTTGAGCCGCCCTCGTACCGATGCAATGGTGGCGATGCCGTGGATCAGGTTCACCGTGATGACCCGCTGGTTGTACCGCATAGCGGCGAGTGGTTTTTGTTCCGGCAAACTCTTACACCTGGAGGCTTTCAGGGCTTCACACGCACAGTCTCGCGCACCCTGCACCAAAGAGGACGGAAGATCAGGAACAGCCTCGCGAACAGCCTTGTAGGTTGCCTTATGGTTTTCCACCTTGTTCCATGTATGGTTCTCGAATCCCCACAGTGCGGAAGCAGAGAACGCCGTGGAATAGGCTCGCATCGTATCGAGGAGAGCCGTGGACACGCCATCGGGCAACTGAAGTTTGAACGTGATTGTCCTAATCACATTCATATAATGACTATGTTAGGAGGAAAATATGACGGAGGTGACAGGGCAATTCCTCCCCGGCCTAAAAGTCGGGGTCTCCTTGCCCTATTCGGATGAAGACGGCAGCACGTATCTCACTCTTTACCGCCACGCTCATGATGCTGCTCGCGTTCGTCCTCCTCCGGGATCTGCACCTCATACTCGTCGGGGCCGAATGGAGCCTGTTTGCAAGGGTGCTCTCTCTCTTCCTGGTCGCTGTCACCGCATTCGGGGTGATCCAGTTTGTGAGCTATGCCGATCATCTCCTCCGGTCGCTCTATGCCTACGCTGAACGCCCCCTGGCGCCGCAGCCCGTGGATGCATCTCCTTGCCGTGCCGCAGTCTTCATCCCTGTCTACAACGAGGAGCCCGGTGTGGTCGAGCCCTGTGTCCGGGCGTGCACGGAGATCGCCTACCCGGATGTCTGTATCTTCCTCCTCGACGACTCTACAGATGCGGGAAAACGCGCATTGATGCAGGATCTCTGCCGCCGATACAACCTCCGTTATCTCCACCGCGACCATCGTGAGGGCTTTAAAGCCGGAGCGATCAACCACGCCCTCTCATGTCTCGACAGCGATACGCCGTATCTCCTGGTCATCGACGCCGACCAGAGGGTGAAGCCGGCGATCCTCGCCGACCTCATCCCGGTCCTTGAGGCCGACCCCGACGTCTCCTTCATCCAGACCCCCCAGTTCTTCCGCTCGGAACAAAACGACCCGATAAGCGTCACGTTCTCTTACCAGCAGCATATCTACAACAAGCATGTCTGCAGGGGGCTCTCCGTCAACCATACCACCATGCTGACCGGCTCAAACTGCATCTTTAGGGTGAGCCATCTCGTTGCTATCGGGGGGATGGACGAGGCGTGCATCGCCGAAGACATCGCTACTTCCTTTGCGTTCCACCTCCGGGGGTGCCGGGGGATCTTTCTCGATACCGTGTATGCAGAGGGGATTGCGCCGCCGAACCTCGCTGCGTACTTCACGCAGCAGCTCCGCTGGGCATACGGAAACACCCAGCTCCTCGGGACCATCCTCCGGCAACTCGTGGTGCAACCCCGGAGCCTGACCGCGACGCACTGGCTCGAGTTCGTCGTGATCGTCTCGATCTACCTGCTTGGAGGGGTGAACGTGGTGCTCTTCCTCCTCCCCGTCGCCACGCTGATCTTCGGCATCCCGATCCTCCCCGTATGGCTCCCTCCGGTCTTTGCCGTGGTGCTCGCGGTGGTGATCGCGATCCAGGTCATCATCAGCATCCGTGAGCGGCAGTACTCCCTGCGTGACCTCGCGTTCTCGCAGGCGATCTTCAACACGCTTGCCTTCGTATACGCCCGGGCGATCTGGTACGCCGTCTCCGGAAAGCGGCTGCCGTTCGTTGTGACCCCCAAAGTGGTGTCGGCGGGCCGGTCCCGCGTCAGGATAGCACCGGTCCTCCTCGTGATTGCGGCCGTTCTGATCTCGATGGCTATCGGCATCATGCGGTTCGTTGCCGGGGGGCCGGATTCCGGCACGGCAATTCCGCTCTTCTGGGCCTGCTATACACTGGCCGTTCTCTCGTCGTTTCTGGTGGTCTGGCGGAGGGATGGTAGACGGATGCCAAAAGACGGCGTGAATTGACCTGCCGGGGCTCGCCGTCCCGGTGTTGCAGAATGCAGGCGTCGATATGGGCCGGAAGGGCTCTACAGAGTCAACTACCCCCGGTTAAAACCGGGGGCTTGCAGCGGGGGCCCTTGTGGGGCACAGGGCTGCAATGTAATCGGTGCGAAGGTTGACGGTTCAAAAGACGTCCTTATTCGCACGGGCCGGTTGACGCGGCCCCTACCGATTATCCGTGGAACCACGGAATCACCGGCTACCTTTCGTAAATGGTTCAGAGCGCCGTTGACATCGGCGTTGATCAGGGTGCCCAGAGCACTCCGGTACAGTCCTCGCTTGATCCGCCGCTTCCTCCCAT
>DASQ01000113.1 GCA_002503885.1 Methanoculleus marisnigri | reverse complement strand
CGGAACCTCGCCGTCCCGGCAGGAGCGATGAAGGCATGGATCGACTCCCCCATCACCTTCTCAAGCGGCATATGGAGCAGCCAGGCGAAGCTTGCGTTGCTGTAAAGGATCGTGCCGTCGGCGGAGAATAGTGCGGCTCCTTCCCGCATCTGCTCGATGAGGACGCGGTAGGGGTGCTCGGCGGTGTTTAAGGTGTAGATCTTCTCCCCGTCGCTCGTGGAGACGACGAAGGCGTCGACCTCCCCCCTCCGGATCGCCGAAAGCGTCTCTTCCGCCTCAAAAAAACCCCCGTAGAGTTCCTCCAGTACGCGGAGGAGCTCTTTTTCCCGCGGCACCCGGGGAGCGGTCGTATCGGATGACTGGTCTAAACCTTGCATCGTGTGTTACCTGGTGGACGAATCGGTTGCTTCCTTCTTCTGGATTCCGAGCCCGATCAGAACACGGTCTTTATCCGACATATCCCCGATCAGTTTCCGGAGAGGCAGAGGCAGCTGCTTGATGAGCGTGGGGGTCGCGACGACCTGGGCTTCCTGTGCCCGTTCGGGCTGCTGGTAGATGTCGATCACCTCAAGGTCGTAGCGTCCCGCGAGGTGCTCCTCGCTGATCTCTTTGATGTTCTCGATCGCCTTCTGCGATCGGGGCGTCATTCCCGTAACATAGAGCCGCAGGATATAGCGGGCATCCGTCTTCTCCAGCGCCAGCTCGAACGCATCCGTGGCCAAATGCTGATCCTCGTCATTCTCGTTCTTTCTGTTCGTCACACCAAATCAGCTCCCCGGTCGCACGTCCAGCCCGACGAGGACCTTCTCCGTGTTCGAGAGGTCCCCGATGATCTTTCGCAGAGGCGGAGGCAGCCTCCGGACAAGCGTGGGGACGGCAAAGATCTGGTCGCCCCTGGCAAGCTGGGGGTGCTCGAGGAGATCGATCACCTCGATCCTGTACCTCCCGGCGAGATGCTCCTCGCAGATTCTCTTTAAGTTGGCGAACGCGGCGAGCGATTTCGGCGTCTGGCCGGCGACGTAGAGCCGCAGGATCCACTCCTCCCCGTTCTCCTCGCTGGTTATCTCCTCTGTATCGGTCATCGCGCCTCCCCGGCCTCCCCTCTTGTTGCCTGAACCTTTTTATCATCATCGGAAGCATCGGCTTTCCGCAGCTTCCCGATTGCCCGGGTCTCCACATCAATCGTACGCTGCCGGCGGCTCTCCGCTGCGATCAGTCTCCGGACGGTCTCCTCCTGCTCTGCGAACTCACTCTGGAGGGCGGCGATCCGGGCTTCCACGGCAGTCCGTTCCCGCTCCAGTTCACACTGCCGTGACGCTATCTCCTCTCTTCGGGCCTCTGCCTCTGAGCGCTCCCTCGCCTCCTGCACGAGCCGGGCGGTGCCCATGAACATCCCGGCAGGCCCGACGTAGACGTCGGCAAGCTCGATGCCGTCACCGGTGATCAGGTATTCGCGGATCTGGTTGGAATGCCCCATCCCCCGGGACTTCAGCACGTAGAGTCCGCGGTTGCGCTCCCCGGCAGACTCGACGTCCAGCAGCTGGATCAGGGTATCGATGAGCGAGGAGACGGCAAGGTCCGAGGGGGCTACCGCCTCCCGCGTATGGATCAGGTGGGTGAAGAGCGTGGTGATCCCGTTCATCTTCAGGTAGTCGATCAGGCGCGTGAGCATGACCTTGACATCACGCGGGGTACCGATCGCGATGAGATCGCTCAAGGGATCGATCACCACAACCCCGGGCTGTGTCTCCCGGACCTCCTTGAGCAGCATCACGAGATGCATCTCCAGGCCGTACATTGTCGGCCTTGAGGAGTGGATCTCGAGAAGGCCGCTTTCGATGTGAGGCGCAAGGTCGATGCCGACGGACCGCATGTTGCGCACGATCTGGTCGGGAGACTCTTCAAAGGAGAAGTAGAGGCATTTTTCTCCCCGGAGGCAGGCGGCATTCAAGAAATGCGCCCCGAACGTGCTCTTTCCGGTGCCGGGTGTCCCCGCGATCATGATCGTGCTGCCGCGGTAGAAGCCCTCCCCCTCGAGCATGGCGTCGAAACGCTCGACGCCGCTTGAGACGCGTTCGTTGCTGACGGTATGCGAAAGACCGGTGGAGGTGATGGGCAGCACCGAGATCCCGGTCTCGTCGATCAGGAAGGGGTACTCGTTGGTGCCGTGGACCGTACCACGGTACTTCACCACCCGCAGGCGGCGCGTGGAGATCTGGTTGTCCACCCGGTGGTCGAGGAGGATGACGCAGTCCGAGATGTACTCCTCGAGGCCGTGGCGGGTCATGGTCGCCTCCCCGCTCTCTCCAGTAACGACGGCGGTAACGCCTTTATCCTTCAGCCAGAAGAAGAGCCGCCGGAGTTCGGCGCGGAGGATGCCGGTATTCGTGAGGCCGGAGAAGAGCGACTCGATGGTGTCGAGGACGATCCTTTTCGCGCCGATGGAGTCGATAGCGTAGCCGAGCCGGATGAAGAGCGCCTCGAGATCGAACTCCCCCGTCTCGATGATATCGTTTCTGGATACCTCTACGTGGTCGATCGAGAGCAGGTTCCTCTCGCAGAGATCGTTTAAGTCGTAGCCGAGCGATGCGACGTTCTGAACAAGGTCCCCGGGTGTCTCCTCAAAGGAGACGAAGACGCCGGGCTCCCCGAACTCCAGTGCACCGTGCACCAGGAACTCCATACCGAGCAGGGTCTTGCCGGACCCCGCTTTCCCGACGACGAGAGTCGTGCGCCCCCTCGGCAGGCCTCCCGTGGTGACTTCATCGAGGCCCTGGATACCCGTCGGACTTTTCGGCAACTCGATGCGAGTCGAACTCCCTGGTTGTTCGGTGTGCTGCATGTGAATCAGCGGTAAAAAATTCTGTTGAATCTCAAGAATATTAAAATGCGTGTACCTGCGGGATGCGATGGATTTCGATCCCTGCGCATTTAGAGTTCTCCGGAGGAGACGGGACATGCCGATCCCGGTTATGGGCGATCCTCCTTCCGTTCTGTCGGGGCGTGGCCGTTTCATGCATGCGCTTACGCCGGTTCAGGTCCCCCCGGTACCGTTCGCCTTCTGAAGGGTGAACCGGAACGCTGCCCCTTCCCCCGGGTGCCCGGGGACCCGGTCCTCGACCCGGACCTTCCCGCCATAGCGTTCCACAAGCGTCCGGACAATATAGAGGCCGAGGCCCTCGCCTCTCCCCCGTCCCATGCCGCGTTCAAACCGCTGGAAGAGCAACCCCTTCACCTCGTCCGGGATTCCCAGGCCGGTGTCTTCGACCGAGACCAGCACCTCGTCGTCCCGTTCCTCGACCCGGACAGTGATCTCGACTCCCGCTCCCCCGAACTTGACGGCGTTCCCGATCAGGTTCGCAAAGATCATCGGGAGAAGGCTGTCTGCAGAGACCTCGACCGGCCGGTCGTCGTACCGGATCGACGCCCCTGGATAATTCCCGACCTCCTCCCGGATGACGGCGTCGAGGCTCACCGGGGCGAGACTGACCGACTCCTCGTGGACCCGGCGGATGGTTGCGACGTTCCGCAGGATCCCGTTGCCCCGTAAGATACTGTTGCGCAGCTTCTCCGCATACGTCTTCAGGTCCCCCTCCGCCAGATCGACCATGAGATCGGCGTACATCGTGGAGACATTGTTCGCGTTCCGGATGTCGTGGGTGATGATGTCGAGGTACAGGTTCGCCTCCCGGTGCGCTTCTTCAAGCCTGCCGGTAAGGGCTGCCCGCTCTTCTTCGGCCTGTTTGCGGCCGGTAATGTCCTGCCCTTGTGCAATTGTCGCAAGCGGCGTTCCCCTCCCGTTGCCGGTGATGTTTGCCGAGTTCCAGAGCACCGTCCTGACGCTGCCCGACCGGTGCAGGATCGGGATCTCGACCGCATCCCACATCTCGCCGGCCATCGCCCGCCGGATCATCTCCATCGACGCATTCCGGCTCTCCTCCGGGGAGAGGATCTCAAGCCTCGCTCCGACGGCCTCCTCTGCGGGAATGCCGGTCAGGCTCTCAAAGGCCCGGTTGAACCGGGTGATGACGAACTCCGGGTTCCAGACAATGATCGGGGCGTTGGCGTAATCGATCAGGTTCTCCAGATACTCCTTTGTCGTCCTCAGGTCGTCCTCCGCCCGCCTGCGTTCGGTGATGTCCCGGATGATGGCGAGCGCCCACTCCTTTCCCCGGACATCCCTAAATAGTGCAGTACTCATCTCCCCGGGGAATGAGGTGCCGTCTTTGCGCCGGAAGGTCAGCTCCGCCCTTGCCGATCCGGTCCGTCTGCGCTCGTCGATCAGGGCTAACAGATCGGGATCACCGCGATCAAACAGCACGTCCCGACCTCTGCCAACGATCTCCTCCTCCGTCCAGCCAAGCATCCTGCAGGCAGCCGGGTTTACCGACAGGATCTCTCCGCCTCCCTGTGGATCAGTGAGAACGATGCCATCGCTGCTATTATCAAAGATTGCACGGAACTGCTCCTCGCTCTCCCGGAGTTTCTCCTCGGCCCGCTTCCGCTCGGTAATGTCGCGTGCATTCACCACAAACCCCCGGACAGCCGGCTCTTTCAGAAGATTGACGCCGATTACATCAAACGTCAGCCAATCTCCCGAACTGTGCCGAAACCGAACCTCAAGGGTGACCCTCTCTTTTGGATGGGCGGCAGCAGTGGAGAGGGCGTTCATCACCAGCGGCAGATCGTCGGGATGCGTCAGTTCGAGTACTGACCTTCCGATGAGTTCTTCAGGCGTAAACCCCCCGGCCTGTTTCACCGAAGGGCTTGCGTACAGGATGCTGCCCACCGGATCGAGGATGAGGATGACATCCGAGGCATTCTCGGTGAGCAGCCTGAATCGCTCCTCGCTCTTCCGGAGAGCCTCCCCACTCCCCGGGGCAGAAACTGCAGTACCGGCGTATTTCAGGAGGCGATCCGGAAGCGCCTCTGCCGGGGCGATGAAATCCACCATCCCGGTCGCGATCGCGCTCTCCAGCATCGCTTTAAATGTGGTTGTAGCGGGATCCTGCACCATCACCATACCGAGATGCTCCTTGATGGCCCGGATGCCGAACGTGCCGTCCGAGCCCATGCCCGAGAGGAGGATGCCGACGGCTCTATGCCCCTGGTCATCGGCAAGCGACCGGAAGAACGAGTCGATCGGCATCCTGACCCCCGGGGTCTTCTCCGGGGGGTTAAGAAAGAGCGTGCCGTTCATGATGGAGAGATCGGCATCGGACGGGATTATGTAGACCGTGTCTGCTCTCACCGTCATGCCGTCGCTGACCTCATGGACCGGCATCTCCGTAAACCGCATCAGGATCTCCGGCATCATGCCGGGACGGCTCGGGTCCATGTGCGTGACGATGATAAAGGCCATCCCCGAATCCGGGGGAAGGTGAGTGAGGAACTTCTCGAGTGCATCGAGACCTCCGGCGGATGCGCCGATGCCGACGGTAAAATCCGGGGGGGTGCCGGGAGGAGCCGCCTGTTCGGGTTTTGTCTCCTCTTCCGGGGTTTCCCCGGATGTTAATGGTTTTTCCACCTCATCTCCAGACATGATGGGTCCTTGCAGCCCCGGGGTCGTTGCAGGATCCCGGACAGCTGCTGATATGTATCGGTATGGCGTCCATATGATCGATTCGGGCGAATATGATCGATTCGGACGAGCACGAGATCTTCCGGGTGCCTACCGGGCGGATTAAGTTATATTGTCCAGTACAAATAATAATACCCGCACGGCGCAACCCTTTAAGCACCGTTGTTTCCAGCGTTCCTTCTTCAGAAGCAAACGGATGCGTCCCTGAATATTTTATCATTGCTGGAATACAGTATTAACCTTCGGGTTTTTCTGCGAGAGCGCTTGACGGTCCACGGTCGGGTGCGGGCTTAAAAACAAGGGCCTGAGGGCGGTCAATGCAGTATTACCCCCTCTCCGGCCGGGCATTTTGCGTAAAGATGGAATTGCCCCTCTGTTCCCTATAATAGCATTAACGTAAACAATTCTTCCCGGGAGGGTTATCGTTATTAACCCATATGGGAAACTCAGGGGTACTCCCATCGAAAGGAGCCCCCGATTCTGATGCAGGCGCCCCCAGGAACCACGCGGGAGAACTCCGATCCCACCGGACAGGACGAAACGGCACGGGATATCTCCACCGAAGTTGATCGGCTCGTGAACGAGCGGACGCAAGAGCTCCAGGCAGAAGCCGATGCACTTCGGCGGGAGAATGCAGAGATCAAGCAGGCCGGAGAGGCGTTGAAAGAGGCATACACCGAACTCGACGTTCGGGTGAGGGAACGGACGGCCGAACTCGGGTGCTCCAATACCCGGCTCCTGGCCGAGATTGGAGAGCGCGAGCGAACCGAAGTAGTTCTCCGGGAGAGCGAGGCCAGGTACCAATCCCTGTTCGATTCCATCGACGAAGGGTTCTGCATCATCGAGATGATCTTCGATGCCGCGGGAAAGCCGATCGATTACCGGTTCCTGGAGACGAACCGGGCGTTCGAGAAGCAGACCGGGATGCATGAAGCGGCAGGAAAGAGGATGCGGGAGTTTGTTCCGAACCATGAAGAGCACTGGTTTGAAATCTATGGTGAGATTGCCACAACAGGCAAACCCAAACGCTTTACCCGGGCAGCAAAACCGCTTATGGGAGGGTGGTACGATGTCTATGCCTTCCCGGTTGGCGCACGGAACGGCAACCGGGTGGCCATCCTTTTCAAGGACATCACCGAAGCCAAACTGACCGAGGACAGACTGCGCAGAGGTCGCGACCGGCTTGCCCTGGCACTGGACGCCATCGAGGCGGGGGTATCGTTCTGGGACCTCAAGACCGACGGAATGCAGTGGAATCCCCGGCAGTATGAACTTCTGGGATACGCGCCCGGCACCGTCGAGCCCGGTCTCGCCGCGTTGGTTGACCGGGTGCATCCCGGGGATCGCCAGCACGTCCTCGCAGCGATCGACCGGAGTATCCGTGAGAGAGAAGATTGCATACTGGACTATCGCATCTGCCTCCCGGACGGCGAAGAGCGCTGGATGCATTCTGTCCGCAGGTTCGCGTACGATGCTGACGGCCGTGCCGTCTCAAGCCACGGTCTCATGTACGATATCACCGACCGGAAACACCACGAAGCGATCCGGCAGCAGGCATACGACCAGATCGAACATAATATGGAGCAGTTCGCCATTCTGGGCGACCATGTCCGCCACCCGCTCCAGGTTATCATGGCAAGGGCGGACCTGATGGAGGACGAAGAGACCGCTGCGAGTATCCGGGAGCAGGTATGCCGGATCAACGCGATCGTCAGGCAGCTCGACCGGGGATGGGTGGAGTCCCATGCGATCCGTGAGTTTCTCAGGCGCAACGACCTGGCGTAAAGGTGTAAGTGCGGCTGAACTGCCCATGGAGAGACTCTGAAAAAACGTATTGGATATTTAGGGAGAAAATTTGAATCCGATTACGAAACGCCGCCAACAGGACTCGAACCTGTGACATGCTGGTTAACAGCCAGCCACTCTACCAACTGAGTTATGGCGGCACTGGAACAAGTGCTCTATAATGTCTCGCCTGAATCGTATTAAACATTACGGGGGTTTTCCTTCTTGATGGTCTCAAGAAGGCCGATCAACTCGTCGACCTCGCCCTCCAGGCCGTTGAGGAGGTCGGCCGCGAGCGCTGTCGCCACCGCACCGGCCGGGGACGCGCGGATATACCCCTCCTGCTCGAGGATCCGCAGCGAATAGCGGACCCGGTGGTAGGGGAGATCCAGGATCTCGGAGAGCTTCATGATGCCGATGGGCTGGTGCTCCACGACCGCCCGGATCACCTCGAGGTGCCTTGAGACGAGTTCGATCTCGGATTTGAGTTTTGCGAGCATTCATCCGCCTGCAGAGACTATGGGTTCACGCGCGTTACGGCTGTTCGTTCAGCCAGACCTTCGCCCGGGTGTACTGCTGCCGGAACGATACGGAGAGTATCGCCCCGACGGCAAGGAGGAGAACGCCGATCCCGAGGCCGAGGGTTCCTTCGGGTGCGAACCGGAGGAGGACAAAGACACCCATGGCGAAACTGAGGACGATGACGTTTAACATGACCGTCAGCACGGCGAACTTAGCCTTGAAGACCCGTTTGGTTGCCTCATCCATCATTCATACTTGAACGCGGTGGTAAAAGTACTTGTGGTTTTAACGAAAGAGTGGGTAGAATGAATGGACTGGATTCTGCTATCCGGGACGCCGGAGCAGCAGCATACGCGGCATACGGATCGTCTGCGGACGCCAACGTGCGCTACCTCACCCGGTTCCGCACCACCGACCCCGTGGTCTACGTGGCAAAGCCGGGCGAGCGCGGGATGATCGTCGTCCCGCAGATGGAGCACGAGCGGGCGGTCCGTGAATCGACGGCAGCGGTCGTCACCCGCGCCGATGCCGGCTACCTCGAATACATCAAGGCCGGGGAGCCGCGCTGGCGGGCGACCGCCCACATGATCGCCGACCTCGCCGGCGGCCCCATCCTCGTCCCCGCAACCTTCCCTCTCGCCCTCGCCCGGGAACTCGAGTCCTTCCGTCCGGTCCTCCTTGATGCCGCCGGAGCGGTCGAGGGGATGCGGGCGGTCAAGACGCCGGAGGAGATCGAGCGGATACGCTCGGTGCAGCGGGTCACCGAAGCAGCGATGGAGCGGGGGATCGCGCTCATCCGGACCTCCGTCCCCCGGGGCGGCGTCCTTCACCGTGACGGCCGGCCCCTCACCTCCGAGGCGGTCCGTGCGGAGATGCACGCCTACCTGCTCGCCCACGGGTGCCGGGGGACCGATACCATCGTCTCCTGCGGACCCGACACCGCCCTCCCGCACAGCCCCGGTATCGGGCCGCTCCGGGAGGACGAACCTATCGTCATCGACATCTACCCGCAGGACGACCTCTCCGGCTACCACGCCGACATGACCCGGACGGTCGTGAAGGGCGAGCCGACCCCCGCGATCCGGGAGATGTACGACGCCGTCCGGGACGCAAAGGCTCTCGGCACATCGATGGTCCGTGCCGGGGCCGCCGGCGCCGACCTCTACCATGCGGTGGTGGAGTTCTTCCGCGACCGCGGCTACGAGAGCGATGCGCGGGGGTTCACCCACAGCCTCGGCCACGGCGTCGGGCTCGAGGTGCACGAGGAGCCGTCGCTCGGACCCCAGGGAGGGGTGCTCGTCGCAGGAAACGTCGTCACCGTCGAGCCAGGGCTCTACTACCCCGGGACCGGCGGTGTCCGCCTGGAGGATATGGGTGCGGTGACACCGACCGGCTTTGACCGGTTCACCCAATACGAAGAGGAGCTCACGTTATGATCATGGACGATGCAGTCTACGACGCCTACCGGGAAGCGGGGGCACTGGCACGAAAGGTGCTCCACCAGGGCGCGGGGCTCGTGAAGGAGGGGGCAAGCCTCCTCGAGATGGTTGAAGCAACGGAAGCGATGGTGACGGAGGGGGGAGCGCTCCTTGCCTTCCCCTTGAACGTCTCCTTCAACGAGGCCGCGGCGCACGACACCGCCATGCCCGGCGACGAGCGGACGTTTGCCCGCGGCGACCTCGTCAAGGTCGACCTCGGGGTCCAGATCGACGGCTACATCGCCGACACCGCCATGACTGTCGACCTCGGCGACCACGCGGTCCTCGTCGAGGCATCCCGCGCGGCCCTCGAGGCGGCGATCGCCGCGGTTCGCCCGGGGATTACCACCGGGGAGCTCGGGACGATCATCCAGGCAACGATCGAGGAGCATGGGTACAGACCGGTCGCAAACCTCACCGGGCACGGCCTCGATCGCTACGACCTCCATGCGAAGCCCAGCATCCCGAACGTCGCCATGGCCGGCGGGGCCGTCATCGAGGAAGGAATGGTCTTTGCGATCGAGCCCTTCGCCACCACGGGGTCGGGGAAGGTCGGCGAGGCGACGCGCGTGGAGATCTACCGGCAGGTCGCGGCCCGCCCCACCCGTCTGCCGTCGGCAAAGCGGGTCCTCGAAGCGGCACGGCCGCGGCGCGGACTTCCGTTCTCCCGCCGCTGGGTCCCCGGCGACAAGGTCGAGATCGGGCTTATGACTCTCGTCCGGGCGGGGATCCTCCATCCCTTCCCGATGCTGCACGACGAGCCCGGATCGTTCGTCTCACAGGCGGAACACACCCTGATCGTCACGGGCGACGGGTGCGAGGTCACCACCCGGTGAGTTACGCTTATTGATGACGCGCGCCTATATGTCTGTTCATAGACATGACCAGTGACACGGGTACGCGTGACGTCCTCGCCATCATGGAACTCCTGCTCACCGCGGAGGTATTCAACCGAAATGAGGATCTCGGCATCAACGACCTCCGTCCGCGCTGTCGGGAGTTCTTCAGCGCCGGAAGCAGCGGGAACCTCGAGGTGAAACGTCCCCTGATCGTGAGCGAGGGGGCGATCAAGAAGGTGCTCGGCAGTCCGGATGCCATCTGCCAGGCTGTTCGCGCAAACCCGTTCGTCGGTTACGACGAGTTCGGGCAGCGCCTGAGCCTGCCTTCGCTCGACGCAGCGGCAGGATGGTTCCTCAAGAAGGGCGGGGAGGAGAAGATCCGGGAGAACCCCGTCCTTGCATACTTCTTCGAGGGGAAAGACGGCACCACCGTTCAGTACCAGGAGATCCGGGCAAAGAATCCCCGGTTTGAGGACACGAAGGAGTACATGGAGGCAAAGGTATCCCGGCTCATCGCCGGGAGCGAGGAGATGCGGGAAGCCCGTGACCTGATCATCATCAGCGCCCCCGACGAGGTCGAGTTCTCGATCTCAAAACTGGTCTGCACTCCGCGGCAGGAGGAGACCATCAAGAAGATCGGCGTCGCCCTCGAGCACCGGGACTTCTTAAAGGAGCACGGGATCTACGAGTTCGGCCGGCTTCTCTTCGTCGGCCCGCCCGGCACCGGGAAGACATCGCTTGCGCTCGCGATGTCCCGGGCGCTCCACATGCCGGTGCTCGAGGTCCGTCTCGCGATGGTCACCTCCCAGTACCTGGGCGAGACGTCGAAGAACATCGACCGTATCTTCGACCTCGCAAAGAAACTCGCCCCCTGCATCCTCTTCATCGACGAGTTCGACTTTGTCGCGAAGACCCGGGTCAGCGACGACCACGGCGCGATGAAGCGCGCGGTGAACATGCTCTTAAAGAACATCGACCAGATCAGCTTCGTGAAGAACGGCGTCCTCCTCATCGGGGCAACGAACCACCCCCGTATCCTCGATGAGGCGGCCTGGCGGCGCTTTGATGAGGTGGTCGAGTTTCCGCTCCCCGATCAGGCGATGCGGCAGGCGATCCTCAAGAAGGTCGCCGCCACCATCGAGTGCGACTGCGACTTCGCGAGCCTCGCCGCCCGGACCGAGGGGTTCTCGGGCTCCGACCTCCGGATGATGATGAAGGAGGCGGTGATGTCGGCGCTGATGGAGGACCGGCACCGGGTCGACCCGGCGGACATCGAGCAGGGCCTCATCAGAGTCGAGGAGCGCAACATCATCCGCGGCATTGGATACTGATATGCAGATCACGCTGCTCGGGACCGGCGACGCCATCGGGACGCCGAAGATTGGGTGCGACTGCGAGAACTGCCGGGCAATGACGGCGGCGGGAAGGTCGCGGCTCCGGACGTCCCTCCTCATCGAGACCGAGGGGAAGCACATTCTTGTCGAGTCGTCGCCGGACCTGCGGCAGCAGCTCCTCCGGGCCTGCTCGCCTCACATCGATGCGGTCCTCTGGTCCCACGGCCACTACGACCACTTCATCGGATTCGGGGAGTTCTACCGGGTGCAGAAGATGCCGCCGGCCTACGCGCCGCCGCCGGTGATGGACTACTGCTCCAGTTACCTCCACTTCCTGCCGTTTGAGAAGCACCCGGTCCCGGTGTATGAGCCGTTCGACCTCTTCGGCGTCACCTTCACGTTCTTTACGGTGAACCACCCCCCGGTCTACACCTGCGGCCTCTTAATCGAGCACGACGAGATCACGGTCGCCTACACCGCCGATACGCGGGAAGATATCCCGGAGGCAAGCCGGGAACTCCTCCGCAACGCCGATATCGACCTCCTCTTCGTGGACGCCATCGCTCCTGCGGGCTACAATATCCACAAGCACATGAACTACGCCGAGGCGATCCGGTTCGCCCGCGACGTCGGGGCGAAGGACTACCGGTGCACCCACATGAGCCACATGGTGCCGCCCGATATGCCGCATGCAGGGTACGACATGGAGACGTTCTGCTGGGAGTAGGCCCGCGAGTCCCACACATACCTATATACCCCTCCCGGAACCAAACATAAGGTGCGTATGCCCATGAAACTCAAAATCCAGGAGCTGACTGACGACAAGGCCCGGATCCTCTTTGAAGGCGAAGGGAAGACCTACATAAACGCGCTCGCCGCCGAACTCATCAACGATCCCGGGGTGGACGTGGCGCAGCACAGACAGGTATTCCTGTTCGCAGACCCCGAACTCTTCGTCACCACGGTCGGCGGCAGGCCCCCTCTTCTCGCAATAACGGATGCGGCAAAGCGGCTTGCCGGCTACGCCGGGGAGCTCCTCGGGCAGCTCGAAGCCCTCGAGACCGCATAGACAAACATGAAGAAGAGCGCCGAAGGCTTCACCCGGATTGCCCGGGAAGTCTTTGCTCCCATCTACCCCGTCATCGCAGAGCAGGTGCTCGCGTGGTCGGGGATACGGGACGGTCTCGCACTCGACCTCGGGAGCGGCCCCGGCCTCCTCTCCGTCGCGCTGGCACAGAAGAGCAACCTCTCCGTCATCGCACTCGATGCCGACCCGGCGATGTCCCGGATCGCCCAAAAGACCGCCGCAGGCTGCCCGGACCGAGTAACCCCGGTCACCGCCGACGTCCACTGCATGCCGATCCGCGACAACGCCGTCTCGCTCATCGTCAGCCGCGGCTCGATCTATTTCTGGAACGACCGGGCGCAGGCGTTTAGCGAGATCGAACGGGTGCTCCGGCCCGGCGGCGTCGCATTCGCCGGCGGCAGCTTCGGGACCCCCGCACTCCGGGAGACGATCTTTGCAGAGATGCGGCGGCGCAACCCGGACTGGGACCGGGATATAGTCCGGAGAAGCGGGCAGGCGACGATTGACGTGCTTCGCCGGGAACTTGCGGCGAGCGGTGTTGCCCACGCTCGCATCAGGAAAGAAGAAGAGGGGTTATGGGTGGAGATCCGAAAGGACCTGAGCCCCATTATTCGGCACGCTCGGTGAAGATGATCGTCCCGGCGATCCGGGTGATCTTGATCTTCACCGTCTGACCCGGTTTTGCATTCGCGACATACATCGTGTAGCGGTCGATCTTTACCACGCCGTCGCCGCGCTTCGAGAGGAACTGCGGGGTGACGTCCATGATAGCGCCCTCGGTCGGTTTCGCCGCTGCCGTGGGATCAAACGTCGATTTCCGCTTCCTGACCGGCCGGTGGCCGCCGCAGGCGTCGCATCGCAGCGTCAGGACCCGTTCGGTCTTAACGAGGCGGGTATCGGGCTTTCCGCACTCCGAACAGATGACGTAGTCATCGACGTAGCCTTTGATGATCGCGTTGATCTGCTCCTGTTCGAACTTCCCGGAGAAGACGGCCCGCGTCCCCTCGATCTTGCCGGCGGTGCCGAGCTCGCCGAGGAGATGCTTCATCAGGTGGTCCTGGTCGCGCCGGAGGATGCCAGCAATCTCGGCGAAGTTCTCAAGGACCGTGGTCTTCCCCTCGACGAAGGCACGGGCGGCAGGCACCGTGAACCGATCTTCAAACTCCGTCGGTTCAGTGATATTGGTATACGCCTCCTTCAGAAGGTCTTCATATGACGGGGTCATACCCCACTATTGGTCGCGCGACGTCAAAAAGTGAGTACCTCGCATCGGGACCTGCACACGCTTATGTAGGCAGGCAACTCACCAGGTTTTCAGTATGGTATCGGCTCAGGACCCTGGATTGCTGCGAAAAGCCCTCGGACGCGACTTAACCGACGTCGAGCTCGCCTGCTTTGAAAACCTCTGGAGCGAACACTGCAGTTACCGGTCTACCAGACCGCTTCTCCGGACGCTGCCGACAGCCGGGAGCGAGGTGCTGCTCGGGCCGGGGGATGATGCCGCGATCGTGCGGTTCAGCGATACCTGTGCCCTCGCCATCGGGATGGAGAGCCACAATCACCCGAGTTACGTGGACCCTTACGACGGCGCCGCCACCGGCGTCGGCGGGATCGTCCGCGACCTGGTCGGAGACGGCCGCGTCACCGCTGCCACCGACCTCTCACGGGGCGGGCTCCTTGCGGCGCTCGTAAAGGTCGCACCCGGATCGGACGTCACACTCGCCGGCGACCCCCTGGAAGAACTCTTCGCCGAGACCTACGGCCGGTTCCTGGTCGCGGTCGGCGACGAGTCCGCCCTCGCCGGAGTGGAGCACCGGATCGTCGGTAAGGTCGGCGGCGACCGCCTCACCCTCCGGCTGAAGGACGGGACGGTCGTCATCGCCCCCGGCGAACTCGAGGCGGCGCTCACCGCCACGACCCGACGGATGCGCTACTGACCTGTTTTTACCAGCGGCCGGACGAGGTTGACCAGGGCCTCCACCGCCTCCGGTTTTTGCACGTCCCGCGTCGTGAACGCGACCGCACCCCGGACGACGGCACCCCGGTCCGCAAGCATCGCCTTCACCGTCTCGAGGGTCTTTCCCGGCGCTCCGCCCGATGTGCAGAAGACGACCGCAGCCTTTCCCTCGATCCCCACCAGGGCGGCGACGGCCGCGTTGACCGCGGGTGTCGGGTTGCCCGCCCATACGGGAGTTCCGACGACGACGGCGTCGTAGCCGGAGACGTCGATGACGGCAGGTTCGATATCAGCTTTCTTCCCCTGCATGGCACGGGGAGCGCCTTTGAGGTACATACTCAGCTTCGAGTAGCCTGCAAGGTCTTTTACTTCGATGAGATCGGTGCCGATCAGGGCGGCGACCAGTTCGGCGACGGCGCGGGTAGTCCCGGTCTCCGAGTGATAGATGATACAGACCGACATACCGGAAGGTGCCGCCGACGAGTATAAACCGGTATCGGCCGGGAAAAAGAGAGTGAGTTTGTCCCTAAACATCTTTGCTAAGGCGTGCAGTGCCCCAGTCCAGCTGATCAGGCGAGTCGGGAAAAGCCCGATTTCGTCTACTCAGGCTTTCAGCAAGCAGATGGAATTCGATTCGTCCACACCCTCTGGCACGGATTCCCACCAGGTATCGCCACGCACTGCCCCCGCCCGGGGGGGACGGGGTGGGGTTACAGGAATATGACTATCTGTAGATGTTGAGCCTGAACGCTGAAGATACGAGGTCGAGACAGGGGAGGGGGACGAGCCCCCTCACCGTCAGCCCCACCCCCAAGGGCGATATCCACCACGGTCCAGTCTATTGATCGTGTTGTGGCTCAACATGCTCTCATAGATGTTTGAGGATGTCTCAGTGTTACTTCCTGAACTGCGGCATGAACCCGCGGAGTTCCTTGCCCACCTGCTCAATCATATGCTCCTCGTCCGCCCTCGTCAGCGCGGTGAAGACCGGGCGGTTCACCATATTCTCAAGCATCCACTCCTTTGCGAATTCGCCGCTCTGGATCTCCTCGAGGACCTCCTGCATTGCCGCGTAGGTCTCCGGCCCGATGATGCGCGGCCCTCGGGTCAGGTCGCCGTACTGGGCGGTGTTGCTGATCGAGTCGCGCATATTCGTAAACCCGCCCTCGTAGATCAGGTCGACGATGAGCTTCGTCTCGTGCAGGACCTCGAGGTAGGCCATCTCGGGCGCGTACCCGGCGTCCACCAGGGTCTCGAACCCTGCCTTGATGAGCGAGGTGATCCCACCGCAGAGGACCGCCTGCTCGCCGAAGAGATCGGTCTCGGTCTCCTCGGCAAACGTCGTCTCGAGCACGACCGCACGGGTCGCGCCGATCCCCCGGGCGTAGGCGAGCGCGATGGCGTGCGCCTTCCCCGTATAGTCCTGGTGGATGGCGATGAGGGCCGGGACACCCTTCCCCTCCTCGTAGGTCCGCCGGACCATGTGGCCGGGCCCCTTCGGGGCGACCATGACCACGTCGACGGTGGGCGGGGGGACAATCTGCCCGTAGTGAATGTTGAACCCGTGCGAAAACATCAGACAGGCGTTCTCTCTGATGTAGGGGCTGATCTCGGTGCGGTAGATGGCACCCTGGTTCTCGTCGGGAAGGAGAATCTGGATGATGTCGGCACGCTTGACCGCTTCCGCCACGGAGTAGACCTCTAAACCGTCTTCAGATGCCTTCTGCCAGCTCCTGCCGGGCCGCAGGCCGATGATGACCTGACAACCGGAATCACGCAGGTTCAGTGCCTGTCCGCGGCCCTGGGAGCCATAGCCGATGACGGCGATGGTCTTGCCCTCCAGGGTGCGGGGGTCTGCGTCAGACTCGTAGTACTTCTGCACCATAGGTTCTCACATTCGGTTGGACAGCAAAGCAGATAAATAGTATATACGAGAGGTCTAACTGCCGGAAGGATCATTTTAAGGTTGATGAAATGAAAACCTACTCCCATACTCTATTGAGGATTTGTGATGGAACTGCCAGATGTCCAGTCCAGCCTGCCGGAGGTTCGTATCAACCTGACCCGGGTGGGTGTAAAAAACGTCCAAAAACTCGTTGAAGTCGCCCGACCCGGTAAGCGGCCAGTCATCTTCATCTCTAACTTCGACGTTTTCGTCGACCTCCCCGGGAGCCTCAAAGGTGCAAACCTCTCCCGGAACTTCGAGGTGATCGATGATGTACTGCAGCAGGCCATCGAAGGAGATGTAAAGGAGATCGAGGAACTCTGCAGCGCGGTGGCGAGGAAACTCCTTGACCGGCACGAGTACGCGGAGCGGACCGAAGTCCGGATGCGGAGCAAGTTCATGATCCGGCGGGAGACGCCGGTCAGCGAGACCGGCTGTCACGAGGTCGTGAACGTTCATGCGAGCGCAATAGCTCAGAGGAACGATGGGAACCCGATCATCCGAAAGAGCATCGGCGCCGAAGTGACCGGGATGACCGCCTGCCCCTGCGCCCAGAATATCATGAAGGACCATGCCCTGCATGTCCTCGAGAACCTCGGTGTGGCGGGAGATAAAATCGACGCGTTCTTCGAGGAGGTGCCGATGGCCACGCACAACCAGCGCGGACGGGGTTTCCTCTGCATCGAGATCGACGACGACCAGCATATCAGTCTCGAGAAGATCATCAAGATCCTGAAGGATTCCATGAGTGCGCGGATCTACGAGCTCCTCAAGCGGGGCGACGAGAGTTACGTGGTGATGGAAGCCCACAAGAACCCCCGGTTCGTCGAAGACTGTGTCCGTGAAATGGCCCGAAAGGTGATCACGCAATTCCGGAATCTCCCCGGAGATTCCGTGGTCACCATAAAACAGACGAACGAGGAGAGTATCCACCAGCACAACGCCTACGCCGAACGGAAAGCGACGATAGCGGAGCTCGTCGCGGAGATGGACGAAGACACACTGTAGACCGGATATTATTTTACATTTTTTATATATAGTTAACATATTTCAACATTCTGTGTTACATTCGATACCTATCGTAACATTCTGGGATTTCCTGAAGCGAAAGTTATAAACTCTGTTTTCGTCATAATCCTTGTTGACGTACTCACGTACGTTTTCAGTACAGAAATGTGTGGTAACACCAGTATAGTGTTCAGAACACCATAATATCGGAATGAGGCGATATATTTGTCGAAAGTTGTACAGATTTCCCCAACAACGAGACATGAAGGCCATTCAAAGCTCGTTCTGAAGGTCAACGATGAAGGCATCGTCGAGCGTGGAGACTGGCTCAGCATCACCCCGGTCAGGGGTGTCGAGAAACTCGCCATAGGCAAGACGATGGAGCAGGTTCCGAAGATCGCATCACGCGTCTGCGGCATCTGTCCTATCGCGCACACCCTGGCGGGTGTCGAGGCGATGGAAGCATCCATCGGGTGCGAGATCCCCGAGGACGCAAAACTCCTGCGTTACATCCTGCAGTGTGCCAACAGGATGCACAGCCACGCCCTTCATAACATCCTGTCCCTCCCGGACATGTACCTTCCCGGTACCGACGTAAAGATCAACCCGTTCACCAAGGAAGAACCGGTCAGAACCGTTGCCCTCCGGATCCAGCGGATCCGTGAGATTGGGCAGACCATCGGCGAGATCGTCGGCGGCGAGGCAATCCACCCGAGCAACCCCCGCGTCGGCGGCATGTACAAGAACATCAGCCCCCGTGCGAAGGCGAAGATCTACGACCTCGCGAAAGAGGCCCGGGTCCTCACGCAGGCGCAGATGGAGTTCATGATCGCGGTCTTCCGGAACTACCAGAAGCGCGACTGGGCTGAAGTCGGCGGCGTCCAGGTCCCGATCACGAAGGATCTCGGCTACCACAACCAGGGCTACATGGCAACCGCACCGGTCTACGGCAGCTCGAGCCTTGATGCGAATCCGACCTGGTTCCCCGACCGGTTCACCGAAGTCCGCCCCTGGGACTGGTACATGGGCGAAGTCGAGATCGACGAAGCCGACCCGAACTACCCGATCGGCGGCACCACCCCCGTAGGGGACAAAGCCTGGCCCCAGATGGAAGCCTGCACCGGCGTCCCGCTCTACGACGGCCAGCCGGTCGAGGTCGGGCCGCGTGCACGCCTTGTCCAGTTCAAGAACTACGACGAGAAGGGTGCCATGGGCCTGCAGATCGCACGCCAGATGGAGTTCCCCGAGACTGCTTACGGCATCATCGACGCGGTGGACGCGCTCGACACCTCCGCATCGGTGCTCGCGGACAACATCCCGCAGGGCGACGGAACCCTCGGATGGGCCGCGAACGAAGCGCCCCGTGGAACCGACGTCCACCTTGCCAGGGTCAAGGACGGCCGGGTGCAGTACTACGGGATGCTCGTCCCGACAACGTGGAACTTCCCCACCTGCAGCCGTGCACTGACCGGTGCACCCTGGCGGCTCGCGGAAGTCATCATGCGTGCATACGACCCCTGTGTCTCCTGTGCGACGCACATGCTGGTTATCGACGAAGACAAGAGACTCGTGGCCCAGAAACTCATTCAGTGAGCGTACACGCATGCTATTCCGTGAGATCGTGATCGCAGGGTGCGGCAACCCCCTCTACGGAGACGACGGGTTCGGCCCTGCAGTCGTCGAAGAACTCCAGAAGTTACAACTGCCCGACAACGTCAAGGTATTCGATGCCGGCCTTGGCGCCCCTCACTTCCTCTTTACGCTGATGGAAGATGCAGAGGTGCCGGTGAAGAAGCTGATCATCATCGATGTCGCCGATTTCGGCGCTAACCCCGGTGATGTAACGAAGCTCCGGCCCGAAGACCTGCCGCCGGGTGCCTACCGGGACGCCCATTCGTGGGACCTTTCCGAGCCACTGCAACGACTAAAAGACGTCATTGACATCACGATCATCGGGTGCCAGCCGAAGCGTGTCGCGACCCAGGAGTTTGAACTAGGGCTCACTGAGGAGGTTGAGGGTGCCATTCCCAAAACAGTGCGTATCGTACTGGAGGAAATTGGGGTAGAATATGGGACTGCTATCAACCATCAAGGAACGCATCTTTGGGCGTCGCCCGGAGAAACCGCCGGAGAATCCGGAGGCAAAACCGGAGAACATACCTGAGGTGAAACCAGCGGCGAGCCAGCCGCAGACGAAGCCTGAGGTAAAGCCCGAGGCGAAGACTGCGAGAAGTAAACCGCACAGAAAACCTGAGGAAAAGCCGGAGGTGAAACCGGAGGCAAAGCCTGCTGCAAGCCAGCCGCAGGCGAAGCCCGCGGTGAAGCCCTCTGATGTGAAGGTAAACGAAAAGGTGGAAGTTGTACAAAAGGAGGAAAAGCCTGTGGCAGAAAAGATTTCGATAGGTGAATTACACCTGAGCGGATGTACGGGATGCCTCGTGACGCTTGCGGATAACTACGAGGGTCTCTTCAAGCTGCTCGATGATTATGCGGACCTGGTCTATGCATTGACCCTGGTCGATGTACGCCACGTCCCCGAGATGGACGTGTGCCTGGTCGAGGGTTCGTGCTGTCTGAACGACAAGATCTCTGTAGATGAACTGAAAGAAGCAAGGGCGAAGTCGAAGGTGCTCGTCGCCTACGGCGCCTGCGCAGCCTACGGCAACATCACGCGGTTCTGCCGGGGCGGCCAGTGGAACCAGCCCGGTCACGAGGCATTCGTGCCGATCAGCGAGGTCGTCGATGTCGACCTCTACATCCCGTCCTGTCCCCCGTGCCCGCAGCAGGTCAGAAACGTCGCCGTCATGGCCTACCTGCTGCTTCGGGGCAACGACGAACAGAAGAACCTCGCGACCGCCTACCTGACGCCGCTGATGCAACTTGCACAGCGCGGCGACACGGCCTGCGGCTGCGACCTGATGTATGACATCATCAACCAGAGCCTCTGCATGGGATGCGGGACCTGCGCCGGCACCTGCCCGGTCCGGGCCATCACCATGGAGTACGGCAAGCCGAACGTCAACCGCGATCAGTGCATCAAGTGCGGCGCCTGCTACGCGCAGTGCCCGCGGAGCTGGTTCAACTTCGACGTCATGAACAACTATGAGAGCATCATGGATGCCATCAAGGGAGCCATGCAGTGAGGTGAGAAAGATGGACGTACTCGGTAATTACAAGTCCGCTATCTCGGCACGCTCGACCGACAAGGACATCACAAAGAAGTCCCAGGACGGCGGTATCATCACGACGCTCTTCGCCTATGCGCTTGAAGAGGGCATCATCGATGGTGCCATCGTCGCAGGTCCGGGCGACGAGCCCTGGAAGCCGGAGCCCATGGTCGCGACCACGAAGGCCGAACTCCTGGCTGCTGCCGGAACGCGCTACAACATCAGCCCGAACCTCTACCTGATCAAGGAAGCGACCCGCAGCTACGGTCTCGACAGGGTCGGTATCGTCGGTACGCCCTGCCAGATCCAGGCTGTCCGGAAGGTTCAGCTCTACCCGATCGGCATGCGCGACGTCGACGACAAGATCGCCCTCGCCCTCGGTATCTTCTGTATGGAGAACCTCTCCTACCAGGCGCTCGAAGCCGTCGTTGAGGACCACTGCAACCAGAAGATGGAGTCCGTCAAGAAGATGGACATCGGCAAGGGCAAGTTCACGGTCTACACCGAACGCGGTGCAGTCAGCCAGATGCCGCTCAAGCTGCTTGCAAAGTACGTGCAGCCCGGCTGCCACGTCTGCCTGGACTACGTCGCGAACCTCGCCGATATCTCCAGCGGGTCCGTGGGCAGCCCCGACGGCTGGAGCACGGTCTTCGTGCGGAGCATGAAGGGCAACGCGGTCTGGGACGGCGCTATGGCGGCCGGTCTCTTCGACACAAAGCCGATGGACCAGGTCAAACCCGGCCTCGACCTCGTCAAGAAGCTTGCCACTGAGAAGATCACGAAGAACCAGAAGAACGTGGACGCACGTAAAACGATCGGTCTCAAGGCGGACGGAACCCCCAAGGGTCTCCGGAACCCCTACGAGACTCCCTGAAACTCTCTTTTTTTCGATCGATCGGCCTCCCCTCAATCGAATATCTCCGTTGACTGAGTTTTTACCGGGTTTACAGGAGATCAGTTGTCCAACCCCGGTCAAGCTGCCCGGGTCGTCACTGATTGGGCATATCACCATGCAGCGGGCCGTGGGGATATCGCCACGCACTGCCCCCGCCCTTTGGGCGGGGTGGGGTTTTCCGACATCGCTATATTATGGTGGAGACGAGGGGGGGAACATCCCCCTCGCACCTAACGGTGCTCAAGTTCGCTACGCTCGCACTCCCCGCCCCGTCAGCCCCTCCCCCAATGGCGATATCCCCACAGAATCCGTGCAACAGGGTTTTACAGAATAGACTCATCAGGATTATCCAGCAGGGTATACAGACCCGGAGGTCCGGGCTATATCCATCAGGAAAAATCGAGGGTGGGGGCCGCCCCGCCGCGATTTCCAACTAGATCGGCGGGAGATGGCAGCGGCTCTGCCGTATTAGGTATCGATAAAGCGCGTGCCGGGTGCCGTGTTCGTATTCAGTCCCTGAACAGTACCTGGTATTTTACTGATTCTGCTCCAAAAAAGCTCTTGCAAAACTCTGCTGCCTTCGAAGGCTCGTATTCTTTGCAGCTGAAGATATCGAGGTAGGCTGCATTGGTCTCGTTCGCGAAGTGGCCGGAGACAAGCGACGTTTCGATGAGCTGGGTCATGGAGAATCCCGCGACCTTCTCGCAGGGGCCGAAGTGAATGACCTGCGGTTCGCCGAACCTCTTCATGTCGATGAGATCGCACAGTTCGACGATGAACTGACGGATCTTCTCTGCGTCCCTGATCGCCGCCGGGTCGCATCCCTTCATGTCCACGCTCGTGTACAGTCCCCAACACCCGCGCTGCCTGAACTGTGCAACGATCTCTGCGTCGCTTACTGCCTCTGCCATAATGCCGCTTGCCGCAACATTGTTTGTCATTATCTTGCTTGCCATGATCTCACCTTCGAGAGGATCTGTGATCGATTGATCTCTGTAATTTTTGATAGTTCAGATTTTAAACCTATTCATTATACTAATGAGAAATAACGGTTATTTCCCGGTTACGCCAGAGCAATCCTTGCCTATCGGAAATTCTACGACGTATTCTTGCCCGATTTTAAAATTGGTGACTTTGCGTGGCCTATTTGCCCCAAGGTATGTAAAACTAAGATATAAAATCATACTTTGTATTACTATATAGGGACGCCAGATTTTTTCGGAGGTCCCCGCTCCAGGGTTTCGTGGGCAAATGGGGCTGTAAAAAGTAACTCTTTTTTCGGTATGGTTTCAAGATTACTTTTCAGGAGTGAAAAACCATTAAGTCGGGATTTCAAAATTTCTACTTCCACACCAGCCAGTATCCCGACCGAAAGGCAGTCGGGCGATGACTACGGCGCCCCCTCCCGGGCCCACAGATCCGGGCATATCCACCACCCGACGCGCACCTCCGGTCCTCCATCCCACCCCAAAAAAAGGGCTGTGAGCGGGACCTGCCGCAGGCCGGCGCGCTCACCGGATCTCCGGGGGGTGCCGGTGAGCGCGCCGAACGTGGGCGTGGAGTTCTTCGAGCGTGGGATACTGTCTGCCGCAGATCGGGCAGATGAACTCACCTATCTCCACGGGGATATCGGGAACCCTTCTCCTCCGCGGGGGTTCGTCCATCACCCATCCCTCCCTGCCGCAATCTCCTCGATCGTCCGCCTGGAGACAACCGACCGGGGCTCCGTCTCGACCGGGTTTCTGCCGGGGTCCGCCTCGGCATCGTTCATCTTCACGAGGAGCCAGGCCTCGCCCTTCCCGGTCCTGAAGCGAGTGAGGGCATACCCGCCCCGGACCTTCTCCCCCTCGAGCCAGACGGACACGTGACCCCTTCTCACGGCCTCGGCGACCCCGACCTCCCGCCCCTCCTTCTCGGTGAGGTTCCGGTAGGTCCCCCGGTCCCAGACAAGGACCGCCCCCGCCCCGTAACTCCCCGCCGGGATGACGCCCTCGAATCCTGCGTAGTCGAGGGGGTGGTCTTCTGTGGGGAGAGCGAGGCGCTTCTCCTTCGGGTCGACAGAAGGTCCCTTCGGGACTGCCCAGGACTTCAGGACACCGTCGGCTTCCAGGCGGAAATCGTAGTGGAGCGTGGTCGCATCATGCTTCTGGATGACGAAGACGGGGCGGGCAGTCTCCGCCCCCTGTTCCCCCGGCGGCTCCGGCGTCCGGGCAAAGTCCCTCTTCTCACGATAATCGTCAAGCGTATCCAGGCCGGCCATATGAGGACTCCGGCGCTACCGGGGATAAGGGTTTTCCCGGTCAGGGGTTTCGTCCGGACGACGGAACAATCCTGACGTTCATCTTCTCCGAACCGATGATCAGGATACCCTCCCCCGGCTGGAAGTTGAGGAGGTCTTTCTCGCTCACCTCGAAGAACTTGGCGTTCTCCTGGGCCTGTTTCTTGTTCTCGGAGCGCATGCAGAACTTCACGGCGATGTTCGCGAGAATCTCCTCGTTGAAATGGGCGATCAACTGGGACGCAAGGATCAGCGAGACTCCGAACTTCCGCATCTCGGTGGCATATTTATTCAGCACCGCCTTGATCGACGTCTTCGAACCGCTCTTCTGGCTCACCAGGAGTTTCGCCTCGTCGACGATGACGAAGAGCCGGAACTTCTCCCGCTCGTCCCCTGCCCCGCGCGGGATCTCGCCCGTCGCCTGAAGGGTGTAGTAGATGCGCCGGAGGAAGAGGTCTGCAAAGAGGTAACGCAGGTTCTCCGGGAGGGCATTTAAGTTGATGTGGGTGATCCCGCCCGAGAGGATCGTGGGAAGTGAGATCTTCTCCTCCCCCGAGAAGAGTTTGTAGTCGAAGATGTCCTCGAGGTAGGCCGGGATCGCCTCGTCCTCGCAGCCCATGATCTCGCCCTCGATGTCGTCGAAGTCGAGCACCCGTGTCCAGGTATCGGTGTTTCCCGTGATCCCCGAGATCCGGTAGCAGTCCTTGATGATGTTCTTGATCTTTCTGCGCTGCTGGATGCCGAGTGTCGGGAAGTTGATGGAGATGGCATCGACGAAGTCCGAGGTGGCCCGGAGCGGGGTTATCTCGTCGATGGAGGAGTCGAGTTCCAGCGGGTTGAAGTAGTACTGCCCGCCCTCGCGAATCTTGTAGGACCGGATATCGCCATTGCTCGCGGCCATGTCCCCGTGGAAGTCGATCAGGACGACGGGGAGCCCCTGTCCTGCGAGATCCGAGGCGATGCACCGGATTGTCTCGGTCTTGCCGGCACCCGAGCCGCCGAGGATGATCATATGGCCGTTGTTGAGCTGTCCCGGCGACCAGTTGACCCGCCGCCCATCCGGGGCGTGGCCGAGGAATATGTCGAGTCCGCCGGCGCGGGGAACGACTGGCCGAAGGGCAGGAGTTTGAGCACCGCCAGGTGCGAGCGACGACGGGCGGGAATCCAGAGTTTGGGAGGCCGTCAGGCTTCGAGGAACGGAGTTTGAGGAGGCCGCGGGCGGCGGCACGGACGCGATCGGCTCTTCCTCCTCTTCTTCCGCCTCCTCTTCCTCATCATCGGCGAAGAGGGGCTCGTCCCACTCCTCCTCCTCCACCCCTTCCCCGGCCTGAGGCGCGGGCGCTATGGCCGCGCTCTCCTCGAGGACGATGGGGGCCTCTTCACGGGGAGGGAGGGGCTCCTCCGCTGCCGGGGCCGGAGCAGGCCGGTCGATGACGATCTTCGCGGCAACGTCGGCCATCAGCGCCCGCCCGAGGTCGCGGAGGCGCATATCGTAGAGGTTGCGGTCCTTGACGATGAACCGGGCGAGGTCGACCCCATCGTCCTGAGGCACCTGCTCAAGAACGTAGATCGCGTCGTTGAGCACGGAGAGGACCCGCGTCAGTTCGCGGCGGTGGGCCGGTGATGCCCGGATACGGTCGTAGTCCTCACCGCAGGCGAGGTAGCGGAGAACGGTGAACGTCGAGTAGAACGATTCAAGGAGCATGTCATAGTGCTCCCGGACCTCGGGGTCTATCCTCTCGAGCATCCCCTTGAGGATGTAGGCGAACTCCGGCGGAAAGGTGTAGACAACGCCGTCGGCTCTGGACCCATCAAGGTCGTAAGCGTAGGCGAGGACGGCGCAACCGGCGGCCTTGAGCCGGGCGGCGAATCGCTCGCACTCGATAAAGAGGCCCGGACTGTTGTTGAGGAGGAAACTGACGAATGTCTCTTCGGTGCGGGGAAGCGTGGAGGGGAAGGTCTTGTTGACAAAAGACCCTTTGACGGTCCCCGCGAGGAGGGCCGGGACGACCTCGTGGATCTCGCGTGCCAGTCCGCCAATATCCAGCGCCTGGAGCCGTGCCTCCATCAGCGGCCGGGAGATTGCTTCTCCGGCGGAGGTCGCCTTTATTACCGTCGTGCCGTGCCAGGAGGTGGACTCGATGAGGTCGACCTGCCTGAGGGCAAAGAGCGGCCCCGACGTATAGGCGTAACAACTCTGTTCGACCACGCCCTCCCCTTCTCCCCGGGATGACGAGCTGTTCTGGGCGATGTAGATGTAGAGGAGCGTCTCGATGATGTCACGGGCCTCCTGCAGCCGGAAGTCCCGCAGGTATTCGATGACGGCGGGAGGGAATGACTCCACCAGGGTCGGGATTTCGGCATCTGCATAGCCCATCGCTTCGAGTGCTTCAGTAAGGTCTGTTGACACGGATTCACCAGCGGATGCGTTCTCGTGGCGCCGGGGGTCTTCCGGGCAGGTGGCGACACGACACGCTGCACGGTTCCGCTTCACGCGATGCGGGCCTGCGGGCAGCCGCCAGGGTGAAGCAGGCGATTGAAGTAGTTTTGCTCTACGACCTATTAAACATAGGTTGTTTGGAAAAAATCGGCCGCATCCGGCAGAATGCTCCTGTATCGGGAGAGCCGGGGGGAAGGCCTCCGCCTCACCCCTGCACGAGGGGTCGCCGGTTCCGTGCCCAACCGGCCCGTGGCGCCCTATCTCCCGCGACGTTACCCCCTTCACCCCAATTCCCCGGAACCTCCGCCAGAATCGGCGGATAATATACATGCGGACATTTTTATATAATTAAAGTTATAAATACAGGTAGTTGAGGTGGGCGCCCCGTGACTACCCTTACCGAAAACCAGCGTGTGGCCATTATCATGGCCCTCCTTGGCATATCCATCTTCCTGACCTACTACTTCCACGCCATCCTGATGCTCGGAACGGTCTTTTCGCACTTCTTCTATCTCCCGATCATCCTGACGGCGCTCTGGTGGGAGAAGCGGAGCATCCTGGTCGCCATCTTCCTCGGCGGGCTCGTCGTCGTCAGCAGTCTCCTGTACAGGCCGGATATCCTGACGCTGAACGATTACGGGCGCGCCCTGATGTTCGTCGTCATCGCCTTCGTTGTCGCCTCCCTCTCCGAGCAACTCAAAGGGCGGGAGCGGGAGTTGAAGAAACAGAGGGATCTCGCGCAGCGCTACCTCGACGTGGCGGGCGTCCTCTTCGTCGTCATCAACGCCGATCATACCATCCGGCTCATCAACCGCCACGGCTGCGAGTTGCTCGGCTACCGGGAGGAGGAACTTGTCGGGAAGGACTGGTTTACAACGGTCATCCCCGAAGCATCCAGAGAGGCACGGCGGCAGATCTTCGACGCCGCGATCGCGAGCGGCAACGCCCTGCCCCGGCGAGAGAACCCGGTCGTCACGCGGAATGGGGACGAACTGATCCTCGCATGGCAGGACACAGTCCTTACCGATGATGACGGTCGCCCGGTCGGACTGGTCGGTTCCGGATCGGATATCACCGACCGGATCCGGGCGGAGGAAGCGCTGCGGGTGGCCCACAACGAGGCAAACCTCTACCTCGACATCATGGCGCACGACATCAACAACGCCAACGCCGTCGCTCTCGGCTACGCCGACCTGCTGGTCGAGGCGCTGGAGGGGAAGGAGAGGGAGATGATCCGGAAACTCAGGAGCGGTATCAGCCGGAGCATCGAGATCATCCAGAACGTCTCGACGATCCGGCGGCTGCATTCCCACGAGACGGCGACAAGACCCGTCGACCTCGACGCCGTCATCAGGGCCGAGATCGCTCACCACCCCGATGCCGATATCGCCTACGAGGGAAAGCAGGTTCGGGTCACGGCCGACGACCTCCTCCCGGAAGTCTTCACGAACCTCATCGGCAACAGCATCAAGTTCGGGGAGCCCGGGGTCGGGGTCAGGGTCCGTGTCGAGGAGGGAGACGGGACGGTCGCGGTCTCGGTCGAGGATACCGGGCCGGGGGTGCCCGATGCGGTCAAACCCACCCTCTTCACCCGCTTCGTGCGGGGGACGAGTGCCCGGAGCGGGAAAGGGCTCGGCCTCTACATAACGAGGATGCTCATCACACGCTACGGCGGAAGGATCTGGGTGGAGGACCGGGTGCCGGGGCATCCCGAATGCGGCGCGGTGTTCCGGTTCACCCTCCTCCGGTCCGACCTGCCGCGGGAGCCGCCGGTATCTCCTGCACCAACGACCGGCAGGGTGATCAGCGCCAGACCCTGACCGGGTCGATGGAGGCGTCGATGATCAGGTCGAAGTCGAAGGCCTCGAGCCAGCCTGCCTTCTGAAACATCTGCATGAAGCAGATACCCACGACCTTCGCCCCCGCGTGGGCGCCGACGGCCGCCTGCATCGTTTCTTTCGTGACCGGGACGCCCGGCATCGCAAGCCCGCCCATCAGGACGATCACCTTCGGGTCGACGCGGACCACGTCGCCGGAGACCTGCATGCCGACACCCCCGACCGGGCGGATCGCCTTTGCTGCCGCTTCGTCCGCGTAGGGCACATAGACCTGCTCGACGGGGAGGTCACGGACGGCGAACCCCAGGAGTTCGATGAAAGGGGTGCAGGTGCCGGGGCAGCCGTAGTAGACGATCTGGTCGCCCGCACCGAGCCCTGCCTCCTTGAGGTACGCCTTGAATGGCCGAAGCATCCCGGGGACGCCGGAAAGTTGCTCTTTTAGTTCCATAAAGGTCTGGTTGTCGCCGGGGCATATACCGGTTCTGGATGGGGCCATGGCGCCCGGTCTCCGGCCGCTACAGTATCCCGCACCCGGAGAGGTGGTAGAGCCTGCGGACCTGCTCGGCGGCCTCCTCCGACACCGCACCCTGGATGCGGACGAGGATGGTCTCGATATCCTCTTGTGGCATGCACCCGAGGTCCTCCCGGCCGGAGACGATCTGTCCGGTCAGGTAACCCCAGTCCTCGTCCGAGAGGCGGCCGACCCGCTCAGCAAAATCCTCCTCGTCCTTCGCAATGTGGTTTGAGACCGGGGGGAGGATCGAGTGGAACTCGTGCCCCGATTCGGGGCAGAGGATACCGCTGTAATCGGGGGCCAGTTTCCGCAGGATAGCAAAGTCTTTCTCGTCAAGTTCGCGTGCCATGATTCCGTTCACTCCCGGAGGTATGAGACTCTGTCGGGCTAAAGAAAAATGTTCGCCCGGTGCGGGACTACGACTCCGAGAGGAGTTTTCCCGCCCGTGCAATGTTCTCGGTCTTGAGTTCCTCGAAGAAGAGGGTAACCACTGCCGGATCGACGCCGAACGTCCTTGTGATCGCGGCGGTGATCTCATCGGCGAGCATCCGTTTCTGCTCAAGTGTCCGTCCCTCTGCCATACGAATGGTTACTACCGGCATGATTCCTCAGAAGAGTTTGGGGCGGGGCGGTATTTATCGTTGCGGGGGGCCGTTGGGGCAGGCGGTCAGGGGCCCTGTTTCATCACCCGGCATACCCCCCGCGATCGTGAGCCCCACGATATCCCGGACCACCTGCCTGAAGGATTCCCACATCTCCGGTGGCACCCGCTGCCGGCCCCCATCCGTGATCCAGGCGGTCGCGCCATCTATCTCCCGCTCAAGTATGGATCCCGGCGTCTGCCGGGTGCCGTTCTCTCCGCAGACGCACCGGAGGAGAAGCGCCTCGGATCCGGGCCGGGATTGGGCCCCCGCCGCGTGCGCGTGCAGGTCCACGATGTCGTCGGCTATCTGCATCGCCTTCCCGGCCGAGAGACCGTAGTTCGCGAACGCGGCGACGACCGTTTCCTCCTCTCCCGCCGCCATGGCACCCCAGGCGGCCGCGAGCGAGAAGAGACGCCCGGTCTTTCGTGCGACGATCGCATCGTAGAGTTCGGCCGCCGGGAGCCCAGGCCCCCCGAGCATCTCCCAGGCCACGCCCCGGGCCATGCTCTGCTGGGCCGACGCGAGCATCGTCACGTATCCGGCGCCGTAAGGGGCGGCGAGCGCGTAGGGGAGGGCGAGGATGCCGACGGCGTCGAGGATCGCCCGTCCATCTCCCCGGGTGAGGTGGAGGGAGGGAGCTCCCCGCCGGACAGTATCCCCGTCCAGCATGTCGTCGAGGATGAGGCTTGCGGCGTGGGCGAGCTCGACGGCACAGGCGAGGTCGAGTGCCCGGTCGGTAAGTGCCGTCGTCCGGGCGAGGCAGGTATGAACGCAGAGAAGAAGTCCGGCCCGCATCCGCTTTCCCCTGATGAGAAGCGGGAGAACGCCGGGATCGATTGCATCCTCACCCCCCGTCACCTCCTCGATCCGCCGGTTGATGGCAGGCCTGATTCTCTCCAGGAAATCGCAAAACGGTATCATGGCTCGTCACCCACAGGATCGCCGGTGCATCCCGTTAAGACGCCCGGGCGGTAAAAAAGGTGTGGGTCTCCCCGATGCCATGGGTATCTTCATTGCCCTGCAGAACCACCGGCCCCACCGGTGGTACAGCAGTTGATCGTCGAGAGGAAGGTAGGACGCCTGGAGGCCGGCGATGCGTTCGGGGACTGGCTCGCGGGCGTCCTCGCCGACCGATTGGCCGGGTGGCGCGGTAAGATCCGGGTCTACCGGGTAGAGCCTGCATCGCACGTCGTCTGCAGGTACGAGTTCGCCGGCACCGCAGTCAGCGTCGTCGGCAAGTTCTTCGGTGAGCCGACGGGTGCGAAGACCCGCTATAACGCGGATGCGGCGATGATGAACGAGTTCCGCCGGCTACGCCATGTCTCCAGCTGGATCCGCGTTCCCCGTGCACTTGCGGCGAACAACCGGTTTCATGCGGTCCTCGTGACCGAGTATGTCCCCGGCCGGACGCTCCGCGAGCTCCTCGCGGCGAGGACATCCCTGTACGAGCCCCTGACCGGGGTTGCTCGCCTGCTCCGGCGGCTCCACGACGGCACGCGGACCTCCTGCAAACGGGAGCGCGACTTCGCCTACTTCCACGCGATGCTCGACCAGAACGGCCTTCCAGCCCCACGGAGAGAACGGTTCAACCGCCTGCTCGGGGCATGGTGGCACAGCCCGCGGATTGGCCCCGACGTTGGGTGCATGGTCCATGGCGACGCCACGCTCAGCAACTACCTCTTCGACGGCAGCACCTGTGCAATCGACTTCGAGGGGGCCCGGAACCACACCCACCCGGTCCGCGACCTCGGCATCCTCGCCGCAGAGATCAAGGCATCGGACGGGAGCAGCACGAGGGCCGAAGACTACATCGGCCACCTGCTCTGGCACTACAGCCACAGCGTTGAAGAATTCCGGCGCCATACCGCCGCCCTCCCCTTCTTCATGGCGCTCGGGCACCTCAGGATCGCCCGGCTGCCCTGGCGGGCGGCGGAACGTGACTGGCTGCTATCGGAGGCGGAGGCGTGTCTCGCCGCGATCCACCGGTAACAGGGGTTCTCTTCGACTGCTACGGGACACTCATCGATGTCCTGACCGACGAACGCGATATCGAGACCTACCGGGGCCTCTCCCGGTGGCTCCTCTATCAGGGGGTCATGATCGCGCCCGAACGCCTGCGGGCGTGCTACGTGAGCCGGGTACGGGAAGCGGCCGGCCGGACCGGAGAGCGCTATCCGGAGGTCCGGGTCGAGGAGGTCTTTGCCGGCATCTGCGCCGAACACCGCGTATGGGAGATCGATACGGAGCGACTCGGTGTAGAGGCCGCCCGGGCGTTCCGGGCCGCATCGCTCCGGCGCCTCGGCGTCATCGAGAAGAGCCGAAGGCTGCTCGACATCTTTTCCACGCAGAAGACGGGGGTCGTCTCGAACGGGCAGCGGGTCTTCTCGGAGCGGGAGATGCGGGCGCTCGGCCTCTACGACCGTCTCGGCTTCGTCATCTTCTCCTCAGACCCCGGCTATCAGAAGCCGGACCCGCGGATATACACGGCGGCTCTCGGGCGGATGGGGCTCCAGGCCTCCGACGTCCTCTTTATCGGGGACAATTTCGAGAACGACGTCGATGCTCCCCGGAGGCTCGGGATGCGGGCGCTGCATGTAGAAGAGGCGTGGAGGCGCTATGGGGTCTGAGGGTAGCAGGCTCACTCCACCCGGGAGCGCGGGGTTCACGAGATCAGGGCACCATAGTTCCTTACGATGAACGACAGACGGTGGCTGATCACCTTCGGGGCAGCGCTTGTCATCCTCTCGGTCGTGCTCTACGCCCTGCACTTCCTGGTATTCGGCGACCTCTACCACATCGCCATCTACACGCTCGGCGACATCGCGTTCCTCCCGCTCGAGGTCCTCCTGGTGACGCTCGTCTTTCACCAGGTGCTCGCGTCCCGCGACCGGCAGCAGAGGATGGAAAAACAGAACATGGTCATCGGGGCGTTCTTCTCGGCTCTCGGGACACAACTTCTGATCTACATCTCCAACAACGATCCCAATCGGGACGAGATCCGGCCGCTCCTGACGGTCACCGATACCTGGACCGACGAGACGTTCCGGGAGGTGGCTGCGCGGCTGAAGCGGCACCCCTGCCGCGTCAGGATAGAGAATGTCGACCTGGACGCCGTCAAGCGGTTCCTCAATTCCCGCGAGGACTTCCTCCTGCGGCTGCTGGAAAACCCCGTGCTCCTCGAGCACGAGGCGTTCACCGAACTCCTCCGGGCGATATTCCACTTCAACGAAGAACTGCAGCGCCGGCCCGGCTTCGCCGGTCTGCCAGACGCCGACATGGCCCATCTTGCAGTGGATCTGGAACGGATCTACGGCCTCCTGATCCGCGAATGGCTGGACTACATGCGCTACCTGCAGAGGAACTACCCGTACCTCTTCTCGCTTGCGATGCGGACGAACCCCTTCGACGAGACGGCGTCGGCCATCGTGGGGTGAACGACGGGCCGAAGGGCCGGAGTTCCCCTCACCCCAGCTGTGCCTGGATGTGCTGCACCGTCTCGGGGTACTGCCTCCCAAGTCGGCTTTTTTCGAGGTTTTCTCTCACGATCCACCGGATATCCGGATCGTCGAGGGTTGCGAGCTGCCGCAGGTACTCAAAACCGATCCCGGGGAGAACGGCGATGACCAGGCTGAGCGTGTAGCCGAGCGCCTCCCGAAGCGCGAGGAAAGCCTCGGACTGCCTCTCACCTGCGGTATAGACACGGATCAGGGTCTTTCGGTGGAGCCGGAACGCGGTCTGTGCGATCTGTGGTTCTGCCAGCAGGTCCGGTTCGGCAATCCCCGCAACCGCGGCCCGCATGGTGAGCCAGGACCCTCCCTGCACCCAGTCTTCCAGCTCCGGGACCGCCAGATCCCCCTGCCGGGAGAGGAGGTCCCGCACCGCCATCGCCACCGCCTCCCGGGTCCGCCGCCGCGGGTCGACCGACGCCTCCGCAAGGTGCGTGAGCGCCGCCTCAACGCATTCGGGGGACACGGACCCGATCGCCCCGATACCCCGAACACCGCAGAACGGGAGGAACTCATGCGGATCATCCGTTGGTGCATCCTCCGGGGAGACACAGGCGAGCTCGACGCAGAGGTTCCACAGGGCCTGGTGATCGTCGGTATCGGCAACCGCGAACTCCCGCACGGTCTCGGCAAACGCTCCCGCGAGTTCCAGGTTTTCCCGGGGTCCCGGCAGGCTGCTTCCTGCGACCAGGTAGGCGAGAAGATCTCCGGCGCTCCCGCTCGCGAGGAAACTCGTGAGCAGCCGGGCAATCTCCTTGATATAGGTCTCTTTGCGGGTCATTGTCTGCAGAAAAGAACGACTTGCAGGCAGTAAAAAGGATCGTTACCGGGCGGACAGGGTTGCCACAAAGGCGTCAAGCGCCGCATGGACGTTCTCGCCGTTCCGCGCGGAGATAGAGTGCACCATCTCCCCCGGAAGGTCCCGGCGGATAGCCTCGGGGACCGCACCCGGACTGTCGCACTTGTTCGCCATGAACGCGAGCGGCACCTCAAGGGCCTTTAGCTGGCCGTAAAGGTGGCGCGTCATCGCGTCCACCCCCGTGGTAGCGTCCACGACGATGATCGCGCCGTCCATCCCCCGCGAGAGGATCTGCCGGACAAACTCAAACCGCTCCTGCCCGGGAGTGCCGAAGAGGAAGACCGCCTGGTCCCCCATCTGGAGTCTGCCGAAATCAAATGCAACGGTTGTAGGCCCCTCCTTTGAGGATGCTTCGATGTGGCGGCTGCGGGGGTCGAGTGCCTGGATGAAGCTGGACTTGCCCGCATTAAAAGAACCGAACACGACAATCTTAAGCCTTCCTTCTGCCATTAGCCTTGTATTGGCACCAGGATGTTTTAGGGTTTCGTTATAGTGATGCCGTCAACTACCCCCGGTTAAAACCGGGGGCTTGCAGCGGGGGCCCCTTGTGGGGCACAGGGCTGCAATTTAATCGGTGCGAAGGTTGACGGTTCAAAAGACGTCCTTATTCGCACGGGCCGGTTGACGCGGCCCCTACCGATTATCCGTGGAACCACGGAATCACCGGCTACCTTTCGTAAATGGTTCAGAGCGCCGTTGACGTCGGCGTTGATCAGGGTGCCCAGAGCACTCCGGTACAACCCTCGCTTGATCCTCCGGGTCTTCCCATAGGGC
>DASQ01000120.1 GCA_002503885.1 Methanoculleus marisnigri | reverse complement strand
CCCCCTTCACCCCCGCAAGTTAAAATCTCGGATCAACAAGAGTCCCGACAACCGCCTCCCCCCGGAGTGCCTGGCGGACGCGGTCGTCGTGCCTGCCGTTAACTACCCGGGCCCGCAGATTGTGCTCGAAGACGAACCGGATGAACGCAGGATCGACCTCGTCGGGGGTGAGAGAGGGGTCCTCAACCCGTGAGAGGAGCTTCCTGTGGTGGTGGATGCCGTCGACCGATTTGAGGAGAAGGAGGTCGAGCGAGAGTTCTTTCGCGACCCAGGCGGCGATGGTGTCGGAGGTGACGTTCCAGGAGTGAGGGAGGGGGTCTGCCCGCCGCAGGGCGCAGTAGGGGAGGAGGACCGTCACCTCCGCCGGAAGCGTGAGAGCGGAGACCGCCGGGACGTCGTGCGAGGCGATGTACCACCCGAACTGCTCCATGCCGGCGATCGCCATCCAGTGACCGGCGGTATCGGAGACGTTGAGGCGCCGGACGAGGTCGGCGAACTTCCCGCCGCCGGGCACGATCAGCACCGGGCGCCCGACCTCCCGGAAGATCGCGAGCAGGGGCACGACCCGGTCAAAGAGGCTTCCGCCCACCTTGACGACCAGCGGGGGTGCAAGCGTTGTCATATCGCTCTCCTATTAAACCGGGGGATACATAACCCTGCGTATGCGCCGGATCGCCGCGCTCGTCCTGCTCCTCTGCCTCCTTACCGGCACAGCCGGCGGTGTGCGGATCGTCGAATTCTGCCCGGACCCCTACCAGGCCGGCGACCCCGACGAGTACCTGGTGATCGAGGGATCGGGGATGCTCGACGGGTTCGTCCTCTCGGACGGCGAGGGGGGGTACCGGTTCCCGCCGGGAACCACGATCGACGGGCGGCTGGTGATCGCGAGGAGCGGCCCCGCGTTCGAGCAGGCCCACGGTTACCCTCCCGACTTCGAGATCGAGGAGCGGACATCGGCCGTGCCGGACGTGATCCCGAACGGGAACCTCCTGATGGCCAACCAGGCCGACGAACTCCTCCTCTACCAGGGGACCACCCTCGTCCAGCAGGTCGCCTGGCCCGCCGACGTCCTTCCCCGGGAAGGGCGGATCCACTACCTCAATGGCGAGATCTGGGACCCGCGCCCGCTCTCCATCGGCCAGTCCCGCCTTCTACCCGCAACCTTTGAGGGCGTCGCCGTGAAGGCCTTCGTCGCCCCGGACTGCTCGTATGAGGTCTTCTCGGCAGCCGTCGCGTCTGCAGAGCACGAGATCCTCGTAAACGTCTACGAGTTCACCGACCCGGCTATGGCAGCCGATCTCATCTGCGCCCGCGAGCGGGGCGTGACGGTGACGGTCCTCCTCGAGGGCGGACCGGTGGGCGGTGTATCCGCCGAAGAGCGGGCGATCGCGGGTGCCCTCAACCGGAGCGGCATACCGGTCCTCTCGATGACGACGACCGATGCCGCCCACGCGAAGTACCGCTACGACCACGCCAAGTATCTCGTCATCGATGGGGAGAGGGTCCTTGTCGGGAGCGAGAACTTCAAGCCCGGCGGCTACCCGGCGCCGGGGCTGCAGGGCAACCGCGGGTGGGGGGTCTCTCTCGAGAACGCCGGGCTCGCGGCCTACTTCCGCGAGGTTTTCCTCCTCGACGCGGCGGGCGGAGATATCGTCCCCTTCGAGGGCACGACGGCCGAGCCTCGCACACCCTGGGCTCCCTCATACACGGTGGAGTTTGCCGCCTGCCGCGCGGAGGGAGCGCGGGTGACCCCGGTCGTCTCTCCCGATACAAGCGCTCTCATCCTCGGGCTGATCGAGGGGGCGCAGGAGAGTATCGCGATCGAGCAGGCCTACATCACGAACGAGACAGCATACGACCTGAACCCCTACCTTGCGGCTGCAGTCAACGCCTCCCGGCGAGGGGTTGCAGTGCGGGTGCTCCTTGATGCCGCCTGGTTCAACACCGAGGACGACGCGGACAACGACGAGATGGTCAGCGTGATCAACCGGATCGCCGCGGCCGAAGGGCTCCCGCTCGAAGCTCGGCTCGCGGACCTGGAGGCGAACAACCTGGCTAAGATCCACAACAAAGGGGTCATCGTCGACGGCCGGACGGTGCTCGTCAGCAGCATCAACTGGAACGCCAACTCGCCGGCGTTCAACCGGGAGGCGGGTGTGATCATCGAGCACCCGGATATCGCCGCCTACTACACCGCGGTCTTTGAGGACGACTGGGATGCCTCGGGAGAGGGCGGGGCGAGGGGCACTACCGGACCGGACCGGCTCAAAATAATCGCAGCGGCGTGCATACTCGCCGCCCTTATGGGGCTCTACCTCTATCGGCGGAGACGCACCTGAGACGGCCGCTCACCATCTACCGGTAAGATCGGCGGAGCGGCAGACGTCGCAGATAGTGATCGTCCCTTCGCCCGAGGCGACGGCGGAGACCCACCGTTCGATGACCGTCTCGAGGTCGACGGGGAAGTCCTGCCGGGTATATCCGCGTTTGCGGCTCATATACTGCGATACCGCGGCCCTGCTGATCCCGAGGCGCTTTGAGGCCTCGCTCTGGCTGATGCCGCGCTCGTTCACCAGGCGATAGACCATCTCAGCACGCATCTGGGGAAGCAGCCTCCGGACGAGGGTGTCACAGCGCATGATATCGCAGGAAGGGGGCTCGGTCATTGCACGGACACCAGCTGTGAGTCTTTGTACTCGTAGAGGATCTGCCGGGCGTCCCTGAAATTGAACTTCTCCACGATCAGATCGTTATCTTTGAGTCTCTTTAAGGCATAGCGGACAGTGCGGGGGGCCAGGCTGCTGAGACGGACGAGCTCCTTGTGGGTCAGGGAACCCCCATCTTCCAGCAGCAGGAGGATCTTCCGGGAGGACGGGGGAAGGTTCACATCATCCATGCAGGATAGTTAACGCTGTTAACATATCAAACTGACGGATGTTATAATCCTGAAAGACTATAGGAGATCTATGCTGGAACGGCAGGAGAAAACGGCACTCGCCGTGCTCGTATGCGTCGTCGGGATCGTGCTTGCGGCGCACCTCCTCTTCGACGCCGTCGGCCGGCCGCTGCTGGCGGACCCGTACTCAGAAACGGTCCCGGACGGAGCGCTGGTCCTCCTGGAAGGGAGTATCGAAGGGATCAAAGAGACCTCGACCGGCGAGCACCTGATCCTCACCGTCAACGGCACCCCGGTCTTTCTGCCCGAGAACGTGGCTGCTGCGCTGGAACTTCACGAGAACGAGAACGTAACGGTCTATGGGGTTGTCCAGACCTACCGCGGGGAGCGGGAGGTGGTGGTGGCCTCCGCCGCGGATATCCGGGTGCTGAAATGACCTATTTCTTCGTGTAGAAGATATCGGCGCCGTCGGCATCCCCAAAGAGAGGCCGGGTGTGTCGGGGCTTTTCCGGGCTCTCTTCCGTCTTGCTGGCCCCCGGTTCGGGCTCCCCGCGGGCAGGCGCCGGGGTCTCGTCGGGTCTCTTCTTTCGTCCCCCCTCCACACCGGTCCCGGAGGGAAGGTCTCCGTCGTTGATCCGCACGCTCGGCATACAGGAGGATCGCCCGGGCCGGTATATGACACCTTGGATCAGCCGCCGGCCTCTCGGCGGCGGAAAATCCGGAAAGAAGTTCACGCCGCAGCAGAGAAACTCAACCATCGCAAAAGCAGCAGCGATCCGGGCAGAAGGGGCCGGCAGCGCGGTAAACCGGAGCGGCGCGGAGGACTACCCGCTCTCCGCGGTCCCGGCGATGCCCGGCAGGGGTTCTGGCCGATCACCCTGGTGCTGCTTGGGTTCACCTTCTTCTCCGCCACGATGTGGGGCGGCGGCAGCCTCGGGGTTGCGTTCCGGTTCTGGCCCGACCTCGTCGGGATCATCCTCTGCGGGAGCGCGATCCTCGCTGTCTATGTCGCCGGTCTCGGGTATGTCGGCTACAAAAGCGGCCTCTCCACAGTCCTCTCCGCCGTAAGCGCCTCGGTCGCCCTCCGGGACGCCGGAGGCGGCGCCGGCCTCCTCACGGCAGGTTCGGCGGGCGCGCTCACGGTCGCCGAGGCCCTCACCATCGTCGTCGGCACCTTTGTCTCCGGCGGCACCCAGGTCGCCAACTGGACGCGCTTTTCCGGGTCTGCGCGGGTCGCCGCCGGCTCTACGCTCCTCGCATTCTTCTTCGGAAACGGGTTGATGATCGCTGCCGGAGCCGTAGGGGCCACTGTCTACGGGCTCTCCGACATCGTCGAGGTGCTGGCGGCCCAGGGCCTCCTTGTCGCCGGTGTCCTGATGCTCTTTTCGAACATCTGGACGACCCAGGACAATACCATCTACAACTTCTCGGTCGCCGGGTGCCACTTCTGCCGGACCGAACGCCGGCGGCTGGTCACGTTCGTCGGCGCCGCCGCCGGGACCCTGCTCGCCCTCCTCGGCATGTACGACTGGCTGATCCCCTACATGGTCGCGATGGGGGTGCTCATCCCCCCGCTCGGCGGGGTGATCATGGCCGACTTCTTTGTCCGCCACCGGGGGCGCTACCCCGCGCTCGGGGAGGCAATCGTCCCACGGTTCAACCGGCAAGGACTCGGGGCTTACGCCGCCGGCTCCCTCGCCGCCCTCGTGATCCCGGGCATTCCCCCGGTGAACGGGATCGTCGCCGCATTCGTCGTCTATGCGTGCCTCGCCCGGCTCACATGAACCGCTCGAACCGGTCGCGGGGCACCCGGCAGATCGGGCAGGTCTCGGGCGGCTCGCTCCGCGCGCAGAGGTAGCCGCAGACCCGGCATCGCCAGATCGGATACTTCGGGGTACCCGGGGCCGCGCCGGCCGTGGCACGCTCCTCTTTCTGCCGCCGTTGCTCCCCGGGGGGTGGCCGCCGTTCCGGAACGGGGTCGGCGGCACGCACCCCGGCCTCCACGTCGGCGGTGACGTAGAGGGCGCAGTAGCAGGCGCCGTAGTCGGCGAGATCGGGGTCCCGGTAGTCACAGGGGCAGATGATGTCGAGATCGTCCTCCCGGTTCCCCGAGGCAAGCCGGCAGGGGCAGGAGATGTAGCCGTAACGCTCCCGGTTCGCGAGCAGGCCGCGGACGAGGTCCCGGGTGAACTCCCGGTCCGGGTTGAGGTGATAACCGCCGGCCTCCGCCTCGCGGTCGAGGTCGCGCACGAAACGGTCAACCTCTTCGTCGCTTGCCGCGTCAGGCACCGACCGCCTCCCGGATCTCATTCTCCCGGAACCCCACGATCACCTTCGCGTCATCGATGACAACCGTTGGAAACGAGAGCCGCGGGTTCCAGCGTTCTACCTCCTGGACCACATGGTCACGCTCCTCACCCGTGAGCAGGTCCACGTAGACGTACGAGAACCCGACGCCGAGGTTGGTGAGGAGTTCTTTCGTCCTGGCACACCAGCCGCAGGTGCTCAGGGCATAGAGGATCACCCTGCCGCGGTCAACTCCAGGCACATGCTGCATCTCCGTCAAACGACTTCCTCCTTCAGGATCGCCCCGGTTCGGGGGCCGAAGGTAAGTAGTTTACCCCGGCTCCGGATCAGGAGGGGGCGGACCTGAAGAGGAGAATAAGGCCGGCACCGTCCCCGGAGATCGCCAGCGACGCCCCACAGAGCCCGAACTTCCGCCGGTAGAACTGGAGCCTCTTCGCAGAGAGGACGCCGGAACCCTGAATCAGAAGCCCGACCGCATCCCCCTCCCGGCGGGGGGAGAGCCGGATCTCCCGGGCACCGGCGGCCGCCATATCCTCGAGAACGCCGACGACCTCGTCGGAGAACCGTTCCTGGTCGATCAGTACCGGGGGGAGAGTATCTCCGGCGTTGATAGAGAGGTCAATCCCCTCAAAGAGCGGAAGGTAGGCAAGCCGGGAGACGAGTTCCGCACGGTATGCCGCCGGGTCTTCCGCCGTCTCGATAAACGCCTCGTCCGAGAACGGCGGAGTCAAGACCCCGGCAACCAGGTCGCGGAGCACCGGCGGGAGAGCGGCGGCGGAGAGATGCGCGGAGTCCCGGTAGCCAAAGATCGTGTTCATGAAGTCGGTGAGCAGGCGGCCGGCCCGGCGGAGGAGCGACGCGTCGACGACGTGGTCCAGCCGGTCCCCCGCAAAGTGAGCCTCGATCCGCTGGATCACCTGGACGGCCTTGAGGACGAGCTGGACCTCGAACCTCTCCCCGGCGTGGAATTCGTCGGCAAACCGTGAGAAATCGGCAAGAAACCCATCGATCTGGTCGGACTCAAGCAGTTCCTGGTAACGCCGGGCCTCTTCTGCCTCGCCGAGTTCGTCGAGGCGGTAGGCGAGGGCGTAGAGGCGTCCCGCGATCACCGCAAAGACCCGGTTGGCTTCCTGAAGCAGGTCGACAGCGTGCTCCAGGGAGTCATCGAGCCGCTGCCGGTCGAAGGTGCCGATGCCGGAGAGTCCCTCCGCCTCCCCCTTGAGCCGGTCGAGGAGCCCCGGCATCGTCGTGGCCGGGATGGTCCTGCCGTGGCCCGGGCAGCAGAGGCTCACCGGTTCACGGGCGAGGATCCACCGGACCCGTTCAATCGACACGAGCAGCGCCGGCTGGTCCCAGCCGGCAAGCCCGGCGATCCCGGGGCTCGCCGCAAAGAGGAGATCGCCGATGAAGAGGAGGCCGCCGAAGTGGATGCAGATGCTATCGGGTGAATGCCCCGGGGTGTGGTAGACCGTAAGGGCATCCCCGGAGCGGAGCAGGATCTCCTGCCGGTAAAGGGTGATGCCGCCGTCTGTCTCCAGGGTCTCGCGGTCGCGAGCGGTGAGGAGAGGGAGGCCGACCGGGAGCGGCTCGACCTCCCTTCCCATCAGTTCCGCAATCGTCCGGCACGGGTCGCCCGCTTCAAGCGCCCGGGCGCCCGTCTCCTCTACAGCCACGGTGAGGTCCGGGAGAGACCGGAACCGCCGGTCCCGGGTTGCCTGATAGCAGTGGTCGGCGTGGCAGTGGGTGAGGACGAGGAGGACCGGCCGCGGAGCCTCGCCGAGGAGGTCGTCCACGAGTGCCATGATCCGGTCCATCTGCCCGGCGTCCGCCCCGGTATCGATGAGCAGGATCTCGCCGGGCGTCCGGATGAGGTAGGCGTTCGAACAGGTAACATCAGGTTTCCTGAGGAAGGGGTAGATCTCGGCGCCGGTGGTTCCCGGCACCGGTTGCCATTGTTGGTCTTCAAGCATTGTCTGCACCCGGCTAAAGAGGAATAACAGACCATTGTTGCACCACAAAGGAGAAAAACCAGGTGGATTTCCCCGGAAGCCGGACTGTCCGGCCGGATGTGATCCTGCCCGGATACCTTCTTATCCCGCCGTGCAGGAAGAAGAGGTGAGGTGGAAGGAGGATGTCAACTACCCCCGGTTAAAACCGGGGGCTTGCAGCGGGGGCCCTTGTGGGGCACAGGGCTGCAATTTAATCGGTGCGAAGGTTGACGGTTCAAAAGACGTCCTTATTCGCACGGGCCGGTTGACGCGGCCCCTACCGATTATCCGTGGAACCACGGAATCACCGGCTACCTTTCGTAAATGGTTCAGAGCGCCGTTGACATCGGCGTTGATCAGGGTGCCCAGAGCACTCCGGTACAGTCCTCGCTTGATCCGCCGCTTCCTCCCATAGGGCGGTTTTCGGATCGGGTCGAGCGCGAGAGCGTCCACCTGCGAGGTGTATGCCTCGGAGTGCGAGTCATCGAACCGGATACCATACCCCTCGCACTTGCTCTTCAGCTTCTGCCGGAACTTGTGGAAGGG
>DASQ01000095.1 GCA_002503885.1 Methanoculleus marisnigri | reverse complement strand
ACGGATAATCGGTAGCGGCCGCGTCAACCGGCCCGGGCGAATAAGGACGTCTTTTGAACCGTCAACCTTCGCACCGATTACATTACAGTCCTGTGCCCCACAAGGAGCCCCCGCTGCAAGCCCCCGGTTTTAACCGGGGGTAGTTGACACCACGAAGCGTTCACGCCGGATGGAAGAGATCGATGGCAACACCCACCGCACGACCGTTCCTCAAGTGGGCAGGTGGAAAGGCGCAACTGCTCGATGCGTTCACCCTGAGAGTTCCGGAAGAACTCAACGAGGGAACCCTCTCGGTCTTCGTCGAACCGTTCGTGGGCGGTGGAGCGGTTTACTTCCATTTCAACAGCATCTTCCGGTTCAGGGAGTGCCACCTCTTCGATATCAACGAGGAACTGGTCCTCGCCTACAGCGTCGTGAAGAACGACGTTTCCGGCCTCATCGACTACTTAAGCGGTCTCTCGGATGAATTTCTATCAAAGGACGACGCCGGGCGGAAGGAGTATTACTATGCCATGCGGGATACGTTCAACCGCGAGAGGGGAGGCATCGATTTCGGGCAGTACGGCGAGGGGTGGGTTGAGAGGGCTGCTCAACTCATCTTCCTCAACAAGACATGCTTTAACGGCCTCTACCGGGTAAACTCACGGGGCGGGTTTAACGTCCCGTTCGGCAGGTACACAAACCCGGGGATCCTGCACGAAAGTGTGCTCCGGGCTGATTCCGTTGTGCTCCGGAATACGACCGTCCACCTCGGCGACTTCACGCTCTCGGAGTCCTGCATCGCAGAGGATACCTTCGTCTACTTCGACCCGCCGTACCGGCCCCTGAACCGGACATCGTCGTTCACCCAGTACTCGAAGAACAGGTTTTCCGACGAGGAACAGAGGCGCCTGGCAGCATTCTACGCACAATGCGACGCCAGAGGCGCCAGGCTGATGCTGAGCAACTCGGACCCGAAGAACATCGACCAGGACGACGGATTCTTCGATGATCTCTACGCCGGATACCCCATAGACCGGGTGCCGGCGAGGAGGGCGATCAACTGCGACGGGACGAAACGGGGAGAGATCCGCGAGATCATCGTCACGAACTATGCTCCGCACGGTCCTTCGGGGCGATAGTCTCCGGGTTTAGGGATCTCTGGCAACCGGATCTCCTGGGCCATCCCAAAAGTATAAGTCCTCACGGGAGACATGCGGGATACATGGCATTCCGGGAGATAGACAACGACCTCTGGGAGATCGTTCAAAAGCACCTCCCACCCCGGAAACCGCATATAGGGAGGCCACGCCATGACCCCCGGGACCTCTTCAACGGGGTCCTGTACGTCCTCTCCACCGGGTGCACCTGGAGCGAGGTGCCGGCGAAGTACGGGACGAAATCAACGGTGCACCGCTACCACCTCGAACTCTGCGAGCGAGGGGCATACCAGGCGATCTTCCTCGATCTGCTCAGAGCCGGCTATGAGTTCAAGAAAGGGGAGACTGGCCGGTGTGCCTCAGGGAACCTTCAGGCTCCCGTACAGTAGTGCTAAAACTCCCCCGCCACCACCACGAAGAGGTCGGCCCGGGCCGCCGGAGGCAGGGCCCCCGTCCCGACGGCGATCCGTTCCTCCGGGTAGCCGAGGTCCTCGCAGACGGCAAGCCGGGTCTCCGGCGGGAGAGCGGCCGCAAGCGCCCCGACCGAGAAGGCCGGGTCGGCGATGAGGAAGACGACCCGGCCCGCGAGGACCTCCTCACGGGTCTCCGCGACCGCCCGGGCATGGTCCTTCCCGTGGGCCGAGACGACCGCCACCTTCGTCAGCGGGACCTTCAGGCGGGCGAAGGCGACCTGGAGGGAGGATATCCCCGGGACCACCTCGCCCGGAAGGTAGCCGAGCCCGGCAAGCATCGGGTCCCCCGTCGAGAGGACGACCGCGTGAGACGGGAGGGACCGGAGGCTCCGGTAATCCGCGATCTCGTGCACCTCGCACCCCGGCGGGATGGCGTCCCGTGCAAGCGCAATCGCCCGGGCCGAGCCGTAGACGAGCGATGCGCCCTCGATGACGCTCGCCGCCTCCGCGGTCAGCATCCCGGGGCCGCAGCCCACGCCGACGACCTTCATGGCGACTCTCCGATGATTCGGCCGTCGCGGTCGACGATCGCGACCCGGACGCGGGGGTAGCAGACCCGGAACGCGCGAAGTTCCCGGCGGGCCACTGCCTCCCACAGCGGAGTCGCCGAGAGTTCCTCCACTGTCGCACACCCGGTCCCATCGAGGACGTCCGGGTTCATGAACTTCAGGATCAGGCCGGGGAGCCCGCAGATCACCGCTTCGCCATCGGCCGCCCGGAGCGCCTCCTCGAGTTTGCTCCCGACGAGGATTGCCTCGTGCTCCGGGAAGAGGAGACGCGAGTAGCGCAGGCCGAGCCGTCCGGTCGTCAGCACGACCCCCCCGGAAGCCCGGGCGATACGGTCGAGCACCCCCTCCACCATGTGATCGTCCCAGGGCTCCACGAACCCGGTCGTCCCGAGGATTGAAAGCCCCCCGAGGACCCCGATCTTCGGGTTCAGCGTCTTCTGGGCCACCTCAGCCCCCCGGGGGACCGTGAGGATGACCGTCGTCCCGTGGAGGTCCGCCTCGTCCACCGCCTCGTTGATCGAGCGCCGGATGCAGTCGAGCGCCGGGGCGCTGATCGCCGGCGTCCCCTGCAGGTGACGACGGGTGTTGCGGCCGAAACTCCCGATACCCTCCCCCGGGACGAACTGGACCGCTCCCGAGAGGGAAGGGACCGCGGTCGCGACGAACTCGAGCCCCGCGGTCACGTCGGAGGGGTAGTCCCCGGCGTCCTTCAGGCACGACGCCCGTCCCCGGTAGGCGTCCACCGGGAGCCTGACCGCAATGCCGCAGGGAAGGGTGATTCCCACCCCCTCTATGGTATCGAAGGCGAGCGAGAGGACCGCCGCCTTGCAGGCCGCAGCCGCTGTCGTCCCGGTCGTGAATCCCCGGCGAAGCACCGATCCCGACGCCGTCAGGACTGCGAGGCCCTGCCGGACATTGGGAAGGAGGTCGGGGGAGCGGCAGGCTGCCACCCACGCCTCGGGATACTCAAAGTCAGTAACCGGGTCCCGCATGGCCTGCACGCTCGGCGAGGATCGTGATGATCTCATTCATCGCCGCCACCGCAACCGGTGTTCCGCCCCGGGTGCCGGCGTTGGATACCGACGGCACGTCGAGGGCACGGAGCGCCTCCTTCGACTCCGCCGCGTTCACGAACCCCACCGGGGTCCCGATGACCAGCGCCGGCCGGACTCCTTCGCGGACCATATCGCAGACGACGAGGAGCGCCGACGGGGCGTTCCCGATGACCACGATCGATCCCTCTATCTGGTCCCGCAGGGCAAGGAACCCCGCGGATGTCCGGGTGATCCCGCGCTCGCGGGCGATATCATCGCCGAAATCGAGGGCGCAGAGGACCTCGCTTGCATGCCCGCGCTTCAGGATGCCCGCCTGCACCATCCGGATATCGACGACGATCGGCGCCTGCCGCCCGAGCGCAGAGAGCCCGGCCTCGACCGGGTCGCCGGCAAAACGCATCAGGCCGGCCATCGCAAAGTCACCGACCGCTATCGAGCACCGCTGCCGGACCCGGTCCTCGGGGGTGGCGTTTCCCACCTGCTCCCGGGCCAGGTTCCGGCTCGTGCTCGCTATCGCGTAGGCCTCCGGCGTGACCGCCGCGAGGTCAGTATACGTATTTCCGGTGATATCCCCGGGGCGTGATGATTCCTCTCGCATCAGTCTTATCCCTCCAGATCCTCGTCTCTTCTCCGCCGACAAAAACGATCGAGTGCATGTCCACAAAGGCGAAGTGGTCTTCAAACTCACCGAGCGTCGTTACCAGCCGCTCCTCCCCCTCCCGGTAGGCGTTCCTGACCACCCCGACCGGCGTTTCGGTCGGAAGGTGGCGACGGGCGATCCCGATCGCCGTATTCAGGTTGTGCGGTCTTCCCCGGGATTTGGGGTTGTAGAGGACGACCGGCACCCGCATCCGGAATGCGAGGTCGAGCCTCCGCTCGATCTCCTCCCAGGGCGTCAGGAGGTCCGAGAGGCTCATCGTGACGTAGTCGCCCGAGAGCGGCGAGCCGAGAAGCGCCGCCGCCGAGACTGCGGCCGTGATGCCGGGGATGACCTCGACGGGGACCCTTGTCCCCGACCGTTCGGCCACCTCGAGGACGATGCTTGCCATCCCGTAGACCCCGGCGTCGCCGCCGCTCACCATCGCGACGATGCGGTCCTCTGCAAGGGCGAGCGCGCGTGAAGCCCGGTCGACTTCCCGGCCCATGCTGCTCCGGACAACCTCTTTTCCGGCGAGCATCGGCATCACCAGATCCAGATAAAACCCGTTGCCGATGACACAGTCGGCCTCGCCAAGGGCTTTCAATGCCCGGGGCGTCATCTGCAGCAGGTCGCCGGGGCCGGTGCCGACGATGTACAGTCTTCCTCCACTATCGTGCGATTGCAACGGTAACACTCCCATACGTCTGCCTGGCAAGAACCAGAACTTTGCGCTTCGAGGCCGCGAGGGCCGAGGGTTCCGCGACCCCGACAAGCCCGATCAGGGAGGCCCGCGAGGGTGTAAGGGCCTCCTGTGCGTTGATTGTTTCGTCGTCCAGGAAGACAAGGTTGCCGCCGAGGTCCACAATGGCCTCGATGAGCCCCGCCTCCCCGCGCTTCTTTGCGGTCGTGGCGTAGACGAGGACCTTCTCAGGGGCTACCCCGGCCTCCCGGAGCGCCCGCCCGATCGCCTCGATCACCTCGGCCGCCCCGACGCCCTTCCGGCACCCGACGCCGACGACGTACTCCCCGTTCCGGACGAGGAGGGAGACACCCGGGCCCGCGACGACGATCCCGGGTCCGGTGACGGCGTAGAGAGGCACGTCGGCGTCCAGCACCGCAGCGTTCACCGCCCGGGTGGAGTCGCGGTTCACGATATCGCAGCCTGTCCGAACGGCTATCCCCTCGACCGACTCCCTCCCCCGGGTCTCGGTCGCGGTCGTGATCGCCGGTTCGATCCCGAGGACGGCAAGTTCCCGGGCAAGGTCGTTTGCGCCGTGGTGCCCGCCAACAACCGGTATGGCGTAACGCAGGTCCGGCCCGACCACCACCACCGCCGGATCCCGCCACTTATCCGTCAGGAGCGGGGCGATCCCCCGGACAGCGATCCCGGCCGACATCAGGGCGACGATCCGACCGTAACCGGCAAACGCCGCCCGGAAAGCCTCCGGGTCATAGGGGATGACTTCGGCGTCGAGCACCCCGGCGATCCTCCGGGCGTCGGGGAGGAACCGCTCGAGCGCTATCACGGCCGTCCGGGTCATGAGTAGAGGACCGACCTCCCGAACCCCGACGTTGCTCCTTCGACCACCTTCCCGATGACGATCAGTGCCGTCCGCTCGATCCCGGCTGCCCGGGCCTTCGCGGCGATGTCGGCCACCGTCCCTAAGACGACCTTCTGGTCCGGCCAGGAGGCGTGGTAGACGACCGCCGCCGGGGTCCCGGGCGGGCACTCCACCCGGGCGAGAATATCCTCCATTCGCTCGGTCCCGAGGAAGACCACCATCGTCTGCCCGAGCCGGGAGAACTCAGCGATCCGGTCCTCGGCAAGCGTCGCCCCCGCCGGGCGGGTGACGATCAGGCTCTCGGAGACGTCGCGGAGCGTGAACTGTGTCTTGAGCGCCGCCGCGGCCGCAAAGAGCGACGAGACGCCGGGGACGATCTCGGCCTCGATCCCGCGCCGGGAAAGTTCGGCCATCTGCTCGACGATCGCGCCATACAGCGCCGGATCGCCGGAATGGAGCCGGACGACAAGTCTTCCCGCCCGGATATGCTCCTCGATGGCATCGACGATCTCCGGAAGCGTCATCCCCCAGCTGTCGAGTCTCACGCCAGCGCCGGACTCCGCAACAAGCGCCGGGTTCACGAGCGATCCCGCGTAGATGAGGACGTCCGCCCGCCGGAGGAGATCCATTCCCCGGACGGTGATGAGGTCGGGCGCCCCTGGCCCCGCACCCACGATGTAGACTTTATGCATGCGACCGCCTCGCAAAGAGGATCGAGAAATAGTCGCTCTCCTCGGGGAGATCGTCCCCCCGGTAGACCCGCTGCTCCGGGAGGAACATCCGCTCCACGAGGACGAACTCCGAGTAGCCCTTCCCCCTCAAGTCGGCCGCGAGCGCCGCCGGTCGCCGGACCTTCATGAAGATCCCCGACTCAGGTCCGTTCCCGTCAGAGACAAAAAATCCGCCGGCCACCGGGACGTTTGCCACGGAGGCGAACGCGGTGATGGAACTGATCCCGGGCGTGGTCGCAAACGTGACCTCCGGGTAGCGCCCGGCAATCACCTCACAGAGCCGGGAGAAGGTCGAGTAAAAGTTCGGGTCCCCGATGATCCCGAAGACCGCGAGACCGTCCAGCGCGAACGGTGCAATCCGGTCCGCGTTCTCTTCAAGGCATTCACGGATGTAGGCCTCGTCGCTCGTCATTGGAAAGTTCAGGACGACGGCATCGGGGCGGTAAGGCCGCACCAGATCGTAGGCGAGGTTTCCGGGAACGAAGACCACCGCTGCTTCATGAAGGAGCCGAACCGCCCGGAGCGTCAGAAGGTCCGGGTCGCCGGGCCCGAGCCCCACCCCTACGAGCACCCGGCACCCCCGACGATGACATAGACGGGATTGATGGGTTTAAACATCACCCCGCCGGCGATGCCGGCGGACCGGGAGACCTGGAGGTGGACGGCCTCCAGAAAGATCCCGAGGCGCTGCATACTCGTTATCGCCTCGGAGACCGTCCCGAGCATCACCGCGTTCACGACGATCCTCCCCTGCACCCTCCCGGCGAGGAGATCGAGGACCTCCGGCAGGCGGCGGGATCCCCCAACGAAGGCAGCGTCGAGGTGGTCGATACCCTGGAGGATCTCCACTGCGTCACCCTCGAAGAACTCGACGTTCCCGGCGCCGGCGGCAGCCGCCTCCTCCCGGGCGTACGCGACCGCCTCCGGTCTCCTGTCGATTGCGTAGACGTGTTCGGCCACCCTCGAGGCAGCGATGGCGATCTTCCCGGTCCCGCACCCGATATCGGCTATCCGGTCACCCGGACGGATGCCGAGTTTCGCGAGCGAGACAGCCATGATTTCGTCCTGCGTGGGTCCACCCTTCAGTCCCATAGCATCCTCATTTCCCAGATACATTTGTGCTAACATCTAGTCAACTACCCCCGGTTAAAACCGGGGGCTTGCAGCGGGGGCCCTTGTGGGGCACAGGGCTGCAATTTAATCGGTGCGAAGGTTGACGGTTCAAAAGACGTCCTTATTCGCACGGGCCGGTTGACGCGGCCCCTACCGATTATCCGTGGAACCACGGAATCACCGGCTACCTTTCGTAAATGGTTCAGAGCGCCGTTGACATCGGCGTTGATCAGGGTGCCCAGAGCACTCCGGTACAGTCCTCGCTTGATCCGCCGCTTCCTCCCATAGGGCGGTTTTCGGATCGGGTCGAGCGCGAGAGCGTCCACCTGCGAGGTGTATGCCTCGGAGTGCGAGTCATCGAACCGGATACCATACCCCTCGCACTTGCTCTTCAGCTTCTGCCGGAACTTGTGGAAGGG
>DASQ01000085.1 GCA_002503885.1 Methanoculleus marisnigri | reverse complement strand
GTGCGAGTCGTACTGGGGGCGTATGATACTGACGCGATCGGAGTGCAAGAACAGTCACAACGAGGAAAAAGCCCGGTGCAGTGGACCGTGGGGGTATCGCCACGCACTGCCCCTGCCCCCTGGGGCGGGGGAGGAGGCCGGAGGCCGGGCGAGGTGGGGGGTGAGGTGTGCGGATCTTTGCGTAAGACAGGGGAGGGGGAGGCCCCTCCCCGTCAGCCCCACCCCCATGGCGATAGCCACCACGGTCCACGGCATGAGGGCATGCGTGAGAAAAACCACATGATGCCCGTGGGGCCACAGGCATACCGGATGAAAATATGTAGGTGACCCATTTTCATACGAAAGGCCGAACTCAGGACCAGGCCAGGTCCGGCACCAATCTCGTCGGGGAAGAATGACAGCCGGAATAGGGCTTCACCAGAGCCCGGTAAGGGAAATCTTCTCCCCATGTTATTTTTTGTCATGAACGCGGGGTGGTGCGCAACGTAATTCGGCCGGATTCTCTGAGATCAATTATCAGGTATATGCTGGAGCACTACCCGCATGTTGCGGTGCAGGTTGGCGGAGACATCGAAAAAGCCGACCTGAGGGAAGCGATCTGGCCGATAGCCCGGTATATCGCCACTATGGTCCCGAATCGACCATAAAGGTTTTATGACTCCCATGATAAGTACTGTGCAATGAAGTGGGTGACCATCGGCCTGGTGCTGATGCTGGTATCTGCTCTCGTTGTTCCCGCATTGGCGGCAGATGAGGGGCGGTACAGTTATATCACAGTTAAAGACGTCACCGTCCGGCTGGAGAAAGCGGATGCCGTCGTCACCATGAACTATACGATAGACGGCGGGGTCGGGTTCCTCGTTCTCCTCCTTGGTAAATCCGATCTGAAGCAGAAATCACTCGATATACTGAACTTCAACGACACCAGTGTTCAGCGTCTCGATATCGAGCGCATCGAGGTGCGTGTGAATAACGCCTCGGACGACTACGGGCAGGGGTCCTACTGGTTCCCCGCGCACAGGTTCGGCGTGGTCGTGCCCTCGCTCACCGTCGTCACCCCGCAGGACGTCAAACGGTACGAGAATGTCAGTGAATTCCCTGACGGACTCGGCTATTTTGCGTGAACCGTGAAAGCGGTCGTATCTGCGATACGGATTACGGTGTCGGTCTTCTGACGCTACCAGCAGGTGTTTCGAGTACGGCATCAGGCGTTGCGGCCGCCCGCCTGTGCCTGCGGCAGCAACCCGATCTCCGCCAGGGCGCGGCGGGTGTGGCGGGCGAAGGCAGCATCTTTTGGCGACGCCGCGACCTCACGGCAGAGGCGGTCCAGGTCGGCCGCCGTGTCGACGTCGTACCAGGGTTCGAGCAGGGAGACGGATAGGTCAAGGCGTCCGGCGGCTTCGACCGTCCGCTGCGTCACACGGGCCGAGCTCCAGGGGATGCCGGCAAAGAGGCGGGGGGTATGCCTCCGCATCCCGATCAGGTAGTAGCCGCCGTCGTCGCACGGCCCGACGACGACATCGGCCTCGTCGAGCCTTAAGAATGCCTCCCCGATGTACCGGCCGGGAAGGGTCGGACTGTCGCTGTCGCAGAGCACGACCGCCGTTGCCCCCCGGGAAAAGAGCGCTTCTGAAATGTTGGCAAGGCGTTCACCCAGGTCTTCGCCGGCCTGGGGGAGGATGGAGAAACCCGGGGGGACGATGCTGGCGAAGAAATCGTCCGCAGCAGGAGGCGTGTAAGCCACGAACGGACGGACACCGTTGATGCGGGCGAGCCGATCGACCGCGTCCCGCAGGAAACCGGTGTACAGCCGCGCTGCCGCGAGATGCGTGAGCGGCGGGACGAGCCGCGTTTTTACCTGCCCGGGGATTGGCATCCGGGTCATAATAGCAGCCGCGATCCCCTGCTCTACCTGACGAGCGGGTTTGGGAACCTGCTGGCAGCGAGGACGCAGACCTTCTTCGGGGACTTCGGCATCTTTGTAGAAAAAGAGGCTTTCTTTGAGATCGATGGATACGAGTTGCTTCCCTATCTGGAGGACGTGGAGTTCTTCCGGGCGGCGCGCCGGCACGAGAGGCTCGTCCAGGTCGACTGTCCCATCACCGTATCGCCGCGGCGCTATCTCCAGGTGGGGAAGTACCGCCTGAGCGCTGTCTATATTCTGGTGATGCTCCTCAATACGGTCGGCATCAGGCCGAAGCTCTTCATTCGCTACGTCGTCGAGAAATAGAATGAGATGTCCGGTTCCGGCGTCTTACACCTCTCTCTTCAGCGGGACCTGTTCACGATCGTCCACCCACTTTCCCAGGAACGACTGGAGGTAGACGCCGAAGAAGGCGCAGAAGAGGCCCCCGATTGTCGCGAAGATGATGTACTTTACACCGACGTCGGTCGTTATAGGGAACCCGGCGATGTCGCTGATCGAGAGGATGTAGATGCTTGCACCGTAGGCGATGGCCCCTATCGCCAGCACGAAGAACGGCAGGGCGACCACCCGCTGGATTGCCTCCCGCTCGTTTAGGAAGACATCGATGATCTTTCCTACCGATGCAACGAGGCCGGCGGCGGTGAACCAGACAATGGCACCGTAGATGAACGCAAGGACCTGGAAGAAGATCCCGGCAGAGGTATAATAGTCGAGGAGGCTTATGAGCCCGAGGACAACGCCGACGATACCCAGCAGTATTGCGGTGATGTAGGAGACAAAGGTGAACCTCCCGCCATGCAGCGACGTCCGGAGCGAGTTGATCAGATACCCGAAGACCTCGTCGATCCCCATGCCCTTGAAGAGCAGATAGGTCCCGATGATACCGACGACGACGATGGTTGCCCCCTCGGGGTATCCCAGCAGGTATCCGACTGCGTAAAGGAGCATGGCAAGACCGAGCGGTACGAGCACGATCTTCGAGACTTTTGGATCGTCGAGAAGACGCCTGAGGATGTAGTACGTTCCCTCGAGGTTCGGCATCTGGTTGACCACGACCCTCCGTACGCTGCTGACCGGCACCCGGGACTGGATGATCGGCAGGACATACTCGTCTTCAGCACCGTCCGTCACCAGAATGCAGGCTGTAGAATTTGTCGCGGAGAGGATTGTATCGAGACTGGACGCTACCCGCCGATCTCCCTCGAGCAGGTTCATATGGTTGCCGCAGATGACAGCGATGGCAACCTCTTCTCCCCGCCCGGTGAGTTCATCATAGAGTTTGATCGTCTCGAAGATCGCGTTGATGTCGGAGTCCTCAGGATCAATCAGAGCGAGAGATGTCGCCGCATGGAGGCATGCCTCCCTGCCCACGATGGGGCCATCGATCCGGGCTTTGAACCCGAGATCATCGTCGCGATCGACACAGAGGACGAGCGTCCGCTCTTTTACCATTCAATAGACATCTCCTCGAATCTATTAAATAATTTGCAGCGGCGGGTAAAAAAGTATTAAATGAGTTTTGCACGCTGAAGCAGGAGCAGGTCGTCGGTCGTGATCTTTTCACCCTCACGGAACATCTGGAAGACACGTTCCGCTTCTTTCCTGACGGCTTTCTGCTCTTTGGTGACTTTGGTCTTTCTGGTCTTCTTCCGCAGACCCGAGATCACCTTGTCATAATCCCGGAGTTCCTTCTGGCAGGTGATGAACTGCTTGTGCTCCTCATCCGCCGACTCCTGGGCTTCGACGAACTGCTGGTGGGCCAGATCGGCCTCTTCGCGGGACTTGTCGGCCTTCCGGTAGGACTCCACCATCAGGTCGTGGTGCTGCTGTGCGGCCTCGGCCTTCTCGGTCACTTCCTTGTGGATGTCCGAGGCCAGCCTGCGAAACTCACGGGCATCGGAGAGTTTCGTCCGCATCTCCTTGTTCTGCTCGAGTTCAGCTTCCTGGTCCTTGGCCGTCGCCTTGAGCTGCTTGATCTTGTCGATCAGTTCGCGCTCTTTATCGGTGCTGTAGACCTCGGTCTGCTGCTTGAACTCCAGGTGCTCGATCTGCTTCTGCAGTTCCTTGATGCCCCGGTTCTGGAGGTTGCCGTGCTCCTTCTTGAAGGACTCAATCTCTTCGAAAAGCGTGTTTGCCTTGTCGTTGTACTCGTTCCTCTGGTCTTTTAACGCCTGGACTTCCTCGTTGATCTTGTCCCGCTGCTCCTTGTGCTGCTGGGCTTCCTCGACGAATTCGCGGGTCTGCGTATTTAACGTGTTGCGTTCGCGGGCGTTTTTGCTGGCGAGCGCGTTCAACTCATTGCGCCGGTCTTTGTGCTGTTCAGACTCCGCAAGGACTTTTTTTCTCTTCTCAATCAGATCGTTCAGCATTCTCTACCAATCCTCGACATTCGGTACCTGTCTCATATCCCCACCAGCGGGACCGCTCCCATTGCGCTGCAGGGATGCCCGAGGCTTATGTAGCGGCTACACCACAAGAAAAGACGTTTCCGGACCCGGCAATCGAGACCGTCGTTCATCTGTCTGCTCATGTGTTCAACCTCGGTACTTGGCAATCGCAGACCCGCAGGTTCTGCGCCCTGCACAATACACCCCGTGCTGGAGGGATTATACAAGAACGTCTATAATTCAAACGTCATCTGTACTATTAAGTATTTCGCAGGGGGTGCGAAGGGCACGCCGCCGCCAAGCGATTTCGGCCAAAAAGGTATGGGAAGAGGGTATGGAGTATTAGAGGAAGTCGATGAAGTGCCCGCTCGGGGCATCCCCGGCAATGCGCCTGCCGGCAGGTGCGCCGGACCGCTGTGTTGCCGGTTCGTAGGTGCGGTGACTTCCGAGGATCTGTGCACTTTTTACGCCGGTCATGACTGCCATGACGCGAACTCTTCCTTCATAATCGCTGTTGACCCGTGCTCCCCAGATGACGTCCGCGTGGGGGTCGAGTTCGTAGGTCAGAGAGCTTGCGATCTCCTCGGCGTCCTGGAGGGTCAGGTCGTTGCCGCCTGTGATGTGGATGAGGCTCCCCGTTGCTCCCCGGTAGTCGATGTCCAGCAGGGGGTGGTTCAAGCACTCGTGAACGACGCTCTCGGCCTTGTTCTGCTGCTTGCTCTCTCCGACAAGCATTACGGCGACGCCTCCCTTGCTCATGATGGCACGCACGTCTGCGTAGTCGATGTTGATGAGCGAAGGCTCCGTGATCGTCTCGCTGATACCCTTGACGGTCTCCGCGATGAGCTGGTCCATCACCGAGAACGCCTGGCCGAGCGGGAGGTTCGGCACGTACTTGATGAGGCGGTTGTTGTCGAGCACAATCACCGAGTCGGCAGAGGCCGAGAGTAATTCGAGCCCTTCTTCTGCACGAAGAAGCCGGGCCTTCTCGACCTGGAAGGGATAACTGACCATACCGACGACGATGGCTCCCTGCTCCTTGGCTATCTGCGCGACAACGGGGGCTGTTCCCGTACCGGTACCTCCACCCATACCGGCAGTGATGAAGACAAGGTCTGCGTCACAGAGCAGGGTCTCCAGGGTTGGTCGGGCCATCTCGGCTGCACGCCTGCCGACGTCCGGGAACCCACCGGCTCCAAGGCCTTTGGTGAGCGACTTGCCGATGAGCACTCGCTTGTCGGCCTGGACCATATCCAGGTGCTGCTTGTCCGTGTTGATCGCGATCGTCTCCGCACCGGTGACCTGCATGTGGTACAGCCGGTTGACGGTGTTGTTACCTGCACCGCCGCATCCTACGATGACAATACGCGGCTGGCCGAGGATGTCATCTTCCTCCGCCGAGTCCGTCTTCAGGAATTTCTCCCGTTCTGCATGTTTTAACGCCTCGTTGATGATCGTCTGCATCAATATAACCTCCTAAACTTTGAATGAAATCTGGTCGGCCTCGCGGAGAACCCGGTTTCCATGCCTCTCGAGAAGCCCTCTGACCGAATACCGCACAGCCTCCGATACTGTGGGGAATTCACCAGCTTCCACCAGCCTCTCGAGCATCTCAACCTGCTGCCGGGGCAATCTGATAGTTATCCGATCCATCATTTCAATCACTCACATCTGACATCTGGCAGCCTTTTGTCTGCTGTCTGTCAGACATTCGTAATCTTTTCGTCTGACTGCATCAGATAAGCCATAATAATATTCGTATTACATATATACCTTCCGATGTGAATTCCTGCCCGACATAACGGTTTTATGGATAGCGACCGACAACGTATCCTCAAAGGGTTGCCACTGACATGAGAGATAATCTCCCTAAAAGGGCGGAACATGGCGGCCGGGTGCGCTGGCATCGCACCCGGGAGAGAGGCGAGCTGCTCGATTTCAGCGCGAATGTGAACCCATATCCCCCGGAGATACCCTGGAAGCCGGATCTCTCGATACTGAAAGATTACCCGGATGACCGGTATGAGACGCTCAAAGAGGTGATCGGCAGGACATTCGGGCGCGATGCGGCAGAGGTCACCGTTGGCAACGGATCCGTCGAGTTGATCCGCGCGTTCTGTTCCGCCATGCTCGGGAACGGAGATACCGCCTGTATCAACCCCCCGACGTTTGCCGAGTATGCGATGGCGGTCAGGCTTGCCGGTGCCCGGTGCACTGTCGATGGCAGCGGGGCCACTGTTCTATTCCTCTGCAACCCGAACAACCCCACCGGAAAACTGTATACCCGCTCCGAAGTCCTCAACCTGCTTGCCGCGGTCGCCGGGCAGGGGACGTGCCTCTTCCTCGACGAAGCGTTCATCGAACTCTCCGACCCGCGCCAGAGCGTCGCCGACGTCTCCCATGAGAACCTCTTTGTGCTGCGCTCCCTGACAAAGAGCTTCAGCGTGCCGGGCATCAGATTTGGATACGGGTTCGGCACGCCCGAACTCATCGAAAAGGTAGAGACGATGCGCCTTCCCTGGACTGTGAATGCGTTTGCCGAGTCCTTTGCGATCGAGGCCTTCCGGCACTATGACAGGCTCGAAGAGTCCCGGGAGCGGATTGCCCGGGAACGGACCTGGCTCTCCGGCTGCCTGGATACCCTTGGCCTCGCATACGAGCCTCCGTCTGCGAACTATATCTTATTGGAGGTCCCGATGGAGGCGGAGGTGCTGGTCGCGGGGCTCCTTTCCCGCGGCATCCTGGTCCGGGACTGCCGGTCGTTCGGGCTCCCCCGCCACATCCGCGTGGCCGTACGGACCCACGAGGAGAACCGGCAACTCATCGAGGCGCTCGAAGCATGCTTGCCCTGATCATGGCCGGGGGGCAGGGGTCCCGGCTCCGGATGGGCGAGAAGCCGCTCGTTACCATCTGCGAAAGACCGATGCTCTCCTACGTCATCGATGCCTTTTCGTCCGCAGGGCACGAGGTGGTCGTGGTCGCCTCGCACAAAACACCATTCACCAAAAACTGGTGCCGGGCAAGGGGTTTCCTCCTCTACGAAGCCGAAGGGCTTGGCTACGTCGAGGATATCGATGCCGCGGCGGCGGATCTCGGGGAAGAAGGAACGCCTTTCTTCACCTGCGTATCCGACCTCCCCTGTCTTGCGCCCGATATCATCGCCGCCATCGAGGACGCCTGGCGCCGGGCGGGAACGCCGGCATGCTCGACGTGGGTGCCCCGCGCTCTCTGCGAGGAGCATGGCTGCCGCACGCAGTACACGGAGACGGTCGACGGCACGCCGGCCTGCCCCGCCGGGATCAACATTCTGACGGCGGGCGATCTCGATGGCCCCCAGGAAGAACTGCAGCTCCTCCTGCGCGACCGGAGGCTCGCCTTCAACATCAACACGCGCGAAGAACTGGCGCTGGTGCAGGAGTACCTCTGCCGGAAGTTGGACGAGTAGGTCTGCGGTTGTGCCGGGGCCATGCTGCTGCACGATTGAAGACGTTCAGCCCCGCCGAAAGGAAGAAATTTGGGCTCTGCTGAAAGCGTGTTTGGGTTCTGGAGGTCGTAACAGAGGGACGTGTGGATGTCCGGATTTCAAGCACCTAAAGTGCGAGGTGCAACTGTCGGAACGACAGGAGTTAGTCAACTACCCCCGGTTAAAACCGGGGGCTTGCAGCGGGACCCCTTGCGGGGCACAGGGCTGCAATGTAATCGGTGCGAAGGTTGACGGTTCAAAAGACGTCCTTATTCGCACGGGCCGGTTGACGCGGCCCCTACCGATTATCCGTGGAACCACGGAATCACCGGCTACCTTTCGTAAATGGTTCAGAGCGCCGTTGACATCGGCGTTGATCAGGGTGCCCAGAGCACTCCGGTACAGTCCTCGCTTGATCCGCCGCTTCCTCCCATAGGGCGGTTTTCGGATCGGGTCGAGCGCGAGAGCGTCCACCTGCGAGGTGTATGCCTCGGAGTGCGAGTCATCGAACCGGATACCATACCCCTCGCACTTGCTCTTCAGCTTCTGCCGGAACTTGTGGAAGGG
>DASQ01000086.1 GCA_002503885.1 Methanoculleus marisnigri | reverse complement strand
TATGGGATGTGGGGGCGGGGGGATCACTGGACGAAGGGGCGCCGCTCCCATCCCCCCGCTTGCGCAGGGGGTCTTCCCGCTCTGCCCCGCGAGCCCGGCAGAGATAAATGGGCGGTCGTCCTATAAGCACCTTTTCCCGGAGTTCTGGGGTCGGAATGAGAAATAGGGGTTGTAGTGCATGCCCTGTGAGTTTGCTGCCGCGAGTGCGGCAGGGACCGGTCACGCGGGGACGAGCCTCGAGCGCACCGTCTCCGCCCAGGCCCGGACGGCCTCCCAGTTGCGGAAGTCTCCTGTCTTTGCCCGGATGAGCTTGGTGATTGTGCGGTCCGCAAGCGAGAGGCCGCCGCTCTCCAGTTTTCCCGGGAAGATGCCGATATCTACGGGGTTCACGAGCATCCTGACCTGGTCCATCGATGCTTCCGCCTTCCTGAGTATCTCGGGCCCCCCGTCCGCGACCGTCAGCCCCACGGTAAAGTAGGCGACCGGGATGCTGCGCAGGTCCTGCTGGTTCTGCTCGATGAAGACCTGCGCCTCCGGGAGCCATTTCCCCATGTAGATCGGGCTCCCGATGATGGCCGCCCGGTACGAGGAGAGGTTCTGGACATCGCTCACCGGCAAGACATCGACGGCAACGCCTGCCTTCCGGAGTTCATCGCCGATCGCCTCCGCCACCTCTGCGGTCGAGCCGTATCGGGTGGCATACGCAACGAGAATCTTATCTGCCATAATAGAACTATCTCTCGTTCGACCGGTCTTAAACGTTCCCGGTACGGGTTAGGTTCTTATGGGTTGGTCTCCCCCATAGGTCCGATGGCGACTAGAGAAGAGGGTGCCGGAGCATGGTACCACAGAGGTCAGGCTCTCTGCAACACCAGAAACTACGACGAGGCAGCCGTCTGTTACGACAAAGCCCTTGAACTCTCCCCCGACGACCCTGTTCTATGGAGGCGGAAGGGGTTTGCGCTCCTCAAAGCCGGTCGCTATGACGAGGCGGTCGCCTGTTTCGACCGGGCGCTCGCCATCGATCCCGAAGATCCGACGGCCTGGCAGAGAAAGGGATACGCTCTCGCCCACCTCGGCAGGAGCGAAGATGCCATCGCCTGCTGTGAGAAGGCGCTCACGCTGGACCCGGACCATATCCTCGCCTGGCAGAGCAGGGGCTGGGTGCTCGGGAGCATGTGCAGGTACGATGAGGCGGCGGCCTGCTACGAGGCGGTCCTCGCGATCGACCCGGACCGGGGGTCCGCGGCCTGGCACCGGGAGCGGATGCGGGAGAAGAGGGATCTCGCGGCGCTCGCAGCCGAGATCCGCGAGGCCGAGCGGTTCGTCGATGTGCCGGCCTGTATCCGGGAAGTGATCGCGGAAAGGGATTACGAGAATGCCGGGCTCGCGCGGTCGGTGCTCCGGGAACTGATCGGGCGGGCGGAGACGGTGGCGGTTCAGAGACCGTGATCGGCGGCTAGCGGGTTGGGGAGAAGGATGAGGGCCATCCTTCTTCCTGCTCTTACTCTGCCCGCAACGCATCGATCGGGTCGAGATTCGACGCCTGCCATGCCGGGTAGACCCCGGTGACGATGCAGATCCCGGCGCCGACGGCCATGGCCATTGGAACGTAGATGAGACTCCCGGCCGCGAAGAAGTACTCGGTGGTGCCGACCATGCCGAGCACGACGACGTAGCCGATGATGAGGCTCGCGATGGCGCCGATGACTGCTCCGACGATCCCGATGATCGTTGCCTCGTAGATGAACATCCGCAGGATCTCGGGCCGCTGCGTCCCGATGCTTCGCAGGATCCCTATCTCCCGCACCCGTTCGTTCACCGACATCATCATCACGTTGAAGATCGAAACCGCGGCAACGAGGAGCGAGATCCCGGCAATCGCCATCACGAACGTCGTCATCGTGGAGAGTGTCGAGGTGATGGTCTCCATAATCCGGCTGCTGTCCTGGACGGTGACTTCATCCTCTTTCCTGTTGAGTTCGTCTTCGATTGCCGTCTTGACCGTATCGATATCGTTTAAGTCGTTCACGACGACGTTGACCTGGTCGTACTCCCCCTCGCCGCCGTAGATGCCGGTGAAGAGTTTGTCGGTGCCGATGATCGCCATATCTGTATTCAGGTCCATCGACATCCCCCGCTCTTCGAGGATGCCGACGACCCGGACGGTCGTCGTGGACCCTTCGTCGGGGTCGCCGATCTTGATCTTGCTCCCGATCTTGAGGTCGAGCCGTTCGGCAAGCGTCGGCCCGACGACCACCGAGGTCGTGCTCTTCGGGTACTCCCCCTCCTCGACGGTGAGAATCTCGCGGATGATATCCGGATCGAGGCCGTAGATGGTCGCTCTCCCGGTCTCCGACCCAACCTCGATCTCGTCGGACTCGGACCTGACGGTGTAGGCGGTCCCGTACTTCGCGACGATACGCTCGATATCCCGGAACTGTTTTTCAGTGAGCACGTTGTCGTCGTTGGAAGAGGAGCCGCCGCCGATGACGACCCTGCCGCCTCCTCCCCCGCCCATCATCATGCCGCCCCCGGTGTACGGGGTGACGGTGAGTTTATTTGCCATGTCGGAGAGCTGCTCCGTGACCGAGAGCGTCATGTTCGCCCCCATCATCCCTATCGAGGCGATGGCGACGACGCCGATCACGATACCGAGGGCGGCAAGGACCGATCGGAGGAAGTGAAGCCGGACACTCCTCATCGAGAGCGCAAAGATGATATCTTTCCCGATCATGCCACCCTCCCGTCACGGATGACGATCGTCCGTTCTGCGTATGCCGCGATCTCGGATTCATGGGTCACCATGATGATCGTGCGACCCTTTCTATGGAGATCCGAGAGCACCTCCATGATCTGGGCGCCGGTCTTCGAGTCCAGGTTCCCGGTCGGTTCGTCGCAGAGGAGGATCGCCGGGTCGTTCACGAGCGCTCTCGCGATCGCGATCCGCTGCTGCTGGCCGCCCGAGAGCTCGCTCGGCTTATGGGCCGAGAGGCCTTCGTCGATCCCCACCTGGGCGAGAAGGTCCCGCACCCTTCCGGTATCGTCGTTCTTCCTGTGTTTCATGATGTAGGGGTACTCGACGTTCTCGTAGGCGGAGAGAAGCGGGATGAGGTAGAACTTCTGGAATATGTAGCCGATGGAAGAGAGCCGCAGGCTGGTCAACTCTCGATCGTCCATCTCCCTGGTGTTCTTCCCGGCGAGGAAGAGGTTGCCGGACGTGGGACGGTCCAGGCACCCGATCTGGTTGAGGAGGGTTGATTTCCCCGACCCCGACGGCCCCATGATGGCGACGAACTCTCCCTCGTTGATGGTGAGGGATATCCCGTTCAACGCCACAACATCGCCCGCAGGGAGGGGATAGATCTTCATAACATCTTCGAGTTCGATAACCGGACTGCTCATGCGTCTTCCTCCCCTGGATTATTTGCGGAACCGGTCACGGATCTTTCCTAAGTAGCCCTTCCGCCATGCGACGACGACAGCCACGCCCCCGATGATCACGAGGAGGATCTCGACTACCGGGATCTGCCCAAATCCACTGCCGAACGACATGCCCATGCCTCCTCTTCCACCCTGGGGGCCGCCGCTGCTGATGTCAGCCGGGGCCCGACCGGCAGTACCTGCCTGTCCTGCGGATGAGAGGGAGACGGTCACGGTCTCACTGAAGGTTTTACCGTCCTCGTCTTTGTACTGGACAAGAAGCGGTACGGAAGACGCGCCCTGCGCGTTGCACGTGACCTCGAAACTCGAGAAGTCGTCCGACTCCAGTCCGCCGACGACGTAGACCGGGTAGGGGTCGGTTGCGGTCGCCGGGCTATCGACGGTGACCTTGACGGAATACGCGTCTTTCAGGCCGGCGTTGGTCACGTCTCCGGTCAGCGTGATCGCGCTGCCGCTCTGCGACACCTCGATGTTATTGACCACCATATCCGGTTCGACCGTTCTCTCGCCGATCTCGACGGGGACGGTCAGGGTGGCGTGGTGCTCGTTGTTCCCGTTCCGGTAGGAGACGTCGAAGGTGAGGTCGGTCGACTGCGACGCCAGGATCTCGAATGTGGCGGTCTTCTCCTCGTCCGGTGTCAGGGCGCCGAGGAAGACGGCCGTCTGGGTAATCTTGATGCCTTCGCCGCCCGGGGTGACGGTTACGCCGTTCACGCTGCTCTCACGGGGGTTTCCGACGGAGAGAACGAGAGTGTCTTTGCTGTTGGCCGGGTAGGTCTCCGGAGCGTCGACGACGCTGACCTGGATCCCCGTGCTCTCAACCGTCACCGGGATGGAGTAGCGGATGCTCCCGCCATTCCTGAGATCCAGGTAGAAGACCGGGTAGTATGTGCCGTCCGCGGTATTGGCCTGCACGGTGAATGTGAACGACATGGTGTTGCCGGCACCGATGGTGCCCACCGAGTCGTAGGTCCTGTCGTTGATGACGGAGATCCCGTTGGGATACAGTTCGGCCCTGCTGATGGCAACGCTGCTCGTCCCGGTGTTCTTGATCTCGACCGTCACCGTGCCGGTATCCCCGCGCATGAGCGCCTCTGGATTAACGGTGATCCCGGTGACTGCAATCTGTGAGTCCGCCGATGTCGTCTCGGTCGTTGTATCGGCCGCCGCGGCGGCGCCCACGATTGCCGACAGGAGGAGGAGCAGGATGCACAACTTATACTTCATCGGCTCTGCCTCCTGTGCATGGCGATCTCTGCACGGCACCGGTGCTGCTCTGGTAGTTTACTGGAAGTTTTCATGGTCTTTTCACTCGCTCTGGATCTGCTGATCTGGTGTCGCGTCCCCCCCGGCATCTGCGGGATGGGTTGCCCGACAATGTAAACTAGTTTTTACATATTGTTATTTATATGTTACGAATTGTCAGAAAAAGCAACATAATGAGTGGTTGGCCTGACACTCTCCCGACAACAGATCCGCTTACCGGCGATCCGATCCCCCGGGTTGGGCGTGCCTGCCGTGCATGAAACTGAGCGCGTGGTTGTATGACGTCGGAGGCACGTCGTGACCGCCGGGTGGCTACCTGCCCTGTCCGGGAACCGGGGCGGGCGGGGGTTCTACGAAAAGAGGATCCTATAGAGATTATTTCTGCTCTGTCCCATCGCCGTAGAGGAAGATCTCCTCGATGGCGACGCCGAAGAACCGGGCAATCTTGAAGGCGAGGTCGAGCGAAGGGTCGTACTTCCCCTTCTCGATGGCGAGGATGGTCTGCCGGGTGACCCCGAGCTCGTTTGCGAGCCCTTCCTGGGTCAGGTCGTGCATCGCCCGGTAGACCTTAATCCTGTTCTTCATCTCTATCCCATTCTCCATACTTGCGGGCGTAGTACATCCTGAACCCCACGTACAGGAAGATCATCAGGCAGAGGAGCGCCATCTGGAAGAGAGCAAAACCGCCGACGAACGGGAGTTCGAGCACGTCGACAGGGGCCATGTTGGGGGGACCCGGATGGGGCGGGCGCAGTCCGAGCGGCCTCGAAAACGCAACGACCGCACTCCCGAGGCTGACCACGAAGAAGACTACCCAGAATACCTCCAGCGTCCGGAGCGCTGCCTTCTGGGTGATCATCGCCGTCCGTTCATCCTCTATCCTTTCTTCGACTCTCCGCCGTGCCAGGTAGATCAGGAGGACGCCGAGGACGAACGCGACCTGGATCAGGATCGGCCTTTTAAGCTCCACCGAGAGCCAGAAGATGCCGACCTCGGCGAGCGCAACGATGCCGGCCAGAAGATAGAATGTATTTCGCTTCATATTGCAGCCGTTGTATACAATCTTGAACATTTAGTTATTAATGTGTAACCCCGGCGAACGACATGGGGGCGGGCTCTCGCCCGAACGATGTTGGGTCGACCGGCCGCTTCGGAAAAGGTCGATCTTTGCGGGTGAACCCCCTCCTCCCGGCAGCGGGGGTGCGGACCACCGGAGGGGTCGTTCGGATGGAATGCCGTCCGGGCCTCACGACACGAAGGAAGCGGGGCACGCGGGAGCCTGCGGAGCCTTCTTGACAGCTCCTGCAAGGAGGATCGCATGCAGGGTCTGCGGCCCGGACGGCGTGCAGGCGATCCCCGCCTGCGTCGCGTTCCGAAAAAGAGGAGACGATGCCCGGGCAGCAGGGTGTCGCCGGGGAGTCGGATCTTTCGGCGAGACGTGTCGTCGACCCGGTTTTTGCGTGAGAGGTCCCCCTACTGCTGTCCGATAGTCCTCCTCTTTACTCGGCAGTTCTGACGCCCCGGCACCCGAAGAGGCCTTTGCCCTCAGAGCAGCCATTCTGCGATTTCTCGGGGAGTGCGCCGTTGCGGCTCTCCAGAACCTGCTTCATGAGCGTCCGTGCGGTCTCGTAATCCCCCTGCTCGACGGCGGCCCTGATCGCGGTTACGTCGACGCCCTGTTCTTCGAGCCTGTCGATGAGTGCTCCCAGGCCTCTATCGGTGCTCCTCTCCCCGTTCTGGAAAGCGGCACTTACCGGAACTGCCAGAAGTGCGCAGATGAGCACCAGTGTGACTCCTGGTGCGATGCTGCTTCTTTTCAAAGTGTACCTCCATTCGGTTCGCAGGTGGCAGTCCCACCGTGGGGCGGCGGGACCTGCTCCTTACGTAAAATACATTATACTTTTTGTTATTAATAGGTTACTATTGGTTATTGTAATGTTACATATGGGGTGGAGATTTGCAGTGCCCGCTCTCGTAACGGCGGTTGGCGACCGGGAAGATCGGGCCTGCAGCTGCAGACCTGCCGTAAAACAGAAAAACTCCGAAACAGGCTCAGGCATACCCCCTGGCGCAGGCCGGAAGGGGATCTGCTCTATCCCGGGATTCGTACGGGAGCAGCCGTGCGGCGATCCGCTCCAGTGGCCGAACCGAAAGATCCGGTTGCTCCGGCTTTGCGGTACCTTCGCGGATGGCGTCCTTTTCTCCCGACCGGCAGTGAAAACGAGTGGGTGCCGGACCGGGTCCGCCCCGGTTCGCCGGGGAGGGGCAGGGGCGGCGTTGCCTCAGCCGTCTCTTCCCCGGGTGATCTGCGGGAGCCGCTTCACCGGTGCGCAAAATACGCGCTCACCCGGCCGTTGTCCGCCGAGTCGATCCGCGCAAACCCGATCCGCTCGAACTGGACGACACGGTCCACTTCTCCGGCGACCAGGGGTTCGCAGAACCCTTCGAGACTTCCGTCCTGCCGGAGGAGGGTGCAGGGGAGTTTCGCGTCCGCCGGCAGCCACTGGACGATCGGCGCCTTCTCGCGCCGGGCATCCTCGAGTGCGTCGCCCGCGTAGGATACGTGCGGTTCATCCCCATTCCACGCGATCCTGATATTGTAGAGGTCTTTTAACCGGATCATGCTCCGGCCCTCGAGATCCGCTTTCGGGAGGAGCACCCTTCCGGCGGTGACGAGGGTGCGGACCCCCCGGGAGGGGTCGTTCGGGTGCAGGGCCGCGTGGGCCTCGTGGAGAGGAGCGCCCTCCACGGTGACCTCCACCGGGTCGGGCACAAAGAAGTAGCGGTTCGCCTTCGGGTCGACAATCTCCTTGTTCCGGGAGTAAAGGTTCTCCCACGAGAACGATATGTCGGTCTCCCCGGCGCCGATATCGATCATGGCGTTCCGGACCGCCTCGGGCTCGATACCCCGGCGTGCGATTGCCTGCATCGTCCCGAGGTGAATATCGTCCCAGCCGGTGTAGGTGCCGTTGTTGATCCCCTCGCGCATCCCCGATGTCGAGAGGACGACGCCCGATATTCCCATCCGGCCGTAGTGGCGGTAGAACGGCGGCTTCCAGCCGAAGTAGTCGAAGATGAAGCGCTGTCTCCGCGTATTCGCGATATGGTCTTTGCCGCGGATCACGTGGGTGATCCCGAGCAGGTGATCGTCCACCGCGACCGAGAAGTTCATCAGCGGAAAGACCGTGTTGTCCACTCTCGGGTGGAGGGGCGCGTTCACGATCCGCATCGCGGAGTAGTCCCGCATCGCCGGGTCGGGGTGGGTGAGTTCCGTCTTCACCCGGACGGTCACGTCCCCCTCGTAGAACTCTCCGTCAAGCATCTGCTGCCAGAGTTCCAGGTTCTCCTCGACCGGCCGCTCCCGGCAGGGGCAGGCCTTCCCCTTGAGTTTGAGTTCCCTGAAGCGCTCTGCATCACAGACACAGACGTAGGCGCCGCCGAGCTCGATGAGTTTCCTGCACCAGTCGTAGTAGATATCGAGCCTGTCGCTCTGGTAGACGATATCGGTGATCCCGAGCCCCAGCCAGGCGATATCCTCCTGCACCATTGCATATGCGTCGGGATCGACCCTCCTTGGATCGGTATCCTCGATACGGAGGACATACCGGCCCCCATAGCGTCGGACATAGTAGTCGTTTAAGATGGAGGCCCGGGCATGCCCGAGGTGCAGCGGACCGCTGGGGTTGGGTGCAAACCGCATCACCACGCCGTTCTCGGCGCCCTCGAGGGCAGGGAGTTCCCTTGAGTGCTCGTGCGTCTCGGTGAGTTCGTCGAGGAGTTCGGGGGCGATCTCTAAGAGACGGCTCTTCCGGTCGGCCTGGCTCATCGCCGCCACCTCCGCGATAGCCTTCCCCGCGAGCCCTCCTATCTCCCGGGCACGGCTCCGGAACTCGGGATGCTTGCCGAGCACCGTGCCGATGACCGTCCCGCTTTTTGGGATCCCGTCGTGCTTCACCGCGTGCTTCACCGCGTTCTGCAGGGCGTAGATGAAGAGCAGATGCTCGATATCGGTGTCCATGGTGTCAGTTGCCTCGGGCGATGAAGTAATCGGCGATCTCGACAAGAAGCTGTTTCTCCTCTGAGTCCGGGAGGATCGAGAGTGCCTGTTTTGCGACGGTCGCCCGCTCGACGGCCGTGGCCCGAACTTCTTCGATGATGCCTGCACCCTCCAGCCGGGCGATCAGGTCATCGATCTCGGCAGCCGAGAGTTCTCTGCGGTACGGGGTGAGATCGAGCCCCTTCTCGCGTGCCTTGATTGCTATCAGGGTCTGCTTCCCTTCCCGGATATCCGATGCGCGGTCCTTGCCGCTCTTCTCGGTGCTTGCAAGGAGGTCGATGAGGTCGTCCTGTATCTGGAAGGCAACGCCGCTGTTCACCCCGAACTGGTAGAGGGCATCGGCCTGGACCGGGTTTGCACCCGCAAGGATTCCGCCGATGGCGGCAGACGCGCCGTAGAGCACGCCGGTCTTCTTGCTGACCATCTCAAGGTAATCGAGATCCGAGACGTCGTCCCTCGTCCCGAACGCCATATCCATGCTCTGCCCCTCGCAGATCTCGGTGCAGGTCCGGGCGAGCATCTTCACTGCCCGGATTTTGGCGGGGTTTTCGGCCTCAGAGAGGCAGATGAACTCGAACGCCTTCGCGTAGAGTACATCCCCCGCAAGGATAGCCATCGGTTCGTTCCAGACCTTGTGCACCGTCGGGACGCCGCGCCGCACAACGTCGCCGTCCATGATATCGTCGTGGATGAGGGTGAAATTGTGAGTCAGTTCAAGCGCGAGCGCTGCAGGGATAAGGTCGTCCGAACTTCCTTTCTTTACTGCATCCGCAGCGAGTATGACGACTGCCGGGCGGAGCCGTTTGCCCCCTGCAAGCAGCAGGTGGGCGCTCGCCCGGAAGAGGTCGCCGTGGACATCTCCGAAGTAACGGTGGATCACCTTGTCGATCCGCTCAGCATTCTTCTCCAGGTAGTCTTCAAGCGTCGTCATGCATTGTCTCCTACGTTATCAACAGTCTGCCCCCATTCCGGAGGATATGAAGGTCGTTGCCGAGTGTATACCCGATCTCCTCTGCGAACCTCGCGTAGCCGCCGGTCATCCCGATGTCGCCGTGCGACGGGATGACGTGCTGGGGGTTTAAGAGATGCAGGAACTCGTAGTGGTCTTCTTTGTAGGCGTGACCCGAGACGTGCAGTTCGTCGAAGATCCGCACGCCTGCCATCTTGGCGCGGGCCTCGACCAGGTAACGCTGCCCGTAATTCATCGGGTTCGGGATCACCTTTGCGGAGAAGAGGATCTTGTCGCCCTTCTCCATCTTGTAGGGGGTATCCCCCATCACGATCCTCGTCAGGATGGCACCCGACTCTCCCTGGTGACCGGTGACGATCGGGAGGAACTTGTCCTTCCCGGTCTTCATGATCCGGCGCAGCGTCCTATCAACGGTCCGGCGGTTGCCGAACATGGAGAGGGACTCGGGGAACGCGACCAGTTTCAACTGTTCGGCCGCCGAGCTGTAGCGCTCCATCGACCGCCCGAGCAGGACCGGTTTTCTGCCGATCTCGTGGGCGCATTCGGCGATGGCCTTGACACGGGAGATATGCGACGAGAACGTCGAGACGAACAGAGCACCCTTGTCGTCCTCGTAACTCGTGATGGTATCCCGTACGAGGTCCCGCGCGATCCTCTCGCTCGGGCACCGGCCGTTATCGGCGATGTTGACGCTCTCCGTGATGAGGGCGATCACGCCCTCCTTCCCGATCTGCCGCAGCCGGGCAAAGTCCGGCGGCTCGCCGAGCACCGGCGTCCGGTCCAGTTTGAAGTCGTTCGCGTAGACGACCGCTCCCCGCGGCGTGTGCAGCACCGGAAAGACCGTATCGATGATCGAGTGCTGGGCCTGCACGAACTCGAGCGTGAGGTGCGGGGAGATCGTGTAGCGCTGCCCTGCTTTCAGGACGAAGAGCTTATTGTTCACTCCGAACTTCTGTTCACCTGCAATCTGCTGTCTGATCAGTTCCGAGGTATACGGCGTGCTGATGATCGGGGCGTTGTAGCGGTGCGCAAGTTTCGGTATTGCACCGATATGGTCCAGGTGCCCGTGCGAACAGACGATCGCCTTGACGCTCCCCTCTGCCGCATTCATGATGGTATCATCAGGAATGGCCTTCATCTGGATCAGGTCCAGGGAATGCATATTCTCGATATCAGCATCCTCGTGGATCATCACCTGGTCCAGACGCAGACCCATATCAAAGATGACAATCTCTTTTCCGCAGCGGACGGCGGTCATATTTCTGCCGACTTCGTTATATCCGCCCACTGCTATAATCTCAATATCCATGTAGCCTCCTTGTAAGGATGTTTTTGTGGTTAGTCGCTGGTCTCAATCATTTGCCGGGTCAGTCCGGTTATATACGTCCGTGCGTGGGAGAGATCCCGTATCGACCGGGATCCCGTCAGGAACATCGCCACGTCGAGTTCGCGGTGTATCGCCTCGACAGCTGCAAAGAGGGCTTCCTCGCTCTCCATCGCCGGTTTTAAGAGGGGGAGGGCCATGCCTCCGAGTTCCGCCCCGAGGGCAATAGATTTCGCGATATCTATTCCTGAACGCAGTCCGCCCGTCGCAATGATCGGGCCTCCTGTCGTCCGCACCTCGCAGAGGCTTACCACCGTCGGTATGCCCCAGGAGAGGAATGCTTCCCCGAGATCGGCCAGACCGGAGTCGTTCGCCCGCAGGCGTTCGATCTTTGCCCATGACGTGCCTCCATAACCGCCGATATCGATAGCGCTTGCTCCTGCTCCCCGGATAACCCTTGCAGTCCCGGCCGATATGCCGGAACCCGTCTCCTTCACGATGACCGGATAGGAGAACTCTTCGCAGAGGCTGCGGAGCGCTTCAAGGCCCCCCTCTGCATTATGATCGCCCTCCGGCTGAATTGCTTCCTGGAGTGAATTGACGTGGATGGCGATAGCCTGTGCATCAATCATCTCGACAGCCCGCTCTGCCCACTCGATGCCGTGGTCGCGGAGCTGAACGATTCCAAGGTTCGCACAGAGGAAGGCATGAGGCGCCTCCTCCCGCACGACGGTGAAACTCTCTTCCAGTTCGGGCTTTTCCAGTGCCGCTCGCTGAGAACCGACACCCATGCCGAGGTTATACCGTTCGGCAGCACGTGCGAGCCGCCGGTTTACCTCGAGGGTGTCCGGGTGTCCTCCGGTCATCGCTGCAATGAAGAGGGGAGAGCCGAGTGTTCTACCGAGGAACCTGGTCTCGGTCTCGATCGCATCCATATTGCACTCGGGAAGAGCGTTATGGACCAGTCGCACGTCTCCGAAACCGGCGTCGCCGGCCTCGATGGGGTTCTCACAACAGATGTTGAGGTGATCCCGTTTTCGTGAGGATGTGGCGGTCTCTTCTGTCATGGCATGCCTCTTCTGGTTATTGTTGTTCCGCCATGCCCGGTGCCGTCCAGGAACCGGCCGATCTTCGAGACATGGAAGATATGCGAATCGATGCCGGTATCGGCCAGTGCCAGGAGCTCGTTGATCTTGCCCTGCATGCCTCCGGTCACGTCGGTGTTTCCCGATCCGCCGATCGTAAACGACTCTGCTATACTCCGGTCGATGCGCGGGATGACCGATCCGTTCTGCAGCACGCCGGGGACATCTGTTGCGAGACCCACGCGCCGGCTCGCGAGAGCAACGGCGAGGCGGGTCACCAGCTGGTCCCCCGATACGATGCAGGATCCCCGGAGAAGGTCCATCACCACGTCGCCGTGCAGCACGGGCACAATGCCGTGTTCTGTCATTTCGGCGATATGGCGGGTCTCGAATGAGACCAGACGTCCGCCTTCGGTGAGAGCCAGATCGAACGGGTGGATGCCGATCGCCTCGACGCCCGCATCCCGCAGGGCATCGACGACCGCAGCGTTCAGGCGCGAGACGGCGGTATGTGTATGGTAGACGCCGGGCAGGTTCTCGGGGGTGAGACCGTCGTTGATGCGGTAACGCCGGGCCTCGGGGTGCCCGCACGACCCTGCACCATGGACGAGCACGAGTGCGGGCGCTCTCCGTACGGCGAGCTGGCCCGCAACCTCGTGCAGGCGGGCGTGATCGATAGCGCATTCTCCCGACTTGTCGGTGATCACGCTCCCTCCCAGTTTCAGTACCACGGTCTCAGTCATGCTTCTCTTTTCTCGCGCCATCCGTGTCTATCGTGGTGATGATTGCTTTCCCTTCGCAGGCCTCGATGGCCCCGGCAACCCGGCTCTTTGCACGCCGGGGGCAGAGGGCGATGATACACCCGCCGCCTCCTGCCCCGGTGATCTTCGCCCCGTAGGCGCCGCTCGCCCTCGCCGCAAGCACGAGCTTGCTGCTTGTGGGGTGTCCCACGCCGAGAGCTTCTAAGAGGGCATGGTTCATGTCCATATACTGCCCGAGTTCCTTTGGGTTGTTGATGTTATGGAGGGCGGCAAGCGTCAAGGCCCCGATGGCATCCAGTATCGGGTTTGCGACGTCGGGGTGCCTCCTCTGGAGATCCCCGACCTGTTCTACCATTCTCGCGGTGCTGTGCGGCACCAGGGTATTGCCGACAACGACCTGCAACCCCTCGGGGGGGAGTCTCCGCTTGGAGTTCCCTGTGATGAGGACCATCCCTCCGTTTGCGGAGACGTAGGTGTCGGTGGGGCTCGCCCTCCCCTTCTGGACCTTCTTCTCAACAGAGAACGCCGCATCGGCGATGTACTCGCGGGTGCGCCCGAGACCGAACTCGTCGTTGATGGCGGAGAGTGTCGCCACCGTCACCGCGGCCGACGATCCGAGCCCGGATGAACTCTGGAGTTGTGAGTGGACGTAGACACTGCCCCGGACACCCATCAGTTTGAAACATTCATCGATGTAGGGTGACTTCGCACGTGTCGGGTTCCGGGACTTCCTCACCGTGACAAATACACGGGGCTTGATCGCCATCGCGACTCCCGGCTTCCCGTAGACCACTGCATGCTCGCCGAACAGGAATATCTTGCCCGGCGCGCTCCACGTTGCCAATTACACCACCGCTATCGCCGCATACCCCACAACCTGATCGAGATCCCCCGTCACATCGCCGCTGGTCGTATACCGCAAGAGTTCCCCTCGCTCTGCACCGAGCGACCGGCAGGCGATGCACATGGCGGCGATCGGGCCGTAGCCGCATACCGTAGCGCCGGTCTCCTGGAGCCGGCGATAAAATTCCGGTATGTCCAGGGTTTTGAGTGCGTCGATTGCCAAGAGGTCCTGCCGGCGGGCTACCTGATCCGGGACGTAATGGGAGAAGTCGCTTGAGGCGACGATCCGCACATTTCTTCCCGTGTGGCCTGCCGCCCGGAGCACCTGATCCGCGAGGAGTGCCGCTGCCTCATAACTCTGTTCTCCCATGAGAACGGGCGCGACCCTCGCTCGCGGAAACCGGTACTTGATGAGGGGCATCTGCACCTCGATCGAGTGCTCGCTCCGGTGCGATACCTCATCTATCTCGATATCCAGTGCGTCGACAAACTCCGTATCGACGTCGACGATACCGAGAGGGGTCTCCCACGGTATGGCGGAGACACAGGTCATGTATCCCCGGTGGCTCGGACCGATGACAACGAATGTGCCGTCAAAATCAGGTGGTATGGTAGAGAAAGCACAGGCTGCGGTCTCCCCCGAATAAACGTAGCCCGCGTGGGGAGAGACGATTCCCCGGGCATCGACGCCCGGGGTCCTGTTCCGGAAGAACGTCTCCAGCAGTTGCTCCAGATGCCTGGGCTCGGCAGGATAGAACATTCCCGCTACACTGCATGGGCGCATATCCATCAAGGTTGAGCTCTTGTGCTTCGGATCTTATAACTCTGTCTCAAAGTCTTCGGCAGTGAGTGATGTGGTCACGCCGCGCAGACGGAGCAGTTCCTTCGTCAGAAGGAAGTAGATCACCGAGAGCGCTTTTCTGCCCTTGTTGTTGGTGGGGATGACCACATCGACGTACTTCGTCATGTTGTTGGTGTCGCAGAGAGCGACGATCGGGATGCCTGCCTGGACCGCCTCGGTGATTGCCTGGGCGTCACCGATGGGGTCGGTCACCACGATCACGTCGGGCTCGATATATTTGTTCAGGCGCTGGTTGGTGAGCATCCCGGGGATGAAGCGGCCGATGACCGCCATGCCGCCGATGGAATCGGCGAACTTCTTGGCCGGGTACTGGCCGTACTGCCGGGAGGTGACCACCAGAATCTTCGCAGGTTCGTAGCGTGCGAGGAACTCCGCAGCGACCTTGATCCGCTCGTCGGTTGCCTGGATGTCCAGGATATACAGTCCATCCCCGCGGACGCGGTAGATGAACTTCATCATGTCTTTGCTCTTCTGCTGGGTGCCGATGTGCACGCCTGCTGCGAGGTACTCTTCAACGGGCACCAGAGGTTCTTTCAGTTCGATTTCAAGTTCGTTTCCAGTCAAGTTAGATCAGCTCCTCTATGCGAATCAGTTCGTTGAGTTTGGCTATCCGTTCCCCGCCGACCACGCCAGTCTTGAGGAAGATGCACTCGAACGCGGTCGCAAGGTGCGCGATCGTCGCGTCGGTGGTCTCTCCGGAACGGTGGCTCATGACGGTTTCCATGCCGTTCTCCCTCGCGAGGTGTATCGCCTCGAAGGTATCGGTGAGCGTTCCGATCTGGTTGGGTTTGATCAGCACGCAGTTTGCCGCGTTCGTCTCGATGCCCTTCGTGATACGTTCGACATTCGTGACGAAGAGGTCGTCTCCGCAGACGAGGCAGCGGTCCCCGACCTGTTCGGTCAGGTCGGCGAACGCATCGAAGTCTTCCTCGAAGAGGGGATCCTCGATGTAGATGAGGTTGTAGTGGTCGACCAGATCCGCCATGTAGGCTACCTGGTCTTCCCGGGTCCGTGCGGCATCCTTGTAGCGATACTGCTTGCCGTCCCAGAGTTCGCTTGCCGCCACGTCGATGCCCATCCGGACCTCGACGTTCATCTCATCAGTGACGGTGGCGATTGCTTCGCCGATGATCTCGAATGCTTCGGTGTCGGTTATTGCGGGTGCCCAGGCACCTTCATCCCCTTTACCGGAGAGTCTGCCCTGCTTCTGCAGGATCTTCTTCACTGCCCCATGGACGGCAGCGTTCACGAAGACGCCCTCTGTTGCGCCGGAAGCCCCGGTGGGAACCACCAGGAACTCCTGGATGGATGTGGCGTTCGGGGCATGCGCGCCTCCGCCGATGATGTTGCCGAGAGGCAGGGGCGTCTCGCCGGCAAATGCACCGCCCAGGTACCGGAAGAGTTCAAGGTCGAGAGACGATGCAGCCGCCTTTGCGCACGCAAGCGAGAGTGCTACAGCGACGTTTGCACCGATTGAACTGAAGTCGGGTGTCCCGTCGTGCTCTCTGAGCAATGCATCGAATGTGATCTGATCGCGAGTGTCCTCACCGATGAGCGATGGAATCAGGTTCTTCTGTGCATCCTCGACAGCTTCGCGCGGTGGCCGCACTCTGGCCTCATAGGTCCCGGTGCTTGCTCCGCTCGGTGCCGCAGCCCGCCCAAAGCCGCAATCTGTGTGGATTTCAGCCTCGACGGTCTCATTCCCGCGGCTATCAAGGATCGTTCTTAAGATGATCTGTTCGATGGTCGTCATTAAATCACTACTTTCTCTTCACCGTTATAGGGATCACGTCTTGATCGTACTCTTCAAGCGCGATCTCGAGTGGCTCTGTCTTTGGTGTTTTAACCAGAACAGGTGCACCCATCGATATCTGCAGAGCACGAGCCCCTATAATCCGCGCTCGTTCATATCGGGTATACGATTCCATCGTGTAGCCTCAAAATCATTAATGATAAAATGGGGTCGCTGAGATTTGAACTCAGGTCACAGCATCCCGAACGCCATAGGATGGCCAGGCTACCCCACGACCCCTCATTGGTATGGGTTCAGGTCCTCCACTACTACCTTGTGTGTCAGCAGCATCCGCCTGCAGCAATAACGCTCCAGGCCGAGATCGTCGAGGATCCCTTTTGGATCCTCGCCTGCATCTCGCCGCTTCGCGAACTCCTTCCAGGCTGTAGAGATGACTTTACCGCATGTAAAACATCGTACGGGTATCATAATAATGGTCCTGCATCCCTTATATCTCTTTTGCTCACCGGTAGGACTTCTGGAACCGTGCGCGTGCGCCTGGGCCGTGCGGCTTCTTGGTTTCCTTCTGCCGTGAGTCGTTTACGAGCAGAGTCCGGTCGTACGCGAGGAACGCATCCTTTATCCGTGGGTCGTTGTGCCACTCCACGATGCCGCGCGCGAGTGCCGTCCGGATCGCCTCGGCCTGGCCCATGATGCCTCCGCCGGAGACATCGATCGCTGCATCGACCCCGTCGAGTGCGGTCGGCGCCAGCAGGAGCGGCTCGGCGATCTTCATGCGAGTCAACTCGTTCCCGTAGATCTCCAGGGGCACGGAGTTGATGCGGACCCGACCGTTGCCGGGTTTTAAGGTCGCCCGGGCGATTGCCGTCTTTCTCTTGCCGCTTGTGTTGATGATCTTTGTCATTCCATCACCTCTCTTAATATTTTGCTCCGAGGTTGGTGCTTATCGTCCCGATCGTTATATACTTCGGGCTGCTCAGCCGGTCGATGTGAGCCCCTTCGAGCGTTTCGGTCTCTATCCCGACGAGTTCCATGGGAACCCCGACATAGGTCTTGATCCGCTTGAATGCAGCCATGCCGCGCTCGCGCTTGTACGGGAGCATGCCCCGTATGGTGCGCTTGACGATATGGTCAGGCCTGCGCGGGAAGAACGGGCCGCCCTCACGGGATCCCCGCTCGCGCTTGTGGGTGTAGTTCGCAAGCACATGTGCCCGGCTTCCGGAGACGATTGCCTTCTCCACATTTACCAGGGCAATCTCTTCGCCGGCGAGCGCGCGCTGCGCGACGAGGCTGGCCATTCTTCCGAGCAGTAATCCGTCTGCGTCGATAACTGTAACCATTCGTCTCACCTGAGGATCCGTACCCTGCTCCCCTTCGGGTTATCCCGAACGAGGTCCTCGATAGTCATGCACGTCCCGTTGGCACCGGTGATCTTGCTCATCGCGGCCTCGGAGAAGTCCAGTGCGGCGATCTTTACCGGCAGGTTGAGCGCGCCGCTGCCGAGCACTTTGCCCGGCACCAGGATCGTCTCGCCTTCGTTCGCGTACCGGTCGATCTTGCTGAGGTTCACCTCTGCGTAGTTCTTCCGGGGTGTATCCAGCCTCTTTGCAATCTCGCGCCAGATGTTCGCCTCGTGTACGCGTGACGCATCTTTCAGCGTCACAATGAGAGCGACCAGCCGGGGGTTCGATTTATTCTCGGTTGTCTTCTTCATTCAGTCCCCTCTCCCGTTATCTCGTTCATCACGTCTACCAGATCGTCTGACGACTTCTGGATGTACTGTAGCGCTCTCTCGATGATCTCCCGGACGGGCATTGAGCCGTCGCCCTCCACCACGAAGATGAAGCTGCTCGCGTCAGTGCCGATGCGGATGGCCGCCTCGGTGCCGATGCCGCCGGCAACACATGCCTGCTCGCAGAGCCTGCAGAGGGAACAAAATTCCTGCCGTTCTGCAATGACCCGAACCTTACCCTGTGCTGTTTCGAGCACGTTGCGCGGACATTCGTCGACGCACATACCGCATCCGTCGCACAACTCACCGATGGTGATCTTGGGGTAGTTCTTGTAGCCGCAGGCGGTTGTTGCCTGCCACTTGGCATGCTCGTTTCCGGTGCCGACGATGGCGTATGCCTCGAGCACGATCTTCTGGTCTCGCCCGAGGTCGATGATGGGGATCTTCTCTTCTGCCGGTGCAGCGTCGGGGTCCTGGGGTATCAGGTCGCTTGAGTAGACCGTCCTTGGCCCCTCGGCGGAGAGCGTATATGTTGCGGTGCAGACCGGACACCCGACGCCTTCACAGGTGCATTCGCTACGCCGCGCGTAGCGTTTCAGGTCGGTCCGCAGGGGGATGAGCCCCAGCCGGTGCGTCAGCATCTCATCGAAGAGGACGCTTGTATTATCGTAGATCCGGACATCTTCGATGGCGAGCGTCGGCACTTCGCTGATCATCGCCCGCCGAAACATATTGGCGAACGACGTGGAAACGCCGCTCAGGGTAAATTTGGCGACTCTCTCATCCAGTCGAGAAAACGCTATCTCCATTACACTCTCCTTCCTCTCCGGCCGCCCTTACCGCGGATGCTGTCGTGGGGCACCGGGGTGACGTCTTCGATGCGGCCGATCCTCATCCCTGCACGGGCAAGGGCGCGGATGGCTGCCTGAGCGCCGGGTCCGGGGCTCCGCTGTTTGCCCCGTCCGGGTGCGCGGACCTTTACGTGGACGCCGGTGATGCCCTTGTCGCGCGCGTTCTGTGCGACCTGGATTGCCATCTGCATGGCTGCATACGGCGAGCTCTCGTTTCTGTCCTGCTTCACGACCATGCCGCCGCTGCTCTTGGTGACCGTCTCCGCTCCGGAGAGGTCGGTGACGGTGATGATGGTATTGTTAAAGGAGGCAAAGATGTGTGCAATGCCCCATTTCTCTTCTGCCATGATATTACCTCATTCCTGTGCGGGCGATGCGGCTTCTCTCGGGGTGAACGTCGTTCGTCAACGGGGAGGGGCCGTAGTAACTGATCTCCGGCTCCTGGGCTCTCGCGACACGGTAGCTCGGTACGGTCACGCGGCGACCGGAGATCGCGATGTGTCCGTGGACGATGAACTGGCGGGCCTGCTTGGGGGATCGTGCGAGCCCCTTGCGGATGACCTGCGTCTGGAGGCGGCGATCGAGTTGCTGCTCGACCTTCAGGCCGAGGGCGTCGCCGATATCGGCGTTCTCGCCGACGAGGCCGTAGCGGTAGAGATGGTTGAGGAACTGGTCCTTCTTCGCCTGGTAGTCCTCAGTGCTGAGGCCACCCGACCGCAGTGCCACCAGCTCACGGGCGGCAGACCGGTATTTCCGCAGCACGCTCTGGGCCTTCCAGAGTTCACGCTTGTTCCTCAGGCCGTAATCGATGATGAGCCGCTTTTCGTCCTCAAGTCTTGTCTTCTCGAACCGCCGCTTGGGCGTCGCGTATTGCTTGTGGTTTTTCCCTGGGTATCCCATTCGATCACCGCATTACTCTTTCTTTCTCTTGACGCCGACGGTCGTGCCGGTTCTTCCGGTGGACTTGGTGCGCTGACCGCGGACCTTCTGCCCGGTCTCGTGCCTGATGCCCCGGTAGCTGCGCATCTTGCGCATACGGTTGACATCGTCGTCGTTCATCATCGTGAGATCGGGTCCGAGGAGATGACGAACCTCTCCGGTGTAGATGTCCTTTTGGCGGTTTACCATCCAGTCGGGCACCTGTTCGGTGTACGTATCAACGGCGTTTGCGATCCGCTCGACGGATCCGTCGTCCAGCTTGCCGAGTACGGCATGTGGATCCACGCCGGCAAGAGCGGTGATGGTGCGCGATGTGTGCGGACCAATGCCCTTGATCCCGGTCAGTGCGATGTGCACTGCCTTGGTGCCGTCGAGATCAGTGTTTCTGACTCGAACAAAGTACTTTATCTCTTCTTCATCCATGTGATCGCCTCATCATCGACGTTGTCGGTGAAAGCGCTGAGGGAGGGATTTGAACCCTCGAGTCCCAGGGGGACACAGGTTTAGCAAACCTGCGCCATACCAGGCTTGGCTACCTCAACAGAGAACTTCGCATCTTTCGATACTCGCAACACGCGGGTGTTGCTCCAGACACAGCATTCTATGACTCGTGCCTATTCATTTTGGCATGATACCTTGATAATATTTGTGGTGCTTTCAGGGGGAGCGGCGAGCCCGCCGAACGCCACTTCCGATAAGTCCCGACGCAACAATGGGGAGCGCGATCGTGGCGTCGCAGAAGCACTGGACACGGGGGGACTCCACTGCCTCCTTGCCCCAGCTGATCGCCTCCTCAAACGTGCACCCCGAAAGCCCGCCCCAGTGAGGGGCGTCGGTGGTGTACTGGACGGCGTAGGCATGTCCGCCGAGGTTCTGTTCGTGGATCGAGGCGATCACCTGGGTCTGCTGGATGAAGTTCTTCGGCACGCCGCCGCCGATGTAGATGACGCCGGTCTTCTTGGACTCCTCGACCATACGCGTGATCTCGTCGGTATCGGCGAGCTGGTCGATATCGACGTCGACCCCGCGCCTGCGCGCCATCACGAGGCCGATGCCGATGGATGAGTCGCCGAGGGCGGGGATGAAGATCGGGACGCCGTACTCGGCACAGGTGGCGATGAGCGACTGTCCCTCCGGCCTGTGCTCACGAAGCCAGTTCCCGAGGAGCCGGATGAACTCCCGCGAGGAACCCCGGAACGGTGCGATCTCGTCGGCAAACCGCGATATCTTCGCGTCGATACTCCGGAACTCCTCTTCATACGCGAAGACGTCATAGATGCGGTCTATCCCCTTCTCGAAGAGTGCCGCATCGTCTGCGTGGTGGTGGCCGAGGTAGTGCCGGACACCGAGGTGCTCGCAGGTGTCATGGAAGATGTTTGCACCCGTCGAGACCAGGACATCGATGTAGCGGTGCCTGACGAGTTCGATGAGTATGTTCTGCATACCTCCCGGGATCATCGCCCCCGACAGCCCCATGAATATCGTGCAGTCCGGATCTTCGACCATCCTGGTCCAGACGCCGAGCGACTCCCCGAGTTTTCTTCCCTGGAAGCCGGTCCTGCTCATGGACAGAAGGAGTGCCGTTACATCCGCATTCGGTTTGACTGGCTGCGTTGGTTTCATGGAAATATCCTGATACCGTTTCTGGCTGTGGAGTATTAGTCAACTACCCCCGGTTAAAACCGGGGGCTTGCAGCGGGGGCCCCTTGCGGGGCACAGGGCTGCAATTTAATCGGTGCGAAGGTTGACGGTTCAAAAGACGTCCTTATTCGCACGGGCCGGTTGACGCGGCCCCTACCGATTATCCGTGGAACCACGGAATCACCGGCTACCTTTCGTAAATGGTTCAGAGCGCCGTTGACATCGGCGTTGATCAGGGTGCCCAGAGCACTCCGGTACAGTCCTCGCTTGATCCGCCGCTTCCTCCCATAGGGC
>DASQ01000077.1 GCA_002503885.1 Methanoculleus marisnigri | reverse complement strand
ATCCCTAATCGCAGAATAGTTTGGGTACGATGATGCGGCAGATCTCCTGCAGAAGCGCAGGCTCTTGCGTGGCCCGCACGACAGCCTGATTGCACTCGCGGAGAATGTTGAGCGTGCGGTTGACCCGGGCCAGCTCGGCGGTGCGCTCCTCCACCCGCCGTTCCAGCCCGGCGCGGGTTTTTTGCAGCGCCTCTTCCGCCTGCTTGCGCCTGGTGATGTCGAGCACAATCCCCTGGTAGTGAGTGATGGTGCCGTTTTGATCGCGGCGGATCCGGGTTCGATCGTCAAGCCAGCGAACTTCGCCGGATGCTGTGAGAACCCGGTACTCTTGAACGAACTCGTCGCGCCCTTCGCGGCTGTACCGGGAGACCTCCGCCGTTACCTGTTCCAGGTCCCCGGGGTGGATGATCCGGGCGTAGGGAATGCGGCCCGATGTGAAATCGGCCGGTGTATAGCCAAACTGGCCGACGTTATCGGATACGAATTCGACCGGCCATCCCTCTGCCGCACGCCAGAGAAACGCAACGGCCGGACTTCGATTGACGATCTTTTCCAGCTCTTCCAGTACCCTCTCCGGCTCCTCTTCCACCAGAGTGCGCCCGGTTACATTCATTGCCACACCGGTGATGACCGGGACCACCGGGTCCTCGTGCGCTCGTTTCCTGCCATCCGGTATCCTCTTGTATTCCCTGTGGTGGATTTCGCCCTCTCCCCGGTCTTCAGGAGAAGGGCAGGTGCCCATGAGTAGCCCTTCCCCCGGTACTCAAGTGTTTCGTCCATCCATCGGTCGGCCTCCCCGCCCCCCTTAACCGCAGGTTGCCGTTTGCGGACCTGGCGAACGCTCATCTTCATGCTGCCGATCTCAACCCCGGGACACTTCGTTTCGGATAATCGAAAAATATTTCCTTCATACAATAACGATAACCCCGCACGCTTACCCGGGACCGGAGAGGGCCTACCTCCCCCCCGCACCGGAGGCCACCCGCTCCGTCAACCATTCGTAGAATTTGCGGTGCCAGAACGGCACGTCTATCGGCCGGGAGAGCGACTGCCATGCCGCCCACATGAGCCTCTCAGACATGCTCTGCCACTCGGCGGCCCGCGAGGCCATGTCGTCGGCCGGCTGCCCGATCGCGTGCAGGATCTCGTGCCAGATGCGGAGGACGATCGCCTCGTCATCCCTGTCCTGCGACGTGACCCGGACGCTCGCTCGTTTATCCATCCCGCCCCCGAGCGCCCGGGCGGGGATCGCGTCGTCGAAGACGTAGACGGTCTTTTCCGGGACCGGGAAAGGGAAGCCCTTCCACATCGGGTCCTTCTGGTCGAAGTAGCGGACCTCCGGCGTGCCTGTCCGGACCGTGAACTCGAAGAACGGCGGGATAAGCCGCAGGTGCGGCTCAAGCCTCTGCCGCAGCGCTTCGGTCTTGAAGAAGAGGTCGAAGTGAGGCATCAGGGCCGCATGGGTGATAGGGGGTGATAAATATTCAGTTCATGGGGGGCCCACCGGAACAGGGGGTTACTGCCGACCGGAGGGGCTCCGTTCTGCCCCGGGCTGAACAAACACCACCAGGTCTCCGGGTGTGCGCGGTTGCGCCGCATCGGTCCCGGCCGAAGGTTCCGGCATGGCTGGGCCCGAATCACTGCACCCTGCCGCACTCGCTACCCCGGCTCCTGCATCCCCGTTTCAGGGTGTCGTTTCGCGGGCACCCTCCCGCAAGAGTTTTTCCGCGAGTGCTCCCTGCTGCTCGTCGATCCAGGTCCGGGTCCAGTCCCGCAGGTCATTGATGCCGGCGGACCCCTGCTTGCTGCCCATCGCCCGCAGGTAGCCCTCAAGTTCGTCGGCCAGCCCAAAGATCAGCGTCTCAGACGCTTCTTGCGATAACGGCCCTTCCGCCCGGAGGCGGGCAGCGCCCAGGTCGAGAAAATGTTGCAACTCGCCTGTTGCCTCGAGGACCGTGGTGAGATCCAGTCTGACAGTAGGCCCCATGAAGAGGGGATTGACGCACCCGGTAATAACTTCATTCATTTTGTTCCGGGCAAGGAGGATGCACCTCTTCCCATATAATCCCCCATTCCAGGTTAATTCAGCCGGAGTGCGCTTCTGCGCCGCAAACGGGCAGGGTGGGTCGGGCGGGTCCCGGGCCTGCAGGGACAAAACCATTTTAAGGACTCCGGGCACTCAGTGCACGCCCCGCCTCAGGTGACGTGCCTGAGAAAGGGGCGATGGAGATGAAGAAGATGCAGGAGAGATCGGAGGTAATTCTGGAGCGCAGGACGCGGACGGCCGGCGAAGAGTGGTTCATGTCGGCCGACGACATCCTGGACAAGAACGTGATCAACCCGCAGGGAGACGACCTCGGGGAGATCTCGGATATGCGGGTCTCCTTCCCGGAGGGCAAGGTGCAGTACCTGGTGCTCAAGTACGGCGGCATGCTCGGCGTTGGGGCAAAGAGGTTTGCGATCCCGCCCGAGGCCGTGATCTACCGCCCGGGGGACGACAATTTCGTCGTGAACATCGACAAGCAGCGGCTGGACGACGAGCGGGGCTTCGATGAGGACAACTGGCCCCGGGAAGCGGACTTTGACCTGATCCAGTCGGCGGGGGCGATGACACCCCCGAGCCGGGAGGAGGTGGAGGCCATGAAGCGGCAGGAGACTCCCCCGCCCGAGGTCATCACGACTGAGCGGGTCGAGACACGGCCCCGGCAGAGATAACCCTGGACGAAGAGTCCAGGGAACGGATACTTTTTTTGGCGGGCGACCCGCGGCAGGATTACCCGCGATGAACGAGCCACACCGGCACCTGCAGGCGGTCCGCCCTGCACCAGGTTTTTATACCGTGAGACCACTGACGCCGACTGTCCGCCCCGGCATGCCGGGGTAGGAGGCCTATACCATGCAGTTCGTCAACTACCCCCGGTTAAAACCGGGGGCTTGCAGCGGGGGCCCCTTGCGGGGCACAGGGCTGCAATTTAATCGGTGCGAAGGTTGACGGTTCAAAAGACGTCCTTATTCGCACGGGCCGGTTGACGCGGCCTCTACCGATTATCCGTGGGATCACGGAATCACCGGCTACCTTTCGTAAATGGTTTAGAGCGCCGTTGACATCGGCGTTGATCAGGGTGCCCAGAGCACTCCGGTACAGTCCTCGCTTGATC
>DASQ01000137.1 GCA_002503885.1 Methanoculleus marisnigri | reverse complement strand
ACTAAAAAAAGTCTATATGGGTCCTGACTGCTGTCACGATATATATGGCTGTGCACCATCCCGGTGGGGCGGGCGGTGCCGGGAGGCATATCACTCCGCCCCTTCGACACGCGCTGTTACGCACAACACCCTGGAAAATCCTGGATATTCAGGTATTATCCGGCTATTTGAACAGGAAAATCTTTATTTAACTATTATCTGATACTGGAGTAGGAACATACTCCCGGGGATACACCGGGTCCGGGCCTTGCCCGGTCCGGGTGCATCGGGAGCGCTGAAACCATGGACTTTCAGAGGTACAGCATGTGGGCATGTGTTAAACATTCTGACGGCAGAACAGAGGAACGAGAATTTCCTGCAGGGATCTATATTGAGATCGGGGACATCCTTGAAGACGGATCGGTTGTCGTCGATCTCCCGTACCCCGACGACATCGACGACGACGCGGAAGCCCTGGACCTCTACGACGACTGAACCGGGCGTGCAGGCTATCGGCGGAAAGAACCTGCAGCACGCCGCATCGGCTGGACGTTCGCCCCTTCCATCTCGCCGAGAGCAAACGCGTACCTCGCCCGGATGGTCGGCGGAAGGTCGCTCTCCGGTATCGATATAAAGCCGTATGCGGCGTAGAAGTCGACGAGGTTCCGGACCGAGTGCATGTACAGGATGTCGTGCTGGCACGCCTCGACGAGTGCATCCATCGCCTTCCGGGCATACCCTCTTCCCCTGAACCGGGCCGGGGTGAAGACGCCATCCACCTCGTAGCCGTCCGGGTGCCGGCGGCACCGGGCGACGGAGACGAGGGTATCGTTCGCGAAGACCCCGAATATCCGGTCAGTCTCCGGGTCTGCCTTCAACCCGTGGTAGTCGATCCAGATCTCCTCGGCGAGCGCGAACTCCTCGCTTCGCAGTTCCCGGACCTCTATGCGCAGGTGGACCGAGACCGCCAGCACCAGCACCGGCGGCTTTACGCATTCGAGGACGGCGCTCGTAACGCTCCCGAGCGGGGCGCTTCCTGCGGCATCACGCTTCCCGATGCGCGGGATGATGACTGCGGAGGCGCCTATCTCGTCTGCTACGGCACAGATGGTGCGCGCCGGGCTCCCCGACCGTACAAGCGCCTCTATTTCACGCCCTCCCGGAGAGAGAGCGCTTTTGAGAGCCGCGAGCCGGCTGCCTGCTTCCTGCTCAGTCTCCTGTCCCGGTTCGACGACGTGCAGGAGCACCGCCGTCCCGTCCCCGGCAGGGTCTTCCAGCGTTGAGCGGACCTGGGGCGTCAGAGCCGCGAGATCGGTCGGCACCAGCAGCCGCGCAAAGAGCGGCGGCCTGCCCCCTCCCGACTGCGGGACGATCAGGACGTGGATCCGGGTATCCCGGAGCACGGTGGCCGCAACGTTTCCTGAAAAGAGGTTCCGGAGCAGGCCCTGGTCCCTGAGGCCCATCGCGATCAGGTCGACACCCCGCTCAGCGGCGGCCCGGAGTATCCTCTCCGGGACAGGTGTCCCGTCATCCTCTGCTATCACCACCTCTGCGGGGATACCCTGCCGCTGCACCAGCTCCTGCATCCGGCGGAGCGCCTCGTCGGCCGGATCCCTGCTGCCCGATATCCGGGCGTGGAAGAGGACTACCTCACGGACGCCCGGGATCTCGCCGACCCGCTCCGCCATGGCGGCGGAGGCAACTGAAAAGTCTGTCGGGATGAGCACCTTTGTAAACATGGTTTCACCTCAGATTATCCGGTATCCGCCCGGGGGCACGTGTATTACGAACCTCGCCCCATTACCGGGTGTCCCGGTCTCCCGGATCGTCATATTCGTGATGGCAAGGATCTCCCGGACGAGAAAGAGCCCGAGCCCGCCGTCGATGCCGACGCCGTACGTAAAGATCTTCTCTTTCTCCGCCTCGGGAACACCTACACCGTTGTCCTCGACGCAGATCGAGAGCCCGTCGTCTAAAATCCGGTAGGTGACGACGACCTGCGATACAGTCTTCCCGTGGCGGGCAGCGTTCTCGATCAGGTTGGAAAAGACCCGGTCGAGCATCGGGTCGGCGAAGACCTCAAGCCGCTCCACCCAGGGACGGACCGATATCCCGGGGAGCAGCAGCGACGACGTCACCTCCCGGACAACCTTCTGAACCGGCTGCCAGCCCGGCGGCCGGAGACCCAGATCCTGATAGTCCCTGCTGATCTCTGCGCGGCGCTGCACGAGCCGGGCATCCTCTTCCAGGCTCTCCAGGTGCCGGCGGACAGCCGGGTCGTCAAACTGCCGCATCCCCCCGGCGATCCGCCCGAGGAGTCCCGATATTGCCGCCGCGAGATCGTTCCGGGTGAGCCGTCCCAGCATGTTCAGTTTGGCGTTCGTCTGGCGGAGCGCATCCTCGGCGTTCTTGCGGGCGGTGATATCGACGATCGTGACGATGATCCGCCCGTCGGGGAGTCGGCCGCCCGATACGAGCACCTGGACGGCAGCCCCGTCGGTGCGGCGGAGGGTCGTCTCAAACTCGTAGACGGTGTTATTCCGGTTGATCTCCGACATGAACGCTTCCCAAGCACCGGGGTCGTCGAGGAATCCGGTGACAGGTTCTCCGATCAGGTTCTTCGTCGTGGAGCCGAGGAGCATGGTGCCCATGTAGTTGACCTCCTCGATACGCGGCCCGGCCTCCCCCGGTGCAACGAGGAACGTTCCCGCCTCCGAGTTGTCGAAGAACCCCCGATACCGCTCTTCCTGCTCCCGCAACCGGAGCGAGAGGGATGATACGACGGCGCCGATGGCGACGAAGACCACCGCACGCGAGAGTGCTGAGACGACCAGTCCGACGTCTCCGGCGAAGGGCAGGGTCATCGCCAGGTACCCGAGGGCGAGAGCGAACGAGAAGACGATACCGCGGCGGGGGAACCAGTAGGCGGCAAGCACGATCGGCAGGTACAGCAGGTGCGGGAGGACGACGGTGATGCCGGCAAAAAGCCCGGCGGCGTTTGCGGCGAAGGCGATGAGCGTTGATGCCGCAAGCAGGAGGAGCCGGGTATCCCCTGACCGGCGGCGCACGGAGATCAGGCTGCTCGCCCCCGAATACGGATACAGAACGCAACCGGTTCTCCAGAACTCCGAGCAGGGGATACCGCTCCACGGCATGCTCTCAGCATAATCTCCACAAGGCGCTTTGACTTTTGGCCTTTAAAAGGGATCTGATCGGGGGGACGGCGTGCCCGGTGTCGGCGGCTCCCTTTCCATGAGAACAAGGTCATGCAAAGGCATATGCCATCCGTTCCGCCATTACTGATCAGGATAATCCGGGAACCACCATGAAGATCACACTCCTCCAGGTGAACACGGTCGTCGGCGACCTCGCCGGCAACGCCGACAGGATAGCGGCAGGCGTCGGGGAGGCGGCTCGTTGTCGACCTGACCTGATCGTCACCCCAGAACTCTCCCTGCCCGGCTGCCCCCCCCGCGACCTGCTGCTCGATAAGGGATTTATAGGGCGGAGCCTCACCGTCCTGGAAGACCTGGCCGCCAGGCTTGCCGATGCACCGCCGGTCCTCGTCGGTTTTGCCGCGCCGAATCCCGCCGGCACCGGACGGCCGCTCTTCAACGCCGCCGCCCTCCTCCGGGACGGGGCGGTAGGAGAGACGTTCCACAAAGCCTGTCCCTCCTCCAGTGTACTCGATGAAGGCCGCTACTTCGAGCCGGCGGCAGGAAGCCCCCGGATCCTCTGCCTCGGCGGGAGGGCTGTCGGAGTCTCTATCGGCGAGGAGATCCGGTGCGGCGGCCCGACCCTGGAGGTGATCGTTAACCTCCGTGCATCGCCGTTTGCCGTCGGCAGGCAGGTCCTCCTGGAGGAGACGCTCTCGGGGATCGCGAGGGACCACCGGGTCGCAATCGCCTCGGCAAACCTCGTCGGCGGAAACGACGACCTGATCTTTGACGGCCGGAGTTGTGCCTTCAGCGCCGACGGGACCCTTATCGCCCGCGGTTCGGCCTTTGCCGAGGGTATCGTGACCGTCGATCTTGCCCGCCCCGTGCCGCAGGCGGTCGCCCCCGACGATCGGGCACCCGAGTCGGAGGTCTGGCGGGCACTGGTGCTCGGCACCCGCGACTACGTCCACAAGTGCGGTTTTACATCGGTCCTCCTCGGCCTCTCGGGCGGGATCGACTCGTCGCTCGTGGCCGCCGTCGCTGCAGAGGCGCTCGGGCCGGAGAACGTCCTCGGGGTGCTCCTCCCCTCCCCCCACACCTCGATAGAAAGCATCGAGGATGCCCGGGAACTTGGAGAGAACCTCGGTATCCAGGTACAGTGCATTCCTATCGCTCCCATGATGGAGGCATTCGACGGGGCCCTCGCGGGAGTCTTCGCGGGGCTTGCCCCCGACGCCACCGAAGAGAACCTGCAGGCCCGGATCCGGGCCGTGGTCCTGATGGCCCTCGCAAACAAGTTCGGCTCCATGCTGCTCTCCACCGGGAACAAGTCGGAGGCCGCGGTCGGCTATGCCACCCTCTATGGAGATATGGCAGGAGGACTTGGGGTGATCGCCGACGTCCAGAAGGCGATGGTCTACCGGATCGCCCGGTGGCTGAACGCACAGCGTCCCGTCATCCCCGGACGGGTGCTCACGAAGCCCCCCTCCGCGGAGCTCCGGCCCGGCCAGACCGACCAGGAGATCCTCCCCCCCTACGACATCCTTGACGCGATCCTCCACCGCCACATCGACTGCTTCGAGTCCCCGGGCGAGATCGTCGCCGCCGGGTACCCGGCCGAAACCGTCCGGGAGGTCCTCCGGATGGTCCGGCAGGCGGAGTTCAAGCGCCGGCAGGCTGCGCCCGGGCTCAGGGTGACCGACCGGGCCTTCAGCACCGACTGGCATATGCCGATCGCCGCGAAATCCTGGTGGCAGTGATGGCGGCGCCCCTCGCCGAAGATCTGCTCGATATCTACAGCACCCTCTCCGCGGCGTTCGGCCACCAGCACTGGTGGCCGGCAGAAACGCCGTTTGAGACGATGGTCGGCGCCATCCTCGCCCAGAATGTATCCTGGACGAACGCGGCGCAGGCCGTCCGCAACCTGCAGGACGCCGGGATGCTCGACCCGCACCTGCTTGCCGCGGCGGATGCCGGTGAGATCGCCCGCCTGATCGTCCCGTCCCGGTTCTACAACCAGAAGGCCGGGCGGATCCGGGAGTTTGCCCGGGTCTACGCTGCCGAGTTTCGGGCGGACCCGGCGGCGATGGCGGCCGTGGAGACCGGCGCCCTGCGCGAGCGCCTGCTCGCCCTCCGGGGTCTCGGGAAGGAGACGGTGGATACCATCCTCCTGTACGCCTGCGAAAAGCCGGTCTTCGTCGTCGACGCCTACACCCGCCGGATATTCTCGCGCTACGGCCTCCTCCCCGAAGGGGCGTCCTACGACCGGACACAGCGTCTCTTTGCGGAGAACCTCGAAGAGGACGTAGCGCTCTTCAACGACTACCATGCCCAGATCGTCCGTCTGGGCAAGACCGTCTGCAAAAAGTCGCCGCTCTGCGACCGCTGCCCCGTCCGGGAGGTTCACGGAACGCTCGCGTGCGCCGGGGGGCGGGCGTGAAGCATATAAGGTAGCTCTGGGGCGCGAAGGGAAGTGACCAACAACCACACGAACTTCGCGTTTTCGCGCGAGATCTCGTTGTCTACTGACGATTCACATGAAGTGCGACTGCCCGGAGGATAGGAACTTGAGAAGCCATAGGCTTCAAGCCGCGACGGGCCGAAGGGCTGGAGCGTGAGCACCGCAGGTGCGAGCCACGGAGAACGCGAAGGAAAGAGAGACGCGTATCACAGAATCTGCTGAAGCCCTTTTTCGGTCTTCCCCTACCCCGATGAGGTTGATGCTGAGCCCGGTTTGTCCCCGGGATCAGCCTTTTTCCTCGAGCATATCCCCATGCAGTGGACCGTAGTGGCTATCGCCACGCGGGGGTGGGGCTGACGGGGAGGGGGTCTCCCCCTCCCCTGTCTCGCGCAAAGATCTGCGCATCTCATCAGCCCCACCCCACCCGGCCTTCGGCCTCCTCCCCCGCCCCAAGGGCGGGGGCAGTCATGGCGATAAACGACGCGTGCCCCGAAGGGGCAGGCGGAGTTCGAGCACCGTCAGGTGCGCAGTTCAGTGGAAAGCCGTGCCCCTGGGGCCGCCAGCGCCGGGAGAAAACCGATGCCCGCTTACTTCTTCCGGTAGATGTTCAGCCCGATCTTGATATCCTCGTGCCCCGGCACCGCAACGTTGCCCTCGGTGGAGGCGATCGTGATCGACTTCCCGCTCTTGGATACGCCGAACTCTTTTCCGAGATCCACGCGTATGGTGAGGACATTCTCCTCAATCGTCATATCGATGTTCTTCATCTGTTTAGTAGATGCGGTTCCCGCGGATATACACTTGCAGGTACGGCAGAAAGACGACAAACACTATCCCGGACCCCGGTCAACAGTAGTATCACATCGGACTCCGTGATGCAATGGGTGCAAAGCACACTGCTCTTGAGAAATACTTCGGCTATACGTCGTTCCTTCCCGACCAGGAAGAGGCCATCGACGCCGTGCTCGCAGGGAAGGACGTCCTCGCCGTCATGGCGACCGGGAGCGGCAAATCCCTCTGCTACCAGCTCCCGGCCCTCGTCTTTGGGGGGCTTACGGTCGTCGTCTCACCGCTCATCGCCCTGATGAAGGACCAGGTCGACGGCCTCCGGGCAAACGGCATCAGGGCGGCGACGCTCAACAGTTCGCTCGGCTACGGGGAGCAGAAGATCATCGAGCGGGTGATCCGCGAAGGCCGCATCCGGGTCCTCTATGTTTCGCCGGAGCGGGCCGTGCAGCCGTTCTTCCTCTCGCTCCTTGCCCAGTCGGACGTCAGGCTCATCGCCATCGACGAGGCGCACTGCATCTCTATGTGGGGCCACAACTTCCGGCCCGAATACCGCCGGCTCCGGGTGCTCAAGGAGCGGTTCCCCGCGGTCCCCGTCATCGCCCTGACCGCGACCGCCATCCCCGCCGTCCGAAACGACATCGTGGTGCAGCTCGCTCTCTCGAACCCCGCCCGGTTCGTCGGGAGTTTCAACCGGAAGAACCTCACCTACCGGGTGGTGCCGAAGGCCCGCTACTTCCCGCGGCTTGTCGCATACTTAAACGAGCACCGGGACGACGCCGGCATCATCTACTGCTTCTCCCAGAAGGCGACGGAAGACCTCGCGGAGAAGCTCCGGGGCAAGGGTTTTTCGGCCCTCCCCTACCATGCCGGCCTCCCCGATGCCGTCCGCGCAGAGAACCAGGAGGCCTTCTCCCACGGCGACGCCACGATCATCTGCGCCACCGTCGCCTTCGGCATGGGCATCGACAAACCCGATGTGCGGTTCGTCATCCACACCGACCTCCCGAAGGATATCGAGTCCTACTACCAGGAGACCGGCCGGGCCGGAAGGGACGGGGAGGCGAGCGATTGCATCCTCTTCTACAGTCGGGGCGACTACAACACGATCAAGTACATCATCGAGAAGGAGTGCACTGATGCGGCCAAAGACGCAGCCTACCGGAAAGCGGGGGCGATGCTCGACTACTGCGAGACCACCGGGTGCCGGAGGAAGTTTCTGCTCGCCTACTTCGGCGAGGCCTATCCTGAAGAACAGTGCGGGGGGTGCGACCGGTGCGAGACGCCGGTGAAGGTCTTTGATGGGACTTCTGTCGCATCGACGATCATCGCCTGCATCCACGAGGTCGGGGAGCGGTTCGGAGCGGCCTACATCGCGGACGTGCTCTCCGGGTCGAAGAGCGCGAGAATCCGTGAGAACGGGCACGATGCCCTCCACGCCTACGGCTCAGGGGGATACACCCGCGACCAGTGGCTGCTCTTCATCCAGGAACTGGTCATGAAGGGGTTCATCACGTCTACCGGCGGCCGGTACCCGGTCCTCATGCGAAACGACCGGAGCCGGGCGGTGGTCGCGGGCGACCTCCCGGTGCCGCTCACAGAGCCGCGCCCGGAAGGCGTCATCGCCCCGGAAGTCGAGGATGACTACGACGAGACCCTCTTCCTCCGCCTCCGCCAGCTCCGGAAGGTCGTTGCCGACCTCGAGCACGTGCCGCCGTTCGTCGTCTTCCACGACCGGAGCCTCAAGGAGATGGCGAAGTGCTACCCGGGCACCGGCGTTGCGCTCCTCCAGGTCTACGGCGTCAGCGAGGGGAAACTACAGCGCTACGGCAGGCGGTTCCTCGACGCTATCGATAAACACTGCGTCGCGCAGGGGATCGGACCGGAGCGCCGGAGCGGGTGACCCCGGCGGGAGGAACCGGGTCACGGATCTGTAGCATTGCTGCCGTAACTACAGTTTTCTGACAAATCACTATATAAACCTGTAATCGAGAGACTGTATTGGTGGAAACTGATGGTTGCACTTACTGAAGAGATGAAGACGGCGTTTCGGACGATGAAGGCCTTCCCGGTCGCTACAGCCTCGAAGGACGGGTGGCCGAACGTGGTGCCGATCGGGTTCGTGGAACTCGTCGACGACGAGACGATCTGGATTGCGGACAACTTCATGCAGAAGACGCTTGCAAACGTCCGGGAGAACCCGAAGGTCTCCATCTACGTCTGGGGACCCGAGACGAAGGGCTGCTTCCAGGTCAAGGGCGACGTCGAGGTCAGGTCCGAAGGCCCGGAGTTTGAGAAGATGCAGCTCACCGTCCGGTCGAAGATGGCGAAGGCGCCGGCAAAGAACCTCCTCGTCATGAAGATCCGGGAGGTCTACGAGTGCTCTCCCGGGCCGAAGGCGGGAGAGAAGATCCTTTAAAAACATTTTTGATGGCCTCTGCCGGGGTTGTTTCCCCGGCCCCGTGCGGGAGAGGGGGTGAGCATCGGGAGGGTGTGATCCTCTCACTGCTTCTTCCCTCTGGCCGGTCGCGACTCGTACAACGGTAATCACATTCTTTTTCCCTTCGGGAAGCCGCGACGCGAAGCCCTTCAATCTGCCCGGACTCCGTTCCCCTCATATCTTTGATGTTCTGCAGGGACTTCTTAGAGTATCCGCCCATAATGCCGGTCGTTAATGGGAGGCGTAGTTCTCAATGGACGGGGATGGGGAAAAGAAAAAGATCAAAATGCTGTCATTGTCGGAGAAATTCTCTGGTTGATCGAGTTTGCGGTAGTGCCCTACGAAACAACTGTTAATAGCGTTGTTGAGATCGCATCCGGGTGTTCCCGATTGATTGCAACCCGGGGGCACGGCTTTCCACCGGGTATCGCCATGACTGCCCCCGCCCCTGGGCGGGGGAGGAGGCCCCTCCCCGTCAGCCCCACCCCCATGGCGATAGCCACCACGGTCCACGGCATGAGGGCATGCGTGAGAAAAAAGGCCGAACTCAGGAACAGGCCAGGTCCGGCACCAATCTCATCGGGGAAGAATGACAGCCGGAATAGGGCTTCACCAGAGCCCGATAAGGGAAATCTTCTCCCCATGTTATTTGTTGTCATGAACGCGGGGTGGTGCGCAACGTAATTCGGCCGGATTCTCTGAGATCAATTATCAGGTATATGCTGGAGCACTACCGAGTTTGCGGTGACCTCTTCCGCCATCGCCCTCCATTTTAGAACATGGCTCAGCCCACTGCCGTGGGGTGAACACGTACGTGTCCGTGTCGGCGGATGCAACAGATGCCCGGGAAATATTCAGGCATATAAATAGAAATAAATATTACCGTATTCCTTCTTCGGCCGGCAAGTACGAAGCACCCCTCCGTCAAGCCGACGACCGCCACCGTCCTGGTGGCCTCATCCGATCACACACCCGGGTGCATCTGCTGCCAGAGCACACAGGAGATATTGGAATGCTGAACAAAACATGCATTGGCATGGCCATTCTCGTCGTCCTCTGCATCGGTCTGGTCGGCTGTGCAAGCGCACAGGAGGGCATCCCGACGCCGGACGGATTCGAGAAGACGCTGGTCTACATGGGTGCGGGCAAGTACGACCCGTCGGTCCAGCCGGAGGAGGGGAACCTCACCGAGTGGTACCACATGGAGATCATGAACCGGACGGACGCCGAGATCGCTGAAGAGCAGCAGGCGGCCGACGCCTACTTCGAAGAACAGTTTGGTCCCGGCCTGCCGCCGGCAATGGCCTTCGGCTCCGACCCGCGCAACGAGTACCGCGCCTATTACGTCTCCAACGAATCGGCGCCCCCGGACGGCTGGGTCGTCCGTGACGGCGGGTTCATGGTCATGATCCCCGAAGGCGGCATGAACCTGACCGGCACCTGGGGCGGCGAGAACGGCACGTTCGTTCCGGGCGGATCCTTCCTGGTCGTCGGCGACTATAACATCCTCATGAGCGAAGGGAACGCAACCGACAACGTGACCGGGAACGCGACCGACAACGTGACCGGGAATGCTACCGACAACATGACCGGGAATGCAACCGACAACATGACCGGGAATGCAACCGCTGAAGAGACGATGATCATCCACTACCAGTCCGCCGAACCGATCATCCCGAGCCAGGAACTGGACGGCGCTTTCTTCTTCCGGTGCACTCTTTCCAGTGACGAATTCGGCGAGGGGATCGCCCAGGGCGTGAGCGCTCCGCAGATGGAGGGCAACGTCACCCAGGCGAACATCCGCAACGTCCTGACCTTCCCGGCTTTTGGTCCATCGATCGACCATACTGCGGGAACGGCCTGAAGCGGGCGTTTCGGCCGGCTGAGCGGCCGATCCCCCCTCTTTTTTAGAACCGGCGCGGATCGGTCTCTACATCGACGACGACCGGCACGTTCATCCGGACCGCCTCCCCGATCGCCGGGCCGAGCGCTTCGGGCGTATCCACCCGGATGCCCGCCGCCCCGCAGGCCTCCGCATACTCGACGAAATCGGGGTTGAGCAGATCCGTCCCGAAGTTTGGGTACTCCTCCATCATCTGCTCGACCTGGATCATCGCGAGCTGCCGGTTATTCAGCACGACGACCACCATCGGCAGATCGTACTTCACCGCCGTGACGAGATCAGCCATCGCCATGGAGAACCCGCCGTCGCCGGTGATGCAGACCGCCGTCCTCTCCGGGTAGGCGAGTTTCGCCGCGATCGCAGCCGGGAACCCGAACCCCATCGTCGCGAGGTAGCCCGACATGACCATCCGCTGCCGCTTCATCCGGAAGTTCCGGCCGAACCACCAGCAGTTCTCCCCGACGTCGACGGAGATGACCGCGTCGTCCGGCAGGGTCTCCGAGAGCACCTTCATGATGTACGGCGGACGGAGCGGCACCGCCGCAGCATCCGCCTCCCCGTCGCGCTGACGGTCCCATTCCTCTTTCAGCGCCCCGATCTGCCGGAGCGCCGTCGGGTCGTCCCGTCCCCGGATGCGTTCCAGCAGTTTCGGAAGCACGTACCGGCAGTTCCCGTACAGCATCACTCCCTCAGGACCCTTCCCGAGTTTCTCCGGATCGACATCTACCTGGATGAGGGGCACGTCCTCCGGGACACCGGTCAGTTTCGAGAACCCGACACCGAGGGTGATGAGCAGGTCCGCCCCGTCCGCGAGCTTCCTGGCCGACGGTGTACCGACATCGCCGAGGATGCTCAAAAACCACGGTTCGGTCTCCGGAACGATGCCTTTTGCCCGGAACGTCGTCAAAATCGGCGCTTTAATCTTTTCGGCGAGAGCGACGACACTCCCGGCCGCGTCGTAGGCGCCCCACCCGGCAAGGATGACCGGCCGCTCCGCCGCGTCGATCCGATCGGCTGCCCGCCGGAGATCGGCATCGACCGGGACGATGTCGAGGGACGGCAGGCAGGACTCGCGGGTGCAAAACCCCGATGCGAGCGTTTCTTTCTGGATGTTGTTCGGAACCGAGAGCTGGGCGACGCCCCGCCGGAGAAACGCGTACTTCAGTGCAGTCGTGACGAGGTGCACGGTCCGGGTTTTATCATATATGGTGTTGTTGAAGACCGCGATCGGCCGGAAGAAGGCGTCCTGGTCGATCTCCTGGAACCCACCCGGCCCCGTGTACTGGAACTCCACCTGGCCGTTGATCGCAATGACCGACGCCCGATCTTCTTTTGCATCGTAGAGCCCGGTCGCAAGGTTCGTCGCACCCGGACCTGCAATGGTGACGCAGGCGGCGATTCCCCCGGTCAGCTTGTTGTAGGCCGAGGCGGCCATCGCGGCATTCTCTTCGTGGCGGACGACGATATACCGAACTGCCGGGTTCTTCCGGATCGCATCGACGATCCCGAGCGACGACGTCCCCGGGATGCCGAAAGCCACCGTCACTCCCCATCGTGCGAGCTCTTCGACGATGACGTCAGAGACGGTCGTCTCTCCTTCGCCTTCGGGCTTCTTCTCCGGCGCGGGTACAAACGCGTCCTTCCCTGCCCGGCAGACCGGGCACCGCCAATCGTCGGGGAGCGCTGCAAACGCCGTTCCTGCAGGTGCCCCACCTTCGGGGTCCCCGATCGCTTCGTCATAGATGTATCCGCAGACCGTACATCGCCATCGCGCCATGCTCACCCTCCTCTTTCTATTCGGGATACTGTGCTACACACAGCTCCGCCTTATATCAGGTTTTCCCCGCACGGCGCAACGCCGGCTGCTATACGTGCGGGATATCCGTATGGTTCGAGATCTCAGAGTTCGTCGTGCAGATATGCCGTATCCCGAGGGCGTGGACGTCGCTGTTCCCAGTCAGGCAGGTGAACTGCTTGAGTTCTTCGGTGGATACCCGGAGGTAGTTCTCCAGTTTCTTCGCCGAGATCTCGGCCTTCAATCGTTTCCGCAGCTCCGGGTCCTGGGTGGTGACGCCGACCGGGCAGGCACCGGTGGCGCAGAGGCGGTACTGCTGGCAGGCGCAGGCCATCAGCGCGACGCTCCCGATGGCAACGGCATCGGCACCGAGTGCCAGTGCTTTGGCAAAATCGGAGGAGATACGCAACCCGCCGGTCACCACGAGCGAGACGTCCTTCGCTCCCCGCCGGTCGAGATGCCGCCGGGCACGGAAGAGGGCATAGATCGTCGGGACCGAGGTCGCCGCCTTGACGTACTTCGGAGCGGCGGCGGTCGCACCCGGGCGGCCGTCGATGGTGATGAAATCGGGCCCGGCATACAGCAGGGCGTCGAGGTCGTCCTCGATATCTCCCGCCGCGATCTTGATCCCGATGGGTCTTCCGCCGGAGACTTCGCGGAGCCAATCGACCTTTGCCTTCAGATCGTCCCGGTTCCTGATATCCTCGAACGTCGCGGGGCTGACGATGTCGGTGCCTTCCGGGTAGCCCCGGACCCGGGCGATCTCGGGGGTGACCTTCTCGGCCGGGAGACGGGCGCCCATACCGGGCTCTGCGGACTGCCCCAGCTTGATCTCGACGGCATCGGCGGCTCGCAGGTTCTCTTCGGTGATGCTGTAGCGGTTCGGCACGTATTCGAGGATGTAACGGTAGGCGTGCTCTCTTGCCTCGGGCAGCATCCCGCCCTCGCCCGACCCCATCGCCGTCCCGACGGCGGCGCTTCCTTTTGCGAGCGCGATCTTCACCTCCCGGGAAAGGGCGCCGAACGACATATGCGTCACGTAGATCGGGGTCTCGATCACGAGCGGTTGCTTCGCCGCAGGCCCGATGATCGTCCGGGTGGTGACGGGAACGTCCTCGTTGAGGGGAAGCCTGGCGATCTGGGCGCCTTTGATCAGGATGTCGTCCCAGGAGACCACCGGGAGTTTCGTGCGCATCGGCTCGATGAGAGATTCCCCGGACGCGGATATTGCATGGATATCCGCCATCCAGACCTCGAGGTCGTCTGACCGCCTCGTCCATTCGCCGAGGTAGCCTTCGAGGTCTTTGTGGTCGAGGTGAGTGACCGAGACCTCGGTCCTCGCCCCGCAGACCGGGCAGGTGAAGACCTTCGTCTCTCCGGGCGCTTTCTCCTCGTCCCGGATCGGCTTGAGGTGGGTCTTATCGGAACTGCATATCGGGCACTTCCAGTCTTCGGGAAAATCTTCCGGCTCCGTGCCGGGTTTGATCCGGGTGAGGGAGTTTCCACGCCGGGTGTCATATTCAAAGGTATTGCAGACATTGCACCGGTAGCGGGTCATCATCTCCCTCTCCTGAGATTACTGTCCCAACTGAGTTTGTTCCGACCCTTTTGTGCAGTAGTAGATCTGCTTGAGCCCCATCTTTTCGTGTACCGGGCATCCTCCGCAGATACATCCCTTCTCTTCGGATATGCAGGCGCTCTTCCCGATCGTGACGAAGCAAAATCCACCCCCCTCGCCGCATTCCACCCAGGTGGGGCATTTTTTACAGGTGCACATCGAAAGGACCATCTTCTTCTCTTCAAGTTGCTGCTGGTTCGTCTCCATTTTCTTCTCCTCTGTACCGTGTTTGGACACGGTGTATTCTTCCGATATCTAATGAACGTTTTGGCGAAACGGGGCTCTGCGAGGGCGTTTAGTGCGCACCGGGGCGATCGTGGTGCACCGGATCCCCCACGCTGCGGTTCTGGAGCCGAGCCGGTGATTTTAAATAATCATGCCTCACTATGGACCGCGAGGAACGCCTATGGACAAGTTCGAGATGCTGATGCAGAATATGCGGGAGATGCCGCCCGAAGAGCAGATGAAGATGATGGAGAGCAACCGAGCGGCATGCACCTGCCCCGGCTGCCCGACGTACACCTCATGTGCGAAGAATGCAGATGAACGCCTCTTCTGCAATACCGGGAAGAGTTTCATGTGCATCTCCGAAGAGAAGAGCTGTCTATGCCCCACCTGCCCGGTTGCGGAGAAGATGGGCCTGAAATACCAGTTCTACTGCACCCGGGGAAGCGAGAAAGCCCAACGCTACGAGAGTACGCTCTGGGGTACAAAGATCATCTAACCCTTTTACACCGCCCGGCGATATCGTCGCGGTACGGGCCGATAAAGCGGCGCCGGTTGACGAGGACGCAGACGCTTGTTTGCCCGGAGAGTGCCGATACCCCTCTGCGCCTTGAGTTCGGCGATGAATTCCTCGATGAGATCGATGTCGCTCTTATCGAGCCTTCCTTGAGTCCACGGGCGATTGAGTTGTACGCATAGGCTCCTTTGGCATGATGGAATTCTCGGTCCTTAACAGGCAGTGCGGCTAAGCTCTGCATGAAAAAGAGATCAAAAGAAAGGTGCCACGCTTTTCGCCGCGGTTCGAATGTGAACATTGAGCGCCGGGAGGGAGATTTGAACTCCCGAGGTGCCAGGCACCAGTGGCTTTCAAGGCCACCGCCTTCCCGGACTAGACTATCCCGGCTCGCCGTTATCTATTAGTCGGCAGATAAAAAAAGGTTGTTCATCCCCGACGTGCGAGGACGACCACGAGAAGCGCGAGGAGTGCCAGCATCACCGGGACCGGCGCAGCCTGGGCGGGGGTGGGGGTCGCGTCCCCGAAGAGACCGGGCGCGGTCTGGCTCACCCTGACCGAGTCGGCATTCGAGGCCGAGACCTGCACCGTTCCGCTGTCGGTGTAACTCTTAGGGTAGACCTTGACGTAGACCGGACCTCCCCGTGTTGCAACATCTACGGTCTCGGGATCGAGCATGCCCTTCTCGTCCACTTCATGGAGTATGTTATCCTCGTCGATGTAATCGACCACCCAGTTGATCCCGGCCGAGGTTGCGATCGTCACCGTGCCGCTCCGGGTGTCGACCTCGAAGTACGCCGGGGCAGATCGTGTGGCGGGGGCACTGGCCGATATCATCGCCTGCGTCGGCGTCGGACCCGGTGTACCGGTCACCACAACTACGACGCTGCCGATGTAGCCTTTGGCGTCGGAGAAGGTGACCTCGTACGAGCCCCCGGCAGAGATGGGCAGTTCCGTAGAGAACGCCCCGTCCTTGCCGGTCGCGACGTACTTCGGCCCGTAGACGACGGCACCGTCGTGCTCGACCTCGATCTGGACGCCCGCGTCCCCGATATCACCGATCGTGCCCCGGAGATCGAGGGTGCCGTCGAAGTCCTGGTTGAGCGGAGAGGTTATCGTGAGACTCCCGGACCGGTCGACCAGGGTGACCATCCGCTGTTTCGTCGAACTGCTCCCGAAGGTGGAGAGCGTGGGGTCGATGAGCTCGATCGAGTATGTCCCGGCTTCAAGACCGGTGGTCTCGAATTCCGCGGAGAACGAACCGTCCTGTTGCACGATGATCGTCTTCCTGCCTACTTCGCTCTTCCCTGGCTTGAGAACGTATAAGATGATCTCCGTGCTGAACCCTGGATCGAGCGAAGGCCTGGGGAGCCCCCCTACAATCGTGGTGCCGGTGACTTCGAGCGGTTCGCCGACGTATACCGTCTGTGGAGCACTGATTGCGACGTACGCGGCTGATGCCGTACTGACGAGCATCATCGCAACGATGAGCGTCAGCCATGCGATCCTTTTCATACCAGTACATCAACGAATATGAGGTATAATGCTATCCAAATTGACTGAGAAGCCGCTGGCGTCCTGGCGCGGGAAAGACCTCTATGGGGGGCAGATCCTCGATACGCTGACGGTTATCTTTCGGAGCGGCGGGTGTTCCTGGAACCGGTGCCGTATGTGCGGCTACCGGCACGAGCGCTACCCGGACCTCCCCCGGGACGAACTTGCCGAACGGATGATCCGCCAGGTCCGCTGGGTGAAAGAGAATTTCTCCGACGAGGACTACCAGGTGCTCAAGATCTTCACGTCGGGGAGTTTCTTCGATCCCGACGAGGTGCCCCCCGCCGTCCGGCGCGCCGTCGCGGAGGCGTTCCGGGGCAAGGTCGTGATCGCCGAGACACGGCCCGAGTATGTCGAGATCGATGCGCTCCGGGAGTTCCGGGAGGGCATCGATACCGGCGCCTGGACACGACCGCTCTCTGTTGCCGTGGGCCTTGAGACCACGAACGACCTCATCAGGGAGAGGAGCATCGACAAAGGATTCTCCTACGCCGATTTTCTCCGTGCCGCAACGGTTGCGCACGCCGCCGGCGCGGGCATGAAAGCCTACCTGCTGATGAAACCACCGTTCCTGACCGAGCGCGAGGCGCGCGACGACATGATACGCTCCATCAAGGACATTGCCTCCGTTGCGGACAGCATCTCCATGAACCTCTGCACCGTCCAGAGCAGGACCGAGGTCGAACGGCTCTGGAAACAGCAGGCATACCGACCGCCGTACCTCTGGAGCGTCCTTGACGTGCTGATCGCTTCACCGGTGCATATCCTCTGCGACCCCGTCGGCGGCGGGCAGATGCGGGGGCCGCACAACTGCGGTGCCTGCGACGGCCCGATCGTGAAAGGGATCGGCGACTACTCGCTGACCGGCGATGTCGGGCTCCTGCGTGCCTTAAGAGAGACGGAGTGCGGGTGCAAAGAAGAGTGGGAGTTCGTGCTGGATCAGGAAGAGCCGTTCTGTATGCCGCTCACCCGCTAGCACTTCTCCTGTTCCTTCAGTTGCTTCTCAAGCAGCGGAAGGAACGTTCCCGCATCGCTTACGACACCGATCGCCTGCGTCGTCCCCCGATCCATCAATTTTGTCACCGATGCGGGGTTGATATCGACGCAGACGGTCTTAACGTATGAAGGGAGGCAGTTCCCGACAGCGATGGAGTGGAGAAGCGTCCCGACCATCACCACCATCCCGACGTCGTGGATGTGGCGGCGCATGGCGTCCTGCGCCTCCACGACGTCCGTGATCGTGTCGGGGAGCGGTCCGTCGTCCCGGATGGAGCCGGCGAGCACGAACGGGATGCCCTTCTTCACGCACTCGTACATGATCCCCCCGGTGACGATCCCCTGGTCGACCGCGTTCTTGATAGACCCGGCACGCATGATCTCGCTGATGGCGCAGATGTGGTGCTTGTGGCCGCCGGTGATGAGCGTACCCGTTTTGACGTCCATCCCGAGCGACGTGCCGAAGAGGTTTGACTCGATGTCGTGAGTGGCGAGAGCGTTCCCTGCAAAGAGGACGTCGATGTAGCCTTCACGGATCATCTTCGCAAGGGCGTCGGCTGCTCCCGTATGGACGATGGCAGGGCCGCCGACAAGCGCGATCTTCTCCCCCTTCTGCTTCATCTCCAGGATCTCGTGGGCGATCTTCGCGATGATCGCCTCGCTCGGCCGCTCCGACGAGACGGTCCCGTGCATGAACTCAAACGTACTGACCTTCCTCGGCCGCTCGGGGTAGACGACCCGGACCCCGGCCTCGCTGACGACGACGGCATCGCCGGCCTTGATCTTCGATATCGGGGTGCAGAGTGCGCGCTTCTCCTTCTCGTCGACTACAATATGGCAGTCCATCTCGATACGCTCGACAGGCAGCCATTCGTCCTGGTATTTTACGAAGGTCGGGTGGTTGGTCGTCGAGTAGAACCCCTTCGGAAGGATCCGGTCGCCCTCTGCCGGTACGAGGGTGACGTCGCTGATCTCGGGGGTGCGTGCGCCGAGCCGATGCAGCTCGGAGAGGATGGCGCGAAGTTGCCAGTCGGTGGGTGCTGCCACGCGCAGCCGCGCGTAACTGGTGTCCGTCTTCTGCTTCCCGACATTGAACGTGAGGATCTCGAATTCTCCCCCCATATCCATGATCCTATCGAACACGAGAGTCATAATGCCTGAGTCGATGATATGACCCTCTAGTTCGATTTCCCGGCAGGATTCCATATATAGGGATTGGTGATGGTCCGATAATACAGTTTCCCCGCGTGCCGGCTGCTGGTACCCGCTCTCCAGAGCGTCACCCCCGCTTGCCCGGATCGGTGATGGCGAGCAGCCCCGGGCGGGCATCGCCGCGCACCGGCCCCGAGGGTGGGAAAACTTCGGCGCTCAAATTTCGGCCTTATTGAGACGCTCTCAGGAGAGTCATCGATTGCGTCCCAGACACGGATTCCAGGGGGATATCGCCATGACTGCCCCCGCCCGGGGGGGCGGGGTGCGATGGGCCATAGGGCCGGAGCATGAGCAACGAAGGTGCGTTTGAGGAGGCCGGAGGCCGGGTGGGGTGGGGGTTGTAGACGTCAGTTGACGAGTAGAGACAGGGGAGAGGGGAGAGGGGAGCATCCCCCCTCCCCGTCAGCCCCTCCCCGCGTGGCGATAGTCCCACGGTCCACTGCACCGTGATATTTTCCCGTTTTGATTACTCTGTTTGCCTCATAGCGAAGGCCTTCGACCTTCACATGCGACGGGCAAGGAGGCCCCCGGTTTCAACCGGGGGAGGAATTGCCCGCATCACGCCCCGTACACTTTCGCCCCGCGGGAGTTACCTTATAGATAGATGAGCCCCAAAGATAAGAGGTAATGGCACTGCGAGTCGTCAGCAACTATCTGCGCCTTCCCCAGAAGACGTTCTGGATCCTCGACACGCTCGCGTACCATGCTAAAAGCATGTACAATGTAGGACTGTACAACGTCCGGCAGCATTATGCCACGCATCAGGAGAACCGCC
>DASQ01000043.1 GCA_002503885.1 Methanoculleus marisnigri | reverse complement strand
AATCACCGAGATGTATTAACCTAACCTCCCGTAGCGATTAGGCGCACGGGACCATCTATTCTCACGATAGTGGCTCCTTTCACCATTATTCGCTTCCTTTCTCCCTTTTATGTCCGGCTTACTGAGGCGTAATGTGCCTATAAAATTTAGGCACTGCGATCCGCTTGGCCTTTCGATTCTAATAGGATTACAGAGATATTTCCGAAAAAAAGAGATTTATCACGGGATTGGTGGAACAATGCGCCTAACTTTTCCGGGAGTCTAGGGTTTAATGATATAATTAAGTGGTACTTTTGAAAGGGGTTCGCAAAGTGAAATTATATAAAGATATAACGGTTATTGGGGCTCTATTTCTGAATTGTGCAACAATTAATCATTAGAACGAAAAAAGTTGATGATAGGCTGAACAGTTACGAATTGCTTTCGTCTTCTGTTTCCTGTTATATTCTCTACATGACCTATGATGAGTTTATCGAGGTCTCTTCAAGAATCTACTGATTTCCGTGCAGCAGATACTATCTTCAGAACAGCTTCCCCCGGTTCATTATCTCGTTCGGATCCAGAACACGGAGGAACTCCTTCCAGACCTCGGCAAGATACCCTATTCTTTCCGCTGTCGGCTCTATTATACCAGCATATGGTCTGAACCAGCCATAGATACCTATATCAAGCAGCCGGTGAAATTGCTTCTCGTTATAGTTTCTCAACTTCTCGCCGAATCCCGCTTCACTTCCGTCGTAAAACACATCAAGCTCGAAATAGCAGAGCTGCCCGTGGAAACTGTATATCGGATTTATATAGAAATGAATGTGGTCCCCGGGTATCCCCACCTCCAACGCCGTCTTCTCATGCACTTCATAATACTTTGCAGCCAGCGTCAAAGGCCCGTATAAGCCGATGCAATGGTAGTTCCCCTTCCCCTGCAGGCCAAACACCATACAGCTCTTCTCCGCACCGCCCAGACTCTCATCCTCGAATGTTCGGGCGAACTCCTCCGGTAATTCCAGCACCTTCCCGCCTGATTCGTTCATATACTCACGAACCAGCTTATCTTTCGCCTCGAATATACCGTCCACACCTTCTACCAGCACGCACAGCACGAACTTGGGCAGCTTCTCGTATGCGTAATCAAAAGTGCCAAAGATACCTTTTAACCAGCTCTGGTTGTCCACTAACCTGATACTTGCTGCTAATTCATCGTTCATCAAATTGTAAATGAACTTCGCCGGCGTGCCCACATCGTCAAAACCAATGAAGTACTCTTTCCTGTTGACATACAGCCGGTACAGTTTCGCTGTTAATTCGGTTACCACTCCGCACGTACCGGGATGTGCGCAGAACATACCAGCAAAGTCCGGACCCACGCCGTACCGGAAATAAGGCATCTCAGAAAGCGCTCTTGAACCCGTTTTTAACGTCTCGCCGTTCGGCAGGATCATCTCATACGAAATCGTGTGGTCGTGGCCGTCCGTAGCCGAAGTTTGGTATATCCCGCGCAGGTAGTAATTTGCCAGTACGCTCACGGTAAGGGGTGCATCGGGGAATGCGGGCCTTAGTTTATACTTCCGCGTCTGCTCCAGTAACATGCCAAATGTTACTCCTGGCTCCACAGTCGCGGTCTTCATCTCGGGGTTTATCTCCACAATGCGGTTCATCCTTGACAGGTCTAACAAAATACTGCCGTCGTGAACCGGGATAGTCAAGCCACGCACGTTTATTCCCGTGCTATACGGAATTACCGGTATTTTATGCTCGTTTGCAAGCATCAAAACCGCTCGCACTTCTTCTTTAGTCCCGGGTCGCACGATACAAGCCGGGTTCTTCGCGGGCACAAAATGCCAGTGCTGGTCTCTCGAATACGATGTGCATATTGCGAGGTCGTCAGTCGCATTCGCTTCCCCTACTATCGCTTGCAGTTCCTTTACAAAATTTGGAAACAATTCGTTCATCGCAATCACCCCTCCAAACACATGTTTACAAGCTCCACAACATCATACACTTCTATTTCTTCTTTCTCCGCCGCTTCCTTTAAATTCCGTTTACAGAACGGACATGCACTCACCAGTGCTTCGGCACCCGCTTCTTTCGCCTCTTTCAGCCGTTCGGTAGCACTCCACAGTGCGAAGTCATCGAATGCCGACTTCACGCCGCCACCTGAGCCACAGCACCACGCTTGCTCCCTTTCGCGCTTCATTGGCTTTATGTCGGCCACTTCACTTAACACCGCGCGCGGCTCTTCATATATGCCTAAATCCCTCCCTAAATGGCACGGGTCGTGATACGCTGCTTTCATTTCTCGCTTCTTCAGGTTTATATTACCCAACCGTGTTAAAAACTGCGTGGAATGCACCAGTTCGACACCCATATCAGGATAATTCTTCTCGAAAGTCTTCATACAGCCGGGACAGGTAAAAACAACGGTCTTTGCGCCGCTCTTCTTTATCTCCTCAACGTTGTGAGCCACGAGCTCCTTCGCCGCTTCTACCTGTCCTGTTCTGAATAAAACCGAGCCACAGCACCATTCCTCACCCATCACCTGATATTTCAGCCCTAATTTATCGAATATTCCAAGCATGGCATCTGCAATCTCCGGCACTCTATACCGGGCGGTGCAGCCGATGTAATAGAGAACGTCCGCATTCCCGTCGGTCGTTTCCTCATTGACTTTGTATTCATATCTCTCACCATACGCATTCTTCGTCTCTTTTATCCTTTCCGTAATAGATTTATGTGCATCGAGAATCCAGCCTTTACTTGCCAGCTCGCTTCGCATCTCTTCAAATAGTTCTGGTGCACCCAGCTCCACACTTGTTATCTGCTTGCACTTCTCGTAACACGCGCCGCATACCGTGCAGGCGTAGACCGATTTCAATAGCCCCTCCGAAGGTTCTGTTATCTCGCCTTCTAATACCGCCCGGAAAATCTCCATCTTGCCCGGTGCGTAAAACGCTTGATAGCCATAATACTGCCCGCTGGGGCATAACGGCAACCATTCAGCGTTAGGATGGAAGCTCGCAATGCTGCACAACTTGCATTTTACACAATGATAAATTGCACTCAGTATCTCTTCTTTCCTCTTCAGTTCCATGTCTGCATCACTCTTTTACTTTACACACACCTTGCATAAAAGTTCGTAACTGTTCAGTGTGATCTGTGAGCGGCGGATGGGATGAATCCGACATTCCGCACCAATTTTTTCATGAGTAGTAATTTTCGTACTCTCTCCCAAGCAATCTCAGTATCTTCCTCAACTCCTCATTCAGGTTTGCGACTCGTTTCACTCTCCTCCCTTCCTCGACCACCACGAATTCCCTCACTCTCCGAAACAGGAAGAAGGTCCATTTCATCGTGGGGCGCCTTGTCTGCTTCTTCGTCTGGCTGGTGACCGTCTCGCCGGATCGTTCCAGTTCACTCCTCAACCTGAACTCCGTAATCGAGTAAATAAACAGACAGAGCACCATGATCATCGCCAGCGCCTGGATCCGTGAAATCTTCTTCAAAAACACCTCCGCAACCCTGAACGATCGATCCTTCAGAAACCGAAAACCCCGTTCCACCGCCCCCTGTCCTTTGTAGTTCGTCAGGAGTTCGTCGGCAGACATCCCCCTATCATTCGTTGCCAGGACAAATCTCCCGAGGACCCGTCGTTCCTCTTCGACCACCTCTCTATTGTGTTCGATCTCTGTAGCGATCTTATACGACAGAACGACCGGTTCCCCGATCTTCGGCCGGCCTCGTTTCTTCTCGGTTTTTCGGGAAATCGTGGTGATCTCGAGTTCGCTGAACCGGTACATTGGATACTTTTCCTGCCATGCCCCGGCTGCGGTGCGCGCATCCGGTTCGCAGGCAAACTCCTGTGCGCAGAGTTTTCGCAGAGACGTCTTTGTCCGGTCCAGATCCTTCTTGAGGTTCCTCTCAAACGTCTTCTCCTCGCGTTCGTACATCGGTGCCGAGCGGTACAACACCCATTTCTGCTTGATACCGGCATACTCGCTGAAATACTCGCAATAGGCGTATCGTTCATCGGCACACGGTGAGAACGGACCGTCTGTTCGGATCAGGTTCTGCACCTCGGTGATCGTGGCCGGTACCCGGCTGATCCAGAACGTGTGCTGCCCCAGAGTCTGCAGGTTCTGTGTCGTATAAAAGGCAGAATCGGCCACGTGGTAGACTTTTTCATCGGATTTCAGATTCTCTTTGAGGTTTTCGATGGTCGTCAGGATCGCCTTTTTATCCGATTCGTTGCCGGAAAATGTCTGGAGAAAGAGCGGTACCCCGTACTGATTCGAGGCCATCCCGAGGACAAAACGTTTGAGATCCCACCGGCCGTCCTTTGGATGGCCATAGGTGATCTCGATCTCGCCTGCATTGAAGTCGGGTTCATACGCCTCGGTAACGCTGAAGTTGGTGGTATCAACATGGATGCAGTGCGAGCCGAACTCGGTCGGGATCAGACAGTGTGCAACGATTTCGTTGAATAACTCGGTTGGACCGTAGGCTGCGACCGTGTCCAGGGTTCGACCGAGCACATCGTCATTGAGATGTTCGCGCGTGATGCCCTCGCCGAGGAGACGTTCAACGGCGATATCGTCGAAGAACTCGGGAAAAAGATAGAGGCGGCGTTCGATGAACCCGAGACCGTTGAGAACCATTGCCTTGATGACCTGAGAATGGCTGAGATGATGGTGACGGGTCTTGGGGAGAGCGGTATCGATCACATCGGCGATGCGAAGAGAGTCGTAGGCACCGGCGACAATACCGAGATAGCCGATCGAGAGGATCGAGCGGTCATCGAAACCGTTGACGAGGGGCATAATAAGGGTTTTTCGCTGAAAGTACAAAGATCTTGCGGTCATTGATTATTCAAAGAGAGGAGTTTCTTACTGCGGATGGTGCGTTGTAACTTTAAGTTATGTCCTTAATATACTGAAGTGTGGCAGAAGACACACAAAGCCCCCGGCGCCGGTGCTGGGGCGAGAGACCCGGACTGCCGGAAACGATCCTGAAATACCACAGTCTGTTGGTGGGGACCCGGATCAACCCCTGCAAAATCCCCGGGAGGGTGCCGCCCCCTGCCCGGTCAACCAGCCCCAAGCAGCCACTTCCAGAGCGGGACATACCGGACCGTCCCTTCCCTCTTCTCCGTGTCTTTCGTGAGAAGTATGCACTCCCGCACCCCGGAGCCGTGAAGGTCTGCGAATTCAAGCAGCGCTTTTTCTTCCCGGGCGGGGAGGGCATCCGTATACGAGACGTTGATTGCCGAGAGCGACCGGTCGGGATGTTTGACGACGAAATCGACTTCGCCCTGCTTCTTCCAGTAGTAGATCTCGTGGCCCTGCTTCTTGAGTTCGATGAAGACGAGGTTCTCCGCAAGCCTTCCCTCGTCTTCCGAGAACCGGAACGATACAGCGTTCCGGAGGCCGTTGTCGATGCAGTAGATCTTTTTGTTGTTCCTGCTCTGCGTTTTCAATGAGTAACTGAAGTACTGAATCTCAAAGAGGATCTTCGCCTTCTGTGCGTAGTAGAGATACTCCTTGATGGTCTCGAAATCAATGCCGAGCACCTCCTGGAGGTTCCGGTAGGAGTAGAGCGAGGTTACGTTCGTCATGCAGTAAGTCAGCAGATCGCCGAGCGCTTTCTGGTTGCGCACCTCGTTGACCCGCACGATGTCGCGATAGACGATGCTGTCGTAGTATGCCGCGAGCTGGTCCCGCCGGATCGCCTCATCGTCCTGGAGGACGACCTGCGGAAAGCCTCCTTCCCTGAGATACTCGCCGAGCAGGTGCAGGAGCCGGTACTTCGCCGAGGCGAGCGCGACGGGATCGTGCGGCAGATCCTCGCCCGAAAAGACCACATATTCCGCAAAGTCGAGCGGGTAGACATGGATCGGGAGATACCGGCCGGCTATGAGCGTCGAGAGGTTTGAGTCGAGGAGGTACGACGTCGAGCCGGATATGATGAGCGTGAACTGCTTGCGGTCGTAGAGCGACTTCACCCACCGCTCCCATCCCTCGATGGTCTGGATCTCATCCAGGATAAGGTAGGCCACATCACCGCCGTACACGTCCCTCCGGTAGGTCTCAAGCAGGGTCTCGAGCGGATTCACAAGGCGGGCAATCTCCGGCTCATCGCAGTTTACAAAGAGTATCGACCGCGGGTCGACCCGGCGGTTGCGGATCAGGTCGTCGATGATCTGAAAGAGGAGCGTCGTCTTGCCCGAACGACGCACCCCTGTAAGGACGACGATCTCCCCGGTTCCAAGATACTTCTGTATCTTCGTGAAGTACTTCTCCCGCCGTATACCCGCTTCGAAGGGTTTGCCACTCCACCAGGGGTTGAGGGCGGTCAAGAGGTCGAGGACCGGGGGCATATGTTTTTGTTAGAGTATACTCCAGCATAAATGTTTGTTTTTGTTGGGGTATAACCTAACTAAACCGGCGACCCGCGGGACCTTCTTTTGAAGGCATGCCGGGATACCATGTCCATGCCGAGGACGGTGAGTATAACGTGATCTACTTCGTTCGTGCTCAGAACGAACACGATTTTACGAACGCGGTCGATGGTATCGCCCTCCGTTGTAGGGCCTCCCACAGGCAACATGCACGGCACCTAACAGGAGTATTGTATAACAGATCTGTTATGTAACAGATGTGGTATGTCCCGGGTCGGCCTGCTCCCCGGGGTGTGTGGGCCCGGTATCCCGCTCACCATGTCGTCGTACAGGTGTCACGATGCGTGATTGGTCTACATACACCTGCAACAGTGTGCGTACACTCGAAACGAAAGAAGCGGAGAAGAAAATATGCCAGGAAAACCCTCAGAACGGCGTATCCGGAAGCGAAGCTGCATCGCCGGCTCTTCTCGCCGGGGCTCCGGATACTCTCAAGCGCCTTGCAGTTAGCCAGTATCCGGAACGTCAACGTCCAGCCCCACAAAATCCCCCTCGGCCTCGATGCTGTCCATATCCTCGATGAACCGGCGCTTCTTCTCCTGCTCCACCATGTACGAGAGGAGGTCATCGAACGTCTGACCGGGGCACTTCAGCCCGGAGATCTCCGCCCATACTTCCTCCGAGACGGGGACCCTTTTCGTTGCAGCCATGACAGTATTGTAAGTTTTTGTCATACCTACAATGTTGCACGGGGTTGACCCGGTGAAAAATAGAGGAGTTCCACCTGTTTGGGAGATGGCTGCCTCCAATGAGAATACCTTATTTTTGCGTTGTTTGAATCTGGATGAGATTGCCGCAGGTGTCGTCGAAGACTGCTATGGTCACCGGGTCAACAACTTCTGTCGGCTCCATCGTGAACTTCACCCCCTGTTCTTTTAGTTTTTCATATTCCGCATGGGTGTCTTCAACACCAAAGGACGCGGCAGGGATGCCCTGTTCGAATATTCCTTTCTGATACGCCTGTGCTACCGGATTGCTATTCGGCTCAAGCAAAAGTTCGGTCCCGCTTTGATCGTCAGGAGAAACGACGGTAAGCCACCTGTAGTCTTCAGCAGAAACATCGCTCTTTTTCACAAAGCCCAGCACTTCGGTGTAGAATTTCAGAGCCCTGTCCTGATCGTCTACAAATACACTGGTTAGTATGATCTTCATGGTCATCCATATTCGGAGAACTATATGTCTGTTTCGGCAACGAATTAGCCCGAATTATGACGTTGTTCTCATGATCAAACTGAGTGCACCAGCAGGTGTGAAGTGCGAGAGAGAAGCGAGCATGAGAAGACCGCAGGTCTTCAAGGAACGACTTCCCCGGAGGAAAAGGAGTTCGAGCACCGAAGGTGCGAGGTGCGAGCGCAGCGAGCATGAGAAGCCGTCAGGCTTCGAGGGTGTTATGTCCGGCTGGTGAGGGAGTGGAACCTGATAGAGGGGGTGCGAGGGTACCCCCTCCCGACAGAGGCGTTTTGGGATAACCTCGAAGGTTTGAGATCGATTTGAACACCCTTTTCTGTGTATCCCACCTTAAAATGAGATAGAGGTTCAGGGCGCGATGGAAAGAGACCTGATCGCTGGCCTTCACACCATTTTGTGCCGGGGCAAACAGGGCATGGTACAACAGCTCCTGACCGGCAGGGTGCGGCGGGTCGGGGCAGAAGCAGCGGAGTGTGCCACGTGAAGCCGATCCGCCTCTTCATCAGCAGCGTGCAAACAGAGTTTTCCGGGGAACGGGCGGCGCTCCGTGATTACCTACGGGGCGATGCACTGATGCGGCGGTTCTTCGAGGTCTTCCTCTTTGAGGATGTGCCTGCCGCCGACCGCCCCCCGATGACCTGTACCTGGAAGAGGTCGAACGGTGCGATCTGTATGTCGGGCTCTTTGGTACGACCTACGGTTCCAGGGACGATGAGGGCATCTCCCCGACGGAACGGGAGTTCGATCATGCCACTGCTCTTGGCAAGTACCGGTTGATCTATGTCAGGGGAACATACGATGCAGCCCGGGATCCCCGGATGCAGGCACTCATCGATAGGGTGCAGGGAGGCCTTATCCGGAAGCGATTCAACACTCCCTCAGAACTGGTCACCGGATTGTATGCGGCGCTGGTCGAGTACCTGGTGGAGAAGCAGCTCATCCGCTCCGGCCCCTTCGACGCGGCCCCGTGCACGAAGGCGACGCTAAAAGACCTGGATCCGGAGCGTATGGCGTGGTTCATCCGCACGGCCAGGAAGACCCGCCGGTTCCCTCTCGCCGGGGATGCTTCTCCCCATGAACTGCTGGAGCACCTGAACCTGCTCGATGACGGGCAACTGACGAACGCGGCGGTCCTCCTCTTCGGGAAACAGCCGCAACGGCTCCTGATCTCCTCCGAGATCAAGTGTGCCCACTTCCACGGCACCGAAGTGGCCAAACCGATCCCCTCCTATCAGGTCTACAAGGGCACGGTCTTCGATCTCGTGGATGCGGCGGTGGACTTCGTCTTGAGCAAGATCGCCCTCTCGGTGGGCACCCGCGAGGCCGGCCCGCAGGCCCCGGTGCGCTATGAGATCCCGAAGGAGGTGGTGGCGGAGGCGATCGTCAACGCCGTCGCCCACCGCGACTACACGAGCAACGGCAGCGTCCAGGTGATGCTCTTTGCGGATCGCCTGGAAATCTGGAACCCGGGCACGCTCCCGCCGTCCCTGACTCTCGAAAAACTCCGGCAGGCCCACGGCTCGGTGCCGGGCAACCCGCTCCTGGCGGAACCGATGTACCTGACAGGCTACATCGAGCGGATGGGCACGGGAACGCGGGACATGATCCAACGCTGCATAGAGGCCGGTCTGCCGGAGCCGGAGTTTGCCGTCAGCGACGGGTTCCAGACGATCATCCGTCGGACTCTGGCCCCCGGCCAGGGGGCGCAGCCAGAGTCACAGCCAGAGTCACTGGAAATGAGAGTCCTTTTGCTTCTGGCAGTTGCCCCCAGGTCCAAAGCGGAGTTGTCAAGGGGACTCGGGCAGAAAGAGATCTCTGGTCAGCTGAACAAGATCGTCCGTCAATTACTAATGGACCTGATGATCGAATACACCATCCCTGAGAAACCCGGTAGTCGGTATCAGAAGTACCGCCTGACTGAGAAGGGCCGGGCTGCGCTGGCGAAACCCGGTTCCGGAGAAGACATGCCATGAGCACCGCCGGCAAGCGCAAGATGGGAAACCTGCAGTACCGCCTCCTCCTCCAAAAGGAGCCGGAAGGCGGGTATACCGTCACCGTACCGACGCTGCCCGGCTGTGTTACGTTCGGGGAGACCGTCGGCGAGGCGATAGCGATGGCACGGGAGGCCATCGAGGTCTACATTGAAGGTCTCCAGGAAAAGGGCGAGGAGATTCCCACCGGGGAAGGAGTGCTGGAATATACCGTCAGCGTTGAAGTCCGGGGATGAACGCCCGACCGGGGCGAGTTATCCTCTGCCGACCGCTACGTAGATGGCTGAAGATCGTGACGGCGGAATCGGGAGTCCGTCCTCCCTGAGCCCCTCGATGTGGAACTCAATCGCCTCGTGCATCCGCTCTTCCGCCTCCTCGCGGGTCGCTCCGGTCGCCACGCACCCCGGAATGTCCGGGGAGTATGCCGAGTAGTTGCCGTCGGTCTGCTCGACGATGACAAGAAATCGATACATTATTCATATACGACGGGCAAGGAGACCCCCGGTTTCAACCGGGGGAGGAATTGCCCGCATCAAGCCCCGTACACTTTCGCCCCGCGGGGGTTACCTTATAGACAGATGAGTCCCAAAGATAAGAGATAATGGCACTGCGAGTCGTCAGCAACTATCTGCGCCTTCCCCAGAAGACGTTCTGGATCCTCGACACGCTCGCGTACCATGCTAAAAGCATGTACAATGTAGGACTGTACAACGTCCGGCAGCACTATGCGACGCACCGGGAGAACCGTCAGATCCTTCTGGGCCTCCGGCCGGATCTCACCTCGGGGGTTGACATCCTGGTCGGATCCTACCTTCCCTACACCCGGAAGAAGGACTTCCCCTACAAAGAGTGCAGCACCTACGTGCAGTCAAAGCCGAACGAAAACTACGGATTGCTGCACAGCGATACCGCTCAGCAGACCCTCAAGTCCGTTGAAGAGGCGTACA
>DASQ01000048.1 GCA_002503885.1 Methanoculleus marisnigri | reverse complement strand
CCCTTCCACAAGTTCCGGCAGAAGCTGAAGAGCAAGTGCGAGGGGTATGGTATCCGGTTCGATGACTCGCACTCCGAGGCATACACCTCGCAGGTGGACGCTCTCGCGCTCGACCCGATCCGAAAACCGCCCTATGGGAGGAAGCGGCGGATCAAGCGAGGACTGTACCGGAGTGCTCTGGGCACCCTGATCAACGCCGATGTCAACGGCGCTCTGAACCATTTACGAAAGGTAGCCGGTGATTCCGTGGTTCCACGGATAATCGGTAGGGGCCGCGTCAACCGGCCCGTGCGAATAAGGACGTCTTTTGAACCGTCAACCTTCGCACCGATTACATTGCAGCCCTGTGCCCCGCAAGGGGCCCCCGCTGCAAGCCCCCGGTTTTAACCGGGGGTAGTTGACTTTCACCCCTTACAGCCTAAACTCCCGGAAAAGTTAGGCGCATTGTTCCACCAATCCCGTGATAAATCTCTTTTTTTCGGAAATATCTCTGTAATCCTATTAGAATCGAAAGGCCAAGCGGATCGCAGTGCCTAAATTTTATAGGCACATTACGCCTCAGTAAGCCGGACATAAAAGGGAGAAAGGAAGCGAATAATGGTGAAAGGAGCCACTATCGTGAGAATAGATGGTCCCGTGCGCCTAATCGCTACGGGNNTTTTTCGGAAATATCTCTGTAATCCTATTAGAATCGAAAGGCCAAGCGGATCGCAGTGCCTAAATTTTATAGGCACATTACGCCTCAGTAAGCCGGACATAAAAGGGAGAAAGGAAGCGAATAATGGTGAAAGGAGCCACTATCGTGAGAATAGATGGTCCCGTGCGCCTAATCGCTACGGGAGGTTAGGTTACAGCTATTCTTTATGCCCAGGAGAGCCCAATATGCCTGTAGAGCCGGGTGTGCCCCACCCGGCTCTACGCTTGCGGAGATCGGGACCGCTACACCGCCGACCCTGGCGGTGCACGTCCCGGTCAACGAACCAGGAATCTCCCGGACTTTAGCCCGGGGAGAGTGTCAAGGAGTGTATCCAGATGTTCGGAGCTCGACTGTGAGTAGATCGTCCCGGTTTCGAATAGCCATCCCCCCTCGGGTGGCGGCCGGGCCGTTAGGAGAAGGCGTTTCTGCCACCCTGACGGATATGAACGAGGAGTGCATCATGAACCGCCATAGAAGATCCGGGGATCACAGAAGAGAAAGCCCGGCGTTCGGCAGGGTCTCCACAATATCGTACGAGCAGGGGTGGAACTATGAGCGGAGATGAGAAGAAACTGATACGGAACAGCACGGTTGAATTTTTGCTATTTACCTCGGCCGCCGGTGAAGACTCAATCGAGGTCAGGTATGAGGACGAAACCATCTGGTTAAGCCAGAAGATGATGGCGGCGCTCTTCGATGTGACTGTTCCGACAATAAACGTACACCTGAAAAACATCTACGAAAGCGGCGAGTTGACCCGTGATGCAACTATTAGAAAATATCTAACAGTTCAAATCGAGGGTGATCGTGAAGTTTCACGGACTCTTGACTACTACAACCTTGATGCCATAATCTCGGTTGGGTATCGCGTCAATTCCCGAAGAGCCACCCAGTTCCGTCAGTGGGCGACTCAGGTGTTAACAGAATTTGCCATTAAAGGATATGTACTTGATAAAAAGCGGATGGAGAACGGTACGTTCCTTGGGGAAGACTACTTCGAGCGCTTGCTGGCGGAAATTCGGGAGATACGGCTGAGTGAGAGACGATTCTACCAGAAGATCACGGATATATACACTACAAGCCTCGACTACAACAGGAATGCACCAACAACACGCGAGTTTTTCGCAAACGTTCAGAACAAATTACATTTTGCGATACATGGGAATACTGCGGCTGAACTGATAATGGCGCGTGCCGACAGCAGAAAGAAGCATATGGGCCTTAGCACCTGGGAAAAAGCCCCTGACGGGAAGATACTCAAAACCGACGTATCGGTTGCGAAAAACTATCTGAACGCAACAGAACTTGAATCGCTCGGAAGAATCGTCAACGCCTGGCTTGACCTTGCTGAAGAGCGTGCCAGAAGAAAGATCCCGATGACTATGGAGGATTGGGCAAAACGCCTTGACCGGTTCCTTGAGTTCGATGAGCGCAAACTGCTCGAAGACCGTGGAAAGGCCACAAAAGAGATGGCAAAGGAGTTCGCAGAGAGTGAATTTGAGAAGTACCGCGTTGTTCAGGACAGACTTTTTGAGAGCGATTTCGACCGGATGCTAAAGGAGGCCGACCCGCCCGAAGGAGAGGAACGGGATAACAAAAACAATGAGACTACTGGAGACCTGAAATAAACTACTCCGTGGTGGGCGGCACCAGACGGGAGGAATACCTGATGGGGTGTATTCGGAGTGCCCGCTTCCTGATATCAATGTCGGAAATATTGCCGACGATCTGCATATGTCCAGATATCTGCCGGCGTTTCCGTACTTGATGGGTACTTGCGGAGGGGCCAGAGGAGCATCACATCCAGCATTATCACCATAGACAGAACAGTCTTCGACACTTCCTGCCAGGGGGTTCCAGGAGGACCAGCCGATCAGGAGTCGTTGATGCCCCCTCACACGGCTCATGCTCCACGACCCGATCTCCGGCACCCATCGTTGCCGCTGCACCCTTCGCACTCCGGCATCCGGAACAGCTGCCGCTCGATGCCGGAAACCGCATCACGAATCTCACCAGGAACTCTCTGTCCGTCTACCGCGACCTCCACCCAGCGGTCGCTATCGACAAAATAGAGAAAAGGTTTGACTGCCTCACCCAGAATATGCTCGGCAGCAAGCCGATAGATGGTTATCTGGACTGCGTAATCCTCGATTTTTTCCGGGACATGGTCCACATCAGCAGCACCTGTCTTATAGTCGATGAGCACCCAGGTGCCGTCCGGCCGCCGGACGAGTCGGTCGATGGCGCCTTTGAACTTCACACCACCGATGCTTGTCCGGAACGGCACCTCGCAGTAGTCGTTCGTAACCCCCTGCATCACCTCTGCCGCACGGAAGCGGTCATAGAGTATCTGGTATTCACCCACGATGCTATCATCCTCAACCCCGTAGCGCCGCAGCACGGCTCCGGGGTCTCTGCCCCGGAAGACCTCGTGGACGATCAGCCCCCGCGTTTTTGCATCCATTACCCCGGATGCCTCACGGATCGGCTGCGTCGGGTTGTTGAGCCGGAATTTGCGCTCGTACGCGAGCGGGCAGCGGAGGTACTGCCGGATCTCGCTCGCTGAGTACACGTGCTCCTCTTCATCGACCTCTACAGGAGACACACCCGCCGACACCCCGGCCCCATCGCCCGGCAGGAAAAGGTGCGTGGGCCCGATTTGCTGCGGTTCTGCGCATATTGCTGCAGGATCTCTAACGAGAGAGATGCAAAGCGGGGGCTCTTCACCAGGAATGGTGATCTCGGCCGCTCCTCGTATGCAGACATCATCGCAGAGCCCGACACAGTGGGCGAGCCAGCCTATCCGGTTTTTCGCATCCTCCAGGGTTTTCGGGACCTCGGCCGGCATCTCGCCGCAGAGGATCAGGTGATCCTTTGCCCGCGTCACGGCGACGTAGAAGAGGCGTTTCTGCTCGGCCTTCTCCTTCTGCCGGTACTCCCGCTTGAGGACCTTCAGGATGGGCGCCTCCTCGCGCTCGTGGTCGTTTGCCGGATCTGGTATCGTGACCCCGAGCCGCAGCCCATCCTCCACCATGACGGTGTTGCCACCTGCCCGGAACGGCTCGGCAAGGTCGGGGACGATCACGATCGGGAACTCGAGCCCCTTCGAGGCGTGCACCGTCATGATCGAGACCGCGTTCGCAGTCGTCAGGTCAAGCATTGCATCACCTTCCCGCTCGCCATCGTCGATGCAGGTTCCAAGCTCCCGGACGACCTCGGCGAGCGTGCCGTAGCCGCTCGCCTCCATATTCCGGACGAGGGCAACCACCTTCTCGACATTCGCGGCTGCCTGTTCGCCGCCCGGCGTGCCACCGAGGACGATGGAGATCCCCGACCCGGAGACAATCCGGGTGAGGAGGTCGGCGGGAGAGACCCGGCGAGCGTGCAGGAGCCACGACCTGAGAAGTTGCACTGCCGCGGTGATGCCCACCTCGGAGTGCTCAGACGCGAACCGCTCCAGCCGCTCCCAGAGGGAGTTCTCCGGGGAGCCGGACCGGGCGACAGTGTAAAGCCGGGCGTCGGAGAAACCGAAGTAGGGCGACCGGAGCAGCCCGTAGAGCGCAACGTCGTCCAATGCATTCTCCAGGAAGCGGAGGATGTTGTGGAGGTCGTAGACCTCCTGCCGCCCATAGAACCCAATACCTGCGTGGACGTGGTAAGGGATGCCATAGCGGACGAGCGCCCACTCGTAGGTGGCAAGGTTCGTTCGCCGCTCAAGGAGGATGGCCACATCCCGATACTCCGCTGGCCGGGGCTCGTCAAGGTGCTTTCCTTCCCGGTCCCAGTAGACGCGCCGCTTCTCGTACTCGATGAGGTTCTGGATCTTCCGGGCGACCATCTCCGCCTCGGCACGCCGGCCGGACTGCCGGCCATCGGCCTTCGGGACGAGGAGGAACTCGACCGAGCCGGCGTCGTCCTTCCGAAACGCCTCCAGCGGTTCGTACTGGAACTCCCAGGGTCGCGCAGATTCCGCCATCAGCGCCCCGAAGATAGCATTGACAAACCCGACGATTGCGGGCGTGCTCCGGAAGTTGACGTCGAGCGGGATGGCCTCCCCACCGAGGGTCTGCTCGATCAGGTCGCGGGTGCACTTAAACTGCGTGACATCGGCGTCCCGGAAGAGGTAGATGGACTGCTTCGGGTCGCCGACGACGAAGAGTTTCGCCGAAGTGTCTGTGAGATCGCCGAGGATCGAGCATATAATCCCGTTCTGCACGGGATCGGTGTCCTGGAACTCGTCAACCAGAACAAACCGGAAGCGCCTCCGGAAATGCGCCTCCACGATCGCGTCGTGTTCACGGAAGAGCCGATGAGTTCGATCGATCAGGTCAGCGAAGTCCAGCGCGTTCCGGTGCCGCTTCTCGGTATCAACCGCATCGGAGTAGGCCGCAAATACCACGCCGAGGTCACGGAGGTAGTCGAGCGTCGCCCGGGTGAACGGATCGTCCAAGTCGATCGTGAGCGAAAGGAACTCGCCATGCGCCTTGAGGCAGGTGTTGAGGTTCTTGTAGGCTTCCCGGAGCCTGTCAAGGTCGTCCCCCTGCCAGTTCGGCTTTCTCCCCATATTCGCCCGGAACTTTGAGTCGGCGTGGATCTCCACGAGCGCCCTGACCACCCCGCACTCTCCGGCGGCGATGGAGGGGAGGTGCGGCTCGACTGCGCGGAGGTAGACCAGGCCCGGGTCGGCAGCGCCGGGGCAGCGGGCTGCGAGGTCCTGCAGGGTACTGATCGAGGCTCCTGCAGCGGCCGCGAAGATCGCGAGTTCCTCCTCCCGGCACCGCTCCACAGCCGCCCTCCACGTGTCGAGCACCACCTCCTCACTCCCGGCGAGGGCAGCGAAGAACTGCTCTGCAACCTCACGGCGCGAGGAGAGCCGCTCAAGGGTGTTTTTCAGCTCGTGCACACCAGCCATCCGGAGCACACCAACCAGCGCGTCCCGGCAGGTTTCAGGTGGCTCACTGTAGACGAATGCATCTATAACCTCGTTTCTGAGTCGTGCTGTTTCCCGCTCATCGAGGACGGCAAACCCGGGGGCGACGCCGGCCTCGAGGGGGAACTCCCGGAGCACCTGGGCGCAGAAGGAATGGAAGGTCGAGATGTTTGCCCAGAGAAATTCGTCGCGGAGGCTATCCCATCGAGCACCCTCCTTCTTCGCGAGCGCCTCCCGGACGCGGATCTTCATCTCTGCGGCTGCCTTCTCGGTGAAGGTCAGCGCAAGAATATTCGCGACACTGAGATCATTCCTGCTCTCGAGCAGGTCGATATACTTCTGCACCAGGACATAGGTCTTCCCGGTGCCCGCTCCAGCGGTGACGCACTTGCTCCTCGCGTGGTCGAGGGCGGCCTGCTTCTGCCGGTCAGTCAGTCCCATCTTCACGCACCTCCTCGATAGCGAGCAGCCGCAGGCTATTAAACCGGCAGACTGTCTTGAAGTCACAGTAACCCGGACAGGAGTCGGGATCGGACCGGGGCGCGAACCATCCGCTCCGTATCCCCTCGAGGCAGCGCGAGACGTGCGCAAGGGAGGTGTCGACCAGCGCCCGAACGTCCGCAACACCGCTTCGCGACGATACTGAGAACGGTTTGAACTGATCTTTCAGACTCGCACTCCAGAAAACCGGCTGGTTCCGGATCTCCCCGCGCCGGAGGGTGTAGTAACAACCCGCGACCCCCTGCATCGCCGTCAGCGTTTCGACCGCCCGGAGGTAAAGCGGCAGCTGGAACGCCTTGCCCGCCTCGATATTCTTGAGTGAGGGATGCGAGCTTCCGGTCTTGTAGTCAGCGATCAGGAACCTCCCGTCAGGGAGGCAGTCGACCCGGTCGATCCGGCCCCGGATGCGGACGACCTCCCCATCCGTCCCGCCGAGCGGGATCGCGATCGCGTCCGGTGTCGATGCCGGATCGCAGGTCCCTGCCGCCACCGGGAGGCCGAACGAGAGCTCGAAGGCATGCGGGACGAAGGTCGAGGATGCGGTCTCCACCTCGTGGGAGAGGAAGCGCTCAAGCAATCCCCGGCCGACGTGCGGCGATCCGACGAGGTGTTCCTTCTCCACGAGCCATGCCGGGCTGTCGAAGAGGAGACGGGCGGTCTCATCCCGGCCGATCGCGAGGATCTGCTGGAGCGCCGCGGGATAAGACGTCTCGGTGATCGCCCCGTTTCCGTCTCCCCGCCAACCGGCGTAGAACCGGAAAGCGATTTTGTGGAGGAGGCTCCCCCGTTCGAGGGCGGTCAGGTCGAGGTCGACTGCCGGGAGCGGCTCAAGCCCGAGCACCCGGGCGAGGTAGAATCGGAATGGGCAGTCTGCATACATTTCGAGCGCTGTTGGTGAGAAGACTGCCATAGCCCCGTATCGCTCTGCAAGCGTCGCGGTGATTGCCGGTTCCCCGGTGAGCAGGCCGTCATAAGGCGAATCGTATGCGCCCTTTCGGCACTCGTTCTCGATGATGAGCCGGCGCACAGCCTCGCCGATCGTGAGCGCCGGCGGCAGTCCCGCAACTCCTCTTGCAAACTCGCCACGGGCGAGAAGGGCACCAGCCTTCCGGGCTGCCGCGATCCTTGATGACGGGAAATCGCTACCACCCCAGGGCTCGGTGGAGATGGTTTCCCTGACCGCATCCACGAACCCGGAGCGTATCACCGGAGACCCGCCATCAGCCGAGGGGTAACTGAGATAAACCCGTTTGTGGGCGGCAAGGAGCGCCGCGATGAAATAGTAGCGTTCCTCCCGCAGGACGTCCGCCTTCGAGCGCGTCCCGAGCCGCCGGGTTTCGAGGTCGGTGGTAAACGGGAGCCGGGTAGTCAGGCGCGGCATCACACCCTCGACAAGGTCGGCAAGGAAGAGGTAGGGGATAGAGAGATGGGTGAGCTCCCGGACGCCGACCACCTGGACGGCGTTCCGGTTCCGCTTCCTCGAAGACCGCGTCCCGGCGGCGAGAAGACCGAGCAAGGAGGAGAACTCCACGAGTGACATCTGCTGTTCAGGCAGCACCCGGGTGAACCGCTCGATAGCCTCCAGCAGATCGACAAATGCCCTGAGGTCTCGAGCTTCCCGCTCCAGCACCCCGGGATCCCCCTCCTCCGGCATCGCCGGGCAGTGCCAGCGAGCAAGGAGCGACCGGTATGTGGTGAGGTGCTCAGCGAGTGTCTTTTTTCCTTCAAGGCATGCAAGATCGGCGAAGAGGCAACGTATCCCCTCTCGCACGGTCTCGATCCTGGCGATCTTCTGTGCGAGTCGCTGTTGGGCGTAATCCGGGGCATCCAGAGCCGCCTGCTCCTCTTCGAGTGTTGCGGCCAGCCCGGCGAGCCGTCTGTCCCAGGTGCCGGCACCGGCGACGATCCGGGCTTCCCGGGAGAGGAGGTCGACCTCCGAGGTCGACCAGGTGAACAGGATATACGGACTACTCAGTAGAGCGACGACATCCTCACGCCGGTAACCGAAGACAGGAACAGTCAGCACATCCAGCATTGCCCGGGTAAGCGGGGATCGGAGCAGCGCCTGCCCACTGGAAGCTGCGTACGGGAGATTGAAGTCGGCGAAGACCTCCTCCACGTACAGGAACGCCTGATCCAGGTCGGGGAACGCGACCGCGATCTCGCCTGGCCGGACACCGCCGGCGATCAGGTCGCAAATCTCCTGGGCGATCGCCCGGACCTCGTCCAGCCCGTCTCGCCGTTCGGCGATGCGGATAAATCCGCCGCTGTCCCCCGGCTCCCGCCGGGAGAAGAGATTGGCAAGCGATGACCGGCGCTCACCGGCGATGACGGTATCCGGGTGCAGCCACCTGCCATCGTCCGTGAAGACGGCCGGATTCTCCGCGAAGGGCAGGGCATAGTGAAACTCGTCCACATAATCCCGCAGAACGAGAAGCAGGTCTCGCTCACATGGCATCGGCTCAAAGAGGCCATAGATGAAGACTGTCCGGGGCCGAGCGCCCATCTCGATAAATTGCCGGGTCGCCCAGGCAAATAGAGTGCTGCCGTCGACGAGGCTGTGATCCTTCAGGAACTGGAGGTATGCATCGAAGAGGGCTTCGATCTCGGCGCTCTTCCCACTTTGTAGATCACCAAGGGCGTCGGGGTAGTTTATCTTCCGCATAATAAGGACGGAGAAGAGCGTCGCGAGTTCATCGACGGTCTTGACACCGGCAAGCAACGGGAACCGTGCAGCGTTGGCAGTGAGAATATCGGTGAGGATGAGGCGGGATTCTGCGTCCGAAATCAGCGTTTCTATCGTTGCATTATCCAAAAAGACCTTCTGTGCGAATCCCTGCAGGGTGGTGACCGCGCTGGCGACGATGGGAGCACCCTCCTCCTCGAGGCGGTGCATGATTTCCCGAACCAGATACGAGGTTGGGACGATGAAGACGGTACCCAACGGATCTTGAACGGCAGCTTTCCGAAACTGCCGAATGAACTCGTCTAACTGAGCACCGGGGATATGGCGGTACAGAACGGCGCGGGGCATTCGATAATCTCTCCTGGTGAGAGATTATCGGTTCACGGACGATGAGTGTTGTTATTTGAACTGGTGCGGGCAAAAAAAACGAATAGTGCAGATCTATCCACTCCGATCTCACGAAGAAAGCCAGGTAAGCCGCTCGACAAACACTTAACCGATCGACGAGTTAGCACGATTACCGGGAGAGCCAGAAGGAGGGCCTGAATCCTCCGGGCACCATCCGCAGTTCGGCTAAACCCCTCCCTCGACTTTTGCAAGGCAACTCGTTTGAATGTGCCCACCCTCCTCAAGTAGTGGCCTTACCATGCCGCGAAGTTCATAGAGGACATATCCCCATCATCTCGGTTGTTGAAGTCGTATGAGAGTCGAATTGCCTGGATCAGAAGTGGAATATCTGCATTGATGCCCTCAGGGGACGGTACCGAGAGGGTGAAGTCTTTCTTCTGCTCCAGGATGACTTCGGGGTAGAGGAGCATACATCGCCGTCCTCACGGAGGGCAGGGCGTGCCACAACCTATGTCTTCCCGCGCCTGATTGTCCTCACCGAGGGGGACCGGTTGTGAGTGTTCTGGTACCAGCAAGCCCGGTTGCGTATGTCAAAACCCCGATGCAATACCCATTTATATACAGGATGGCGGTTGTGCGGCACTTCTGACCCACAAGTGAATTTGTGCGACACGAAGTGGGGTTTCATGCCGCACAAAAACGGTAGTGCGACACCGGTGACGCACAACGATCGGACCTGGCCGGCCACCGGGTCAGCGGATGGCGGCGCAGGGGTGGCGGTATGAGCGCAGGAGACGACGGGGGGTTCGCGAACGACCGGGCATTGGTGCGGGCGTGGAAGCGGTATCCGGCGTATAAGGACTCCGGGGCAGGGTGGAGAGGTGCTCGGCGGGGGGTGAGGGGGATCGACGAATGACCATGCCATGCGGCGTTTCCGGTGCATTGTTGCCACCGCGATGCGGGATAGGGCGTTCTCCCGTTCGATCCCGGCGATCCGGGCTGGCTGCGATCGGCAGGGGCGGATTCCTTGCTCCCTCCCCCTCTTTGCATATGTCAGGGAATAGTTATCGGAGAGGGCGGATTGAGCCCCGATTCTGCTTTTTACCAGGGGAATTGTGCAGAACCTGACCAGTAGACCCTGCTTTCAGGAAGAGCATTCTCCAGGAGTTCAAAGGGGTTGAACCGGGAAGAAAACATGCTTTTGACCTGCATCGGCCTACCCATGCATGTCCGTCCGGGAAACGCCTGTTTGGGAATCCCGCACGTAATGGTTACTCCAGCTTCCCCTCCGGCCCCTGTCCGGCGACGTTTCTGCGATCGGCCTCATCGAGAATAGACCTGATCCCCTGCTTGAGCACCGGGAGATCGTCGCGTAGGGTCAGGAAGATTGCTTCGTAATCCACACCGAAGTAATGGTGGACGATCTTATCCCGCATTCCCGCTGCCTCCCTCCAGGGGATCTCCGGGTGCTCCCTGGCGAGCTCCGGGGAGACCCTCTTTGCCGCCTCGCCGATGATGGTCAGCATACGCTCGATCCCGGCGCGTTCCAGCCGGTGATCCCGGAGATCTTCCGCCGATGCGATGCCTTCGGAGAACTCCTCGATGCTGATTACGGCATCAAGGATGTGGTGAAGATACGCGAGGTCCTCCGGCGTCATAGATCACCACGGCATCACGGTATATTGCATCGGCAAGGTAAGGGCTCACGGCGTTCTCGGTGACGAGGTCCACCTTCATGCGGAGAGCCCGGGCGAGTTCGTCCTCGATACGGACAAGCGAAAAGAGGCTTTTTTTGCGGGCGAACCGGACCAGGATATCGATATCGCTCGCCGGACCGGCGGATCCCCGTGCATAGGAGCCGAAGATCGCGATCCATTCGGCATCGTTTTGGGTGAGTATCGCGACGATGGTCTCCCGTGCTGTCCTGGTTAATGTGCGTCCTGCCATTGCGCCCGACCGTATCTGTATGCTGGTTGGTATGACGCTCACCCCGTATCAGTCTTTTGAAGCGGCTCATGCTCACTCACGGGTCAGGGCGGACAGGATTGAAGACGGCGTCGGATCGGCAGGGGGACGGCGTGCCACGACCCATGTCTTCCCGCGCCTGCTCGCCATCACCGAGGGGGGACCGGTTGTGAATACCCTGATATCTGCAAACCAGTTTGTGTATATCAAAACCCCGATCCGATATACACAACGGACTTTGTGTATACCAGAGTATACACAAACCGTACCCCGGGGGCGGTTGTGCGACACCCATGACCCGCAACAAATGTTGTGCGACATCACATGCACTTTTGTGTCGCACAAAAACGGTAGTGCGACACCGGCGACGGACAACGATCGGACCCGGCCAGCCGCCGGGCCTGCGGGCGAGGGTTGAATCGATGAGTGAGTTGACCCTCGAACTACACGCCCGATAATCGCTCACCGCACCTGGCGGTGCTCAAACTCCGATTCTACGAACCGTCGCCACTCGAAAACCCTCCGGGTTTTCTCGAACTCCTGCCGCTCGCTACGCTCCCGCCAGTCGTTCACCTCACCCCCGCCCGCCCGTTCCACTCCCGGACCATTCTTGCATAGCACCCCTCGCAGACCTTCGTCTGCGCATCCCGCGAACGGTAGACCGCCTTCCCCGTCCCGCAGACATCGCACCGGCCGAGGTCGACCTTCGTCCGCTCAAACGTCCGGTGGTCGAGGACCCCCGGGAGCGGCTGCACCTTCGCCGGCCGTCTTGCCTTCTTCAGGCAGTCGTAGCAGAGGTACTTCCCTCCACCGCGTTTGATCGACGACGTCGGCCTGCCGGTTGCAGACGCGGGCCCGGGTTCGTCCTTCTCCACCGGGAGGGGGATATAGTCGGCGGGGTTGACCGGGACAGTCGTTTGCACATTTACACTCGTTTGCACACCTTTGCACTCTGTTTTGCACCTCGAAAAACCGCTGCCTGCAGTCTGCTCCGGGATCAGCCTGATATCCACTGGAATATCCAGCATGTTTGCACCGCAGTGGATTTCACAGAGCCGAGAAGCCGGGTCGCTTGCTCCTGCAGACATACTCTCCGTTCCCGGTAAATGATGCAAATTACTACTCTGATCTGTACATATACCTGTACATATCTCTCCAATGCCAGAATCCTCTCTATTATGGCCGTTATCATCGTTTGCACTTTTCCCGGAATTCTGGTGTAAACGTGGTGCAAAGGTGCAAACATGCGGGCCACCGTCCCTGTTGTCGGGGTCGTCGTCCAGCCAGACCGTGGCCTGCGCCGACCAGGCCCGGTAAACCTCCTGGTCGAACGAGAAGTAATGCTCGCGCCGCCGGACCGTCTCCCCGGCCCCAATCATCCCATCCGTCACCGTTGCGTCGATGTAACTCACCGCCGGGCACTTCTCCAGGAGACCGGCATATGCGGCCCGGTTATTTCTGTAGCCATGGAGGAGCCGGTAGGTCTGGTGGTAGGAGAGGCCGAGGGCGCTCTGGAGCTGCCGGACGGTGAAGACCTCGACTCCCATCTGCGCAACCGTCGCGAGCGCCGCCGCCTCGTTCTTCGTCAGCTTCGTCTCCTGCCCCCCGGCCGTCCCGGAGAGGGCACTATACAGTTTTGCGGCTGCCACGAAGTCTTCCGGCCGGGCGATCACCGCCCCGTCATCGTCGCGGTCCCGCTGGAGGGAGAAGAGCCGGGCCCGGCACTTGATCAGGTCAAAGAGCATACCCGGGTTCCGGCGGTTCTGGGTTGTGGAGGACTGGATCCGCCGGGCAAACGGGATCCGGACGGGGAGGACCTCGGCCTTGACGGCCTCCCAGATCGCCCGGCAGATGAGGATGTCGTCCTTCGCCGTATTCCGGCCGGCCGCCTCGGCCTCCTTCATGTACTCAAAGACCCTTTTGTCCTGGTCGACGGAGTCGTCGATCCAGACCGTGAGCATCCGGTTCATCACCTGGTCGTCGCCGATGTCCTCGACTTTGGCGAGCCACCAGACGCACCGGGCCGGGATGGTGCAGACCCGGAGTTTGCGCTCGGTCGTGAGGGTCCGGTGCTCGATCGGCTCCCGGAAGTTCGCGGTCGCGGACTTGAGGACTTCCTGGAGGTCGTCGGAGAGCGAGACGTCGTCGAAGAGGAGGACGGTGCCGGGCCGGAGGTCGTCGTCGTAGTAGAGCGCCTTGTTGCTTACGGTGCCCTTGAGTTTATAGGCCCCGGGGATGAGGTTCTGCATCGTCGTGCAGGCGTGCGTTTTACCTTTGCCGGAGTTGCCGGAGACGGCGACGTGGAGGCCGTTCGTGTTCTCGACCGACTGCGAGGCAAGGGACATCACCAGGCACTCCGCGACGGTCCGGTCGCCGACGTGGCTCTTGTTGAAGGTGTCGAGGAGGAACGCGAGGGGGTCGCCGCTCTGGAGGATCGCAAGGGCACGCTCGTAGTGTTCGTCGGGAGGGGAGGTTGTTTGCTCCTCCTGCTCCCTCTTCCCCGGCGCCTTCTTCTCGGCCCGGACCTCCGGCTTGCGTCTCTTCCGTTCGTACATCCCCCGGAGTTCCGGCCAGCGCTGGGCTCCCCCGCCGCAGGTCTGGTGGTGGCAGCCGGCGAAGACGGCGCCGTTCGCGAACTGGACGGCGAAGGCCCCGTCCTTGTGGGCCGACGAGAACGGACATTCCGCGAGGGTGAAGAGGGTCCCCCCCTGCCAGGGCCGCGTGCTCCGGACGGCGATGCCGTGGTCGAGGAGCCAGGCGGCGAGGTCGATGCCGGGGCCGTTTTTTCTCTGAGGAGGCTCTTCCCGGGGGAGGAGCCCGGCGAGGTGCTGCAGTCTTTCTCGCGGGACGACACTGACTTCGTCCGGTATGGCGAGCAGCCTTGCCCGCCGGTGCGGCCGCTCCGGGGTGGAGTCGCCTTTCCGGGAGCAGGTGCCGTAGAGTTTCCAGATCCGGGCGGCGTTGTGGTTCGCGGTATCGACCGTGACGGTCTCGTTGGAGAAGAGGGCGTCGAGGGTCGAAAGGCAGCCCTTCACGAGCGCCGTCGAGGGTTCGTCGTTTTGGAGGTCGATCCGGTACAGAAGATGCGCCCCGTTCCCGGAGTCGGCTTTGATAGGAGAAGGGAACCCCTGCTCCGTGAGGTAGGCCGCGATCCGCTCCGCCGCGGCGAGCGCTGCGTCGTGTTCTTCATCCGTGGACGAGACCCCGCTCGGCCGGACCGGGTCGATGTCGATCGGGAGCCAGCGCCGGCGGATGATGTCGGCGTCGGCCGTGGTGGCGTCTTTGCGGGAGAGGCGCATCTTGATCCGGTTCGCCCGCCGGGCGAGGAGCGCCGGGTTCACGGTGTTGAGGGTGACATAGATCCCGGCGACCGAGGGGTCGGCGTCGAGGGCCTCGACGGCCCGGGCGAGTGCCTCATGATCGTCGAAGTAGCCCGAGTGCGTGACGCCGTCGGCGAGCGCCCGGACCTCGACCACGCCTTCCGGGGGGGCGAGCACCCCCACCGCCCGGCGGATCTCATCTAACATATATCCTCCAGGACCAGGGGAAAGAGAGGAGCGCTCGCCGCCTCTCCGCGGGCGACGCGCTGGAGGCTGACGAGCGGGACGATCCAGCAACCGGCCCGGAGGTGGATCACCACCGCTCTCCCTGCCGGGTTCACCGCCGCGTGCCCCTCGATCGTCACCTCGCCCGCGACGATGCCGCCCCTGCGCCGCACCCGTTCGCATGTGATCGGGGCCGGGCGGCCGGAGAAGATCAGGCTTCTCACGTCATCGGGCGCGATCCGGCAGCGCTCCGCCTCGACGTGGACGATGAGCCCGCCCATCGCCGTACAGGCGAGGGTGCCGGGCTCCATCATGGCCGGCCCCGCCCGACGGTGATCGTGTACTGGTGGTTGCGGGTCCGGCGGACGGTGATCTCGCGGACCGCCCGGCCGTGGCGCCGGATCTCGGCGGCGACCGCCTGCGGGACGAGGAAGAGCGGGACCGGCGAGACGTTTATCTCTTCCGGGGCAGATGTACCAGTGGCGGCCTGGCGGAGCGCGTGGTGGCACTTTGGATCCGGGCTGCCGCCTCTGGTTTTCGGTTCGGTTCCTCCCGGGGTTTTGTTCTCCTCGGGTCTGGTGTCGTGTTGCATTTCTGATAACTCCCTGCACCGGGCTCCCGGTGCATGCACCATCATCGGGAGCCGTCAGATAAAAAGGTGAGCAGATGGCCCTGAATTAAGCAACGGAGCCTATTTAAACGTTGCTTTATCAAAATGAGATATTTCGAAAGAACAGGCAGGAATCACCGATCGCGAGCAAAATCCGGGGTGATGATCGATCCGGGGTTTTTTGATCCGATGCAGGCGGCGGCCACGTCCCCGGGGTCGTAGCGGAGGCGGACGTCCCGCTCCCTCCCCCGGCCCGGCCCGGGCACCAGGTCGACGATCCCGGCTTTCATGAGCCCGTTGAGGTGCTCGTGCCAGGTTGTCCTCCCGACCGGGAGGTAGTCCTGCGCCGCCTCAAAGACCGTTCCCGCCGTCATATCCTCTCCTGCAAGCGACCGCTCCGCGATGCGGCGGAGCAGCACCCGCTCGTCGTCCGAAAGCCCCGCGGCCCGGTTGCGGAGCACCGGTGCGATGACCCCCGGGGTCGCGACCGCCACGTCGCCGGGGGTGACCCGGCGGCGGCCGTCCTTCTCCGCCCGGAGGACTGCTGTCCGGACAAGGTCGATCCCGACCCGGACGTCCTGTTCGCTGGCAGCGATCCGCGCGATACGGTCGAGGAGGGCCTTCGAGACCACCCGCGGGTAGAGCCCCTGCCGGACGCGGTCGGCGAGGATCTCCCGGACCTCAACGTGGGTATAGGGCAGGAAGGTGACCTCGGTCGGGTGGAAGACCGACCGGACACTCTCGTCGGCCTCGGCGTAGAGGTTCAGGGCAAGATCGCTCGTGACCGCAAAGACCCCGGGTTTTTTGACGTCGCACTTCTCGTAGAGCCGGAGGATCTGGTAGAGGAGGGTGTTGTAGGTCCCGGCCGCGATGAGCTCGTTCGCGTCGTCGAGGCAGACGATGAGGGCTGCGTCATCGTCGTGGAGCCGGGTCGCGATCCCCTCTTTGATATCGTCGAGGTGCCACCCGGTCGGCGGCGGGGCGTAGCCGAGGAGGGCTTTGAAGATGCTCCGGTAGACGGCGAGCGGCGTGCGGTCGTGGCGGCAGTTGACGTAGGCCGGGACGATTCGCCGGGTGGTTCCGGCGACCTCGCGAAAGATCCGGCGGACGGTGGTGGTCTTCCCGGTCCCCGGGCGGGCCGCGGAGGACGGCGGAGAGAGCGCTCCCGCCCTGGAGGGCCGGTCGGATAAGGAAGGCGAGTTCCTGGGTCTGGGCGTCGCGGTGGTGGAGGTGGTCGGGGACGAACGCGGGCTCGAAGGCGTCACGGTCGCGGAAGAGGGTCTCGTCGTGGCGGAGAAGGGGGGAATGCGTCATAGGAGAGTCTGGAGAAGAGGGTATTGTTAAATGCCGGCCGTGCGCGGGCTGAAAGTGAAGGATGACGTGAAGGCTGCAGCTGCAGGTTCCCGGCAGAACGTTGGGGCAGGAAGTTACTCTGCCTGCAGGATCTCGACGATCCGATCGATGACCGATGCAAGTGTCTGGTCGTTGAGACGGCCGGCCCGGTAGAGGAACAGGTTGGTACTGGCAGAAACGAGCCGGTTTGGCCGGACGTTACTTGGTTTGTGGAGCGTTCCCTCCGTAAAATCCATGTCGGTGATACCGACGGCGTAGCGATCCCGGACCTGCTGGCTCGTGATCTGGCAGAGGATGACGTCGTCCCCGCCGGGCACCGCGACAACAAGAGCCGGGCGCCGTTTCACGGTTGAGAGGTCCGAGAAAGGAAACGGTACAATGACGACATCCCCTTTTACAGATCCTTCCACGCCTCTTCCTCCTCGGGCCGGAGCCAGTCTTTCCGGAGCGCAGGCTCGCTCGCGAGGGCGGTGTCGGCGGGGGCGGTCTTCCGGCGCCGGGACTTGAGGAACCGGATGAAATCCAGCACCTCACCGTATGTCCGGGGTGGGAGGTCGTCGAGCTCTCTGATGATCTCCTCTTTGACCTGGGTCATGGCAGCCTCACCTCTGCGGTATATGATCCTCTGGTGCTTCAATCTACATATCTCTGTCTGAAGAAGGGTTGTTTACCGGGGCGATCTGTGCCCCGGCACTGAGAAAAATTGAGCGGGGGGAAGAGCCCCCTTCACGCCAGTGCGCCGACGGCGTCGGCCCAGGTCTCGACCGCGGTCCGGATGGCATCGTCCTGGTAGGACGAGAGCCGGACGGTCGTCCGGGTGAAGGTGACGTAATAGTCATCACCCGACGGGTCGTGGCACTTGAGCTGAGCGTAGTAGGTCTCGCCGGGGCCGTTGCGGACGGCCTCGCCGCCCATCGCGGTCGCAAGGGCCGCGTTGTTGAGGACCTCCGCGGCGTTCGCCTCGAACGCGGCGATCGTCGGGGACTGGAGGGAGACGTTGCCCACCCGCTTGCCCTCGCCGTCGAGGAAGTTCACCTTCGCGGTGTAGTGCTCGCGGTTCCGGACGACAGCAGCCACCGGCTGCCCGTCGGAGCCGGTATACCCGACGCACCCGAAGGGGTTGTCGGCGATGACGCTCTCGATGAGGGTGTTAAACGACGTTACGGTGGCGATCGGGACGGCGAGGTCCCGGACCGCCGTTTTGTTCACGGTCTTCTGCACGAAGTCTGCCATGGTTGGTATCTCCTGCCTGCCAGGCTTCCCGGGAATATGACAGACGATTATAGGGTATACCCGGGAGGGGATTAGCCTGACTTTATCGGGAGGGGGGAATGGGCTCCGATCAGGAGTTTTGCCTGAGTTTTATGCAGAAATCAGGCAGAAGGCCCCCGACTGAGGCCGGGGGGTCAGTCACCCCATCGCATGGGTCCCGGAGAGTCAGGAGTGATCTTTATGTAGAGAAACGGTAATTACTGTTAGACTGACGAAGGTGCCGAGCAGGGGGAACTGCGATGAAATCAGATATTGAGGTTATCAAAGAGGGGGTGACAGAAATAAGGAATATGCTTGACGAGTTGATGCGCCAGCATGAAACTATCGGAATAATGAAGTTATCTGAGCGTTCCCTGCAAGAATTTCTCGAGGACGAACCAGATATCTATACCCTTGATGATGCGAAGGTCGTGTACCTGTGAAAGGAAAGATTGTCCTCATTCCATTTCCCTTTACCGATCTGACATCTTCAAAGCTTCGTCCTGCCCTCGTCCTCTATGAAGGGAGATCTGATTTCATTCTCGCGTTTATCTCTTCTCAAACCCGACCTCAAACAACTGAAGCGGAGATCCATGTCCGGAAGGATACGCCAGGGTTTGAAGACTCGGGGTTAAAGGTGGATTCGGTGATCCGATTGGACAAAATAGCCACTGTTTTGAAGGATCTGGTCATCGCAGAACTTGGTGAGCTTGATACACACTACAGAGAAAGCGTCAACACGAAACTCTGTGCATTGTTTCACATTTGATTTTTGAAAGGTAGAGGAGTGACCTCTGCACCTGTCGATCATGGACTTCCCGCTCCGCACGTTACGGGGGCGCAGATTTGCGTCTGATTCCCTGATATATCCCTTACGGTCAGGCTTTTTGGGTTCTCCGTCCTACTGTCCTCCGGGAAGGTTACCAGGATGGCCGAGGAGAAGACCACCCGGGAGCTCGTTTACGAGACGAACCGGGACGTGAAGTGGATCTGCCGGATGTTGCGGCAGATGGAGGCGCAGGATGAAGAATTCGAGGCCCGGATCCGGGCGCTGGAGGGCTGGCGGGCGGAGAAGGCCGGCGAGGAGAGGAGGATCTCGACGGTGAGCGCCGGGGCCGGCGGGGTCGTGGGCGGGGTGGTGGCGGTGCTGGTGAAGGTGCTCGGCGGGGGGTAAGTCCAGAGAGACTGGATGAGTGACTGTTCCATACGGTGTTTCGGGTGCATTGTTACCACTCCGCCGGAGGAATGTAAGGTAGAAGGACATGGCGTCTTCGCCCTGCCGTTCGGTCCCCGGTTTGCCTGGAGTACGGTTGGGGGCATACCGGGTGCAATCGGCGGGAGACGTGAGCCAATTAAAAAAAGGCTATAGTGGTAGTTTTAGGAGAACGGATGCACTTGCTCTGGTTTCGAGTATTCACTGCAACCATGGATGAGCCCATTATGGGCCAATTATGATTCGTTTTCATTCCATAATGCAATCTTACGATCCCTCTCACTTTGCGTACCTCAACGAGTAGCGCACGCCCGCTCCTGCCGTTCCCTCTTTACGGAAAATGCCTCGTTGAACCATGGCTGTAAGATCCCGCGTTGCAGTCGACTTCTTAACATTGTAGAGGCGCTGATACTCCTGATTTGAGATGGAACCCCCGCTCTTCAGGTGGTGTATGGAAGCGATCTGCCGTTCATTCAACCCAAGGGAGGCGAGCTGCTCTCGGGTGTACGGATCTTTGCGGAGGACGAGGCTGAACCCGATAGGCGAGTAGTCAACTTCCGGTGGGGGATACCCCACACGGGAAAGTTCGGCCCGAATCCTCTCAAGACCCGTGCCGAACTTTTCTACATACCCTGCTTTTGCAAATACATCCGCGATCTTCGGGTTTCTATGGTAGGGGTAGTGCTGTGAGAGGATCTTTTCGAGTGTAACACCTGCAGGGAAGCAAGCAGGGTTGAGAAACTGAATATGGTCATCATACATCCGTATGACACTCGGAGTTCTGCTGTCGAAATAGTCCCGATGGATAAGCATATTCAGAAGCGCTTCGCGGAGCGCGGCTATCGGGTACTCGGGGATCTCCTTTCTCCTGAAAGAGTCGATGATAACATTGCCGGACGGATCGTAGACGACCGCCTGCGCCGTGAGAAGATACTCTTCCGCACGTTCCAGGAGCTGGAAGAGATTCCCGGAGAGGTCTTTTGGGTTGATCAGTACGGTCTCTTCGTTTATCCGGGTAATCTTAAGCTCAGTATTCCTCAAACGGGATTGGGGGTTCTTCCCGAAGAGAATGTATGCAGCATGGGTGATGTTTCCGTCCGGGGTGATCAGGCCAAGGCGTCTGAGAATGGATTCTTTGTCTTTTATGTCGGGGATCCCGCTTCCCGCAGTACGGCCCCTGATCAGGTTCATGAAGTCCCGTAAGGTCTCGTCGTCGATATCATCGAGGGTGCAACCGCCCACGAGATCCTCCCAGCTGGAGTCTTCCAGAAACTTTCTCCTGAGTTCGTCGGGATCGATCTCCCGGACGGTGTCGCCGACCCGGGTGTAGTATACTCCCCTGTAGGAGATCGGCTTTTTCTGGGGGCTTACCGTGAGGATGAGGATCGTCCTGCCGTCCGCGGGTATCTCATCGATGACCGGGTGTATGCCGAGGCCGTCGCTGATCCGGTTTGCGAGCTCGGACAGTTTCTCTCCCCTGCAGTCGAAGCCTGTTACTCTGCGGGTTTTGTCGTTGACCCCGAGCACGACGAACCCGCCCCCGGTATTCGAGAAGGCGGAGAGCAGTTTGAAGAACGGTTCCGATACCGTCTCTTTGAAGTCGAGGTGTCTTCCCTCGTGCCGTGACAGAAATTCCTCAAGGGAGGCGTATGGGTACTGCCCCGGATAGTCCGGTTCGGCTATCATCTCCACAGGTGGGTGTTGGTTGCAGAAGGGGAGCTGGACGGAGGGGTCCTCATTCGGAATCATGTGTTAGATAACCCTGTTAGCCAGAAGAGACATAAAAGTAGTTATGAAATGATGCTGCCTGGAAAACAGGTCTATCTCACTTCGGTTTACCAGAATTCTTTTGCTCGCACTAAGGGAGTCATTGAGCACCGTAGTTCCCTCCTCAGGGCTTACCGTCACCAGAACAGGGGGGGCGGGGCCGAATGGCATGGCAAGCGTTCTTTTCCTGTCGAGAGTTTTCCGATATCCCTTACGCCCGGCCATTTTACGTCTCCCTATCATCCACCGGGAGGGGGCTCAGGACGACCAATGAAAAGGTCACCTGGTAGCTCGGTTTTACGAGACGAACCGGGACGTGAAGTGGATCTGCCGGGCGCTCCAGAGGATGGAGACGCAGGACGCGACGGTTCGTAAGTGCGACTGCCGTCCCGGCAGGAGCTTGAGCACCGAAGGTGCGAGAACCGGAGCGGGAGCACCGTCAGGAACGGCGTTCTATAGGAACAGAGTTCGAGAGCCGAATCCGGGCGCTCGAGGGCTGGCGGGCGGAGAAGGCCGGGGAGGAGCGGCGGCTTTCGAAGGTGAGTGCCGGGGCCGGCGGGGTCGTCGGCGGGGTGGTGGCGGTGATCGTGAAGGTGCTCGGCGGGGGGTGAGGGGGACTGGAAGAGGTCTTAGGAAGGGACTTGTTATGGCAGGTCTCCCTTACTCTTCTGTCCACGCAAGGATCTCGCCCCTCTTCTGCCGCTCTAGGCGGTCAAGATCTTTGCCGGCCCCAACAAACCTGACACCGACGATCCTCATCCGACCGCCGGCCGAGATCTCACTCGTAAGGAGATAGGAGATCGGGAAGAACTCGCGCACCTTCGCATCGATCTTGTGGCCCGAACATATCATCTGGACATTATTGCGGTCGAGGATCGACCAGATCTTCTCCCAGAGATAGTATGATCCGGTGGAACCAAATGGATTGTCAACAAAGAGCACTTTCGCGGTGTTCCGATCATGCCTGCCGACGACAATCGCTCTGATTGTTGATATGAGGACAACCAGAAGGATGATATACATCGTGTTCTCCTGCCCTTCAGATGCCTTGATCTTCTCCCAGAGCTGGAACGGGTAGGTATCGATATCAATCTTGCGTATTTTTACACGGATCCTGCCCATATCCATCACTCTACCCACCAGTTGGCCCGGTGCGAGCGCCTTCTCAAGTTCCCCCCGGCTGAGAGTGCCGTCCTGGATATGAGCAGTAAGGTCCTGAATATAGCGGTGCATCTCACCCCGGGCCACCTCGTCACGATAGGTGCAATCATCAAAGTTGATCTGCAGCATCTCACGGGGATTGCCATCGATCTCGATCTTCGAGAGTCTGGGGACCATCATGAGGTAGTCCCGGTAGGTTATCGCCATCCCCAGGGCCTGATCGATGATCTTCGTCTCGACCTCAAGAAGCCCCTCCACCTGTGCCTGCACCGCCTTTGCCCATCCGGTGACTGTGGCAGCATATCCCTCCAGACTTTGCTGTATGGAGGTTGCCTCGCCCACACTCTCTCCTATGCGGATCTTCCCCCTGACTGTCTCGATAAAGTAGTGAGGAACGTTAATTTCATCGACGTTCCGGAAGAATTGGTCCTTTGCGGCACCGAAACGCTCTTTCTGCTTCGTCGTGCTCCCGACGGCAGCCGCAAGTTCTTCCTGGAAGTAGCGGTAGCCTCTAAGCTCCGATGCCGGGGCGGCACCTTTCTGGATGAAATAGTGAGTGCTGTCAAGCAGTTCGTAGCCATTGTGTTCGTTGATAAGGCCTTCAAGCACTTTTTCGCCTTCCCGGCGCATAGCATCAAGGTGTGCAAGTTCCGCCTTGAGGGTGAGGCTTTCTGCCTCCAACCTCTTTTGATCGGCCTTCAACGGTTCCGGATCGATGAGATCTGGATCCCGGGTATATGCTTCTGGGGCATGGGCGTTAAATTTCCTCTCTGCCTCCTCCATCTCCAGGGAGAGAAGGTGGTGTTTTCCACGCACATCCTCATACCGACCAGCGGCTTCTTTGAGGAGGCGCTCCGCATCCTCAAAACTCCGGTCAACCTCCTGGATATACTCAGAGGAATAACGCTCCTCTGGATCTCCTGCTTCGATCTCCTCGATAGAGATCCGATAACTGCTGATATCGTTCTGGTCGTCCTCAATCTGCTTTCTGTCACGGGCATTATCTCTTTCGTAACTCTCGCGGTCCTTCACAACCCTGTCGACCACCTGCCGGGCACTTCGGTATTCACTCCTGAGGCGGTCGATATCTGCATCCGGCAGGGTTGGAACATCCTCGCTTGCGTACGGCCTGTACTCGGAGATCTCCTGCTCTACCTTCCGAAGGCGCTCCTTCATCTGGTTGTTGATCTCCTCCAGTCTCTTGAATTCAGAATCGCACCGGCTGATCGCCGCCTCGATCTGTCGCTGTAGCGCCGTAGTTTCTTCGGCGTTCCGGTGCTCCTGCTGCAGGTTGCTGAGAGTCTTCTCCCTCTCCTCCGTGACTTTGACGAGATCGGTGAGCAGGGCGAGTTTCTCCTCGAAGAGACCTATTGTCGTTTCCTGCTCCGCCAGGCCGGTCCGGGCGCGGGGGAGGGCGGAGCGATCCTCCTGAAGCTGGTTTCGCAGTGCTGCAAGCCTTGCCGTACCCCCGCCCATCTGTCGTAGGTGCTCCCCGAGATTGGCCGTCCTCTCCGGTTCAAATTCCGGTGGATACCGGTTAATGAAGCGGCTGAGGGCGTCGGAGTCGCGGGTTATCGCTACTAACGCCTCATCAGCCTTCTGCATCTCCTCGTTGATTGCGCGGATCTCTTTCCGGTGGTGCTCGGCTGCACGGTCGCTGGCGAGCGCTTCAAGCGACTGCTCGGGCATACGAGAGGAGATATAGACATCTCCAAGTGAGAGCATCCTTCTCTCCCGGAGATGGTCGATACTGGTGATAACGATTGCAGCGTCCTGGACCTGTGCCGGAAGGGCCATCGGGTTGCGGACAACCGCCTCGAAATCCCCTTTGAGGAGGAGAACCGCCTTCGGGAGCCAGGGTGCGTTGGCCAGGCACTCTCCCCGTTCGTCATCGGAGATCCCCTTCAGGTGTTCGGCGCCGCTTATCGCGGTCGGGTATTTTTCCTGTAATCTCTCAAGAGCAGCCAGGTACTCACCGCTCAAGGTGACGCCGTACTTCTCTGCGCTCTCCAGATCCCGGGCAAGGCCCTCACGACGGCTCCTGTAGCCTGCCAGCATCTCGCGCAGCTGTTCCCTCCTGTCTTTGAGATATGCGGTGCAGGCCTCAATATCGTCCATCTCGTAGATCTCGGCGATCTGTCGTGCAGAACCTTTTTCGGCCGTAAAATGGGCAATCTCCCGCTGAAGGGTTTCAATTGCCCGATCCAGATCCGCCATTCCCTTTTCCAGCTCCGGCTCAAGCGCCTGGTTCGTGGAGAGCCGCCGTTCGATCTCGCTGATCTCGCTTGCGAGCCTGTTGCAAGTCTCTTTTTCGGCAGCAAGCCGCTTTTCCGTGGCCTCGACCTGGTCGGAGCAAGAGAACCAGGAGGAGACTTTCGGGTACCGTTCATGCCTCTGCACGAGTTCTTTCTCCCGGGCCTCCAGTTCGACGGACTGCCGCTCGAGCTCGGTGATCCGCCTCCTGATACCCTCTGCCTGCTTTCTGGCACCTCCGAGGTCCCGCTGGAGGCTCATGTTCTCAGCATGGGTTTCCTTCGCCCGGCTCTGCCCCGCCAGAAGTGCACCGCTGACTCGCTCTTTCTCTGCGGCAACCAGGGTATGGAGGGTCTTTCCCAGGGGGCGAAGCCGGGCGAACAGTTCCTGGTGCTCCTCCTCCATCTTCCGCATGATCTCCTCCCGCTCCCGGATCTCTGCTTCACGCTCCCTGATCGAGAGGTACTTGTTCACCGCACGGGCAAAGTCGGCCCGGTGTTTCAGCGTATTGACCGTCTGTTCATGCTCCACCTTCTCCGTTTCCGCCCGTTTGAGCCTTTGCCCGGAGAGGTTCAGGCGTACATTCTGGAGCTTGAGCCCGGTTCTTTCGATCTCATTCTGCACACTCTCGCAAGCCGCTCGCTTTCCGAGAATCTGCTCCTGCAGTTGCCGGATCTCTTCCTCTTTACTGGCGATTGCCGCGACGTACGCGACATGCTGCGATGCCGCTCGCTGCCTTGCCTCCTCGTATGCCCGGTACGATCTGAGGAGGTGATCGTTTGCCGTCTGGAGGATGGAGATCTCGTTCTGGAGGTGCTCGTACTCGTGAAGGCGTGCCTGCTCCGCCTGCAGTTTCCTGAGATCCTCCTGGGATTGATACAGTGAGTCAGCGAGCGCTTTCTCGACGGGATCTTCGTCTCCACTGTGAGATTTGAGCCGTCGCCTGTCCTGGAGGCACCGGTCTATCATCTTGATCAGCAGGTCCTCGACGAATGCCCTTGAATCCCTGAAACTGTGAAAGTGGGTTTTTAAGTAACTCTCCTGCCGGTTGATGAGTTTGATGAGTTCCCACTCCGACTCGATGAGATAGTAGTCCTTGAGCCGCTCCAGGTACTGCTGCCGGGTTTCGGCTATCCAGATATCATACCCTGTTTTTGCTTTTTCCCGGAGCATCTTTCGGGTTTCTGAATAGTCCTGGGTGAAGAAGTCTGCTCCATCTTCCCTGCAGAGAGGAATCTTATCGATATCGAGGTCGTTTGGTTCACCGTAAAGGTGCAGGTAGGAGAAATACTTGATCTCGTCGCTCTCACCTTCGTCTTCCTGATCGGACTTCCGTTTTGCGCAGAACCCCGTCAGGAGATATCTTCTCCCATCTACGACCTCGTCCAGTTCCCATTCAGCCAGGACATGAGTCGTGCGGTTGCGATCGCCTCCGGCGAACATATACTTAAAGGGCTTATTCGGGTCAGGAGCGGCATTCGGGAGGACGCACTGGAGGATGAGCATCAAAAGGACCGATTTTCCCATGCCGTTGCCCAGTTCATAGGTGCCATTGCGGCCATAGAACGGCATGCGGAAGTCCTGATATAACCCCCTTCCCTCGTTGAACTGGGCGTTTACCACCCGCACTGACCGCAGTCTAGGCATCCTCATCGCCCCCCTGATGGCCAAGCCCATCGATGAAGAGCGTGATGGCGTCCTGCACCTCGCGGTTGCTGTAGACCTCACGGATGATCGCCTTGCAGCGCGGGGTGAGGTAGACGGCATCATCATGCTCTTTCGCAAGCTGGTTCTTCTCCAGGAAGGCGATCGTCTCGTTAATCAGGGTAACCTTTGAGCTGACGCCCCACTGTTTCTTCTCGTCCGGATCGTCTTTCTTGAACTCTACCGCCGGGAGGCTGCTCCACAGATCGTAGATGACCTTGAAGTTGAACTGGTATTCCTCGCTTGTCTTCTCAAGATCCTGGATCGCTCCCATTGCCTGCATCTTCTTCTCGACGGCTGCAAGGAGGTTTGTCTTCGCCACCTTCTCCACGTAGGCATCGTACGCGGACTCATGGTAGAACTCGGTGATCAGAACATGTATGATGAAGAAGACAGTGTACATCTCGGGATTGTTGAACCCCCTCCCGAGGCTATTCCGGATCTCGGCGTTTGAGAGGCCAAAGACCCGGTTCTGTACGCCGGGGCTCAGGTACAGGGCATCGTTATACCTGCAGACAAGCAGGTCGTGCTTCTCCGCACAGAACTCCAGCGCCTCCCTCACCTCAGCCTCCTGATCGTAGCGCAAGAACTCCTTTGGGTGATCTTTGCGTGCAATCGAGCCTTCCGCCAGCATGCAGTGGAGCATCTCCAGGGCGGTCCCAAGGTTCTCCCGGTCAAACTTCATGCAATCGTTCCCCGATAAACGTAAGATAAGAGAGATACACGTCCTCTTCTTCCCCGATCAATACTCGCCTTTCCGGCCGGGAGATCACCCGGATTCGATGGGACTCACCCCCGCTCTGGGCTGCGGCAGAAAGCAGGGCTTCTACCGCAGGCTCATTCTGGCCTCGTGGCACGTGAAGGTCAAAGATGGCCTCGTATGCCTCGCCGTTCCGGGTGCCTTTGTTCAACTCGATCAGGAAGGGGATCAGGTCGATGTGGTCTATCCCCTCGTCTCCCAGGCATGTGCGGATCACGCTCAGGTAGGCCGGCAGATCTATTGTTTCACTCTCCGCCAGCGCGTCAACCAGCAACTGCGCATAGATCCTGAAATTCTCATCCTGCCGCCCCTCCACGATCTTCTCGATGGACTTCCTATCGCCCCACTCCTCGCTCGTCTTCACCTCCATGTCCTCCACCTTCCTCCCGACGATCCTCTGCGGCTCAAAGATCGAGCAGAGGCCAAACGTCCGGGAAACGTTCGGGAGGAGGAGAGGATGCATCTCCACGATATGCACCTCGTTAGGTACGTTTGCATGGATGTGGTTCTCCAGTGCTTCCTGGAACTGGTACCTCCGGTCAAAGAGCGATTTCATGCGGACCTGGCAGATCCACTCATACTCAGCGGGAAGGTCGGTATAGTCTTTCAAGAGGGTGTTGTGGAGGGTATACCCGTACTCAAGTTCGGTCGCAAGTTCCTGGATGGCGATAAAGTCCTCTTCCTTCCCGAACGATTCGGGGGCGCGGGCAATCCTCTCCTGGTCCTTTGAGAGATCGCGGAGCGTCGCCTGGACCTGGGTGAAGAGTTCCTGCTCCTGCCTGATCTGAGCGATCACCTCCTGCGTGTAGGTGGTAAAGCCTTCGGCCACATCAGGGTCACCATACCTCATCCTGTCAAGCAGCGCCTGTTTCTTTCCTTTCTTGCGGAGTACTTCGAGGTTGAGGTTCCGCACCGTCTCCAGGGCGTTTCTAAAAGAGCCGCTCTCGATCTGTTTCTTAAAGAGAATGAGGGCAACCGTGATTCTGGACTCTTCGGGGAGTTCCTTGATGCTGATCATGAACTCGAGGCCTTCATCGGTGATCCGGTAGCCGTCTTCGGTCACATCATACTCGACCAGGTGGACGTAGTGGTTGACGGGTCTTCCCCTGACCGGGTCCCGGTACTGGAAGCAGTAGAGCTCATTCCGGGTATTTGTTTCAAGGAAGCCGAGCACGGTCCGCGTCACCTCCCGGCAATCAAACTCCCGGTCAGGGTGAATCTCCTTCATCGTCTCTTCGATGTGCGCCCGGATCTCATCGGACTTGAGAACACGGCCCTGGAGCCTGCCCTTCTCGATGAGCAGGGTCAACACGTCCAGCGCGAGGTAGGGGGCATCATAGTCCAGGCCTTGCATCGGACGGGAAGTATAGGCCTCGAAAAACGGGTAGAAGCATTTGAGATGCTCCATCCGCTCGTTGATCTCCTTAAAGCGCCGGAGTGAGTCCGCCATCTCCAAACCTCGATAGATCGGTGGTGTTGAGGACCTCCTGCGGGAGGTACCGCTCTGCTGTGACGATCTGCCGGATCGCGTCTCCGGTCTTTGCATCGAAGAAGTCAAGGAAGGGGGAGAGGGTGCCGGCCCGCTGCGGCCGCCGCAGGGGACGTGCTCCTGCGGGTCCGGCCTTCTGCAGGATGAAGGCGTAGAGGGTGGTAGCCGGCCGGATGTCGTACTCCGGGTAGCGTGCGCGGAGCCGGTTATAGATGGAGATTCCCTCCCAATCGATATCGCCGAAGTAGCGGTAGCGGTCAGCCGGCACCCCGCCGACCGTCTCGATATACTCAAACTTCTTCAGGATTGCATTTCCCTCGCCGTAGATGACCAGGTGAATGCCGGCGAGCACGCCGTCCGTCACCGCCTGCTGCAGCGTCCAGAAGGTATCCTTGTTCTCGACGATCAGGACGGTTCTCTCCGCCTTCCCCTGCAGGTTCAAGAAATCCTTCTCGATCCAGAAGAAGGGTTCAAAGACCTGCTTTGCCCGGATGTCCTCGAGGGTAAGGCGCAGGTTCTTGAGGATCTGGGCGCCTTTGACCGAAGCCTCATCCGGCATGGCGATCGCTTTTTCGTCGCCGAAGAGTTCGTATGAGCGCTCGTTGACGGTCAGGACCTCGCACTCTCCGCGCCGAAGAATGAGATCGTTGATCCCCAGGATGTAGTTGCGGTCTCTAAGATACTCATCGCCATGGGTCACATAGTAGTCGATGCTGATCGGCGGGGAGAGGGAGACGAGTTCGTTCCGGTGCTCCGGCAAGAGGGGGGCGCCGGCACCGGCGATCACGTCCCGGTGGAGGGTATATCTATCGGGGAGCCCCCCGTACTGCTGGAGCGGCCGTGCGCCTTTCAGGGGCTCCAGGATGCCGCGTGCGATGAAGGTGTCGACCGTTTCGATGAATTTGCGATGCCTTGATTGATCGGCGAACAGGTTGATCCCGCGCTCTTTGAGGGCGCTCTCGATCTCGACGAGATGGATGCGCTTGTTTTTGTGCTCGAACACGATGGTTCTGATCAACCGTTCCATGGTTCCATCCGGGACTATATGTGCGATTTGATATAGTCTCTTCGATCTGGTGGGGGATGAAGGGGTTTTAGACCATTGGGAGGTCCTTATTTGAGATAGAACTGGATCTTCGGAGTAAGAGTTCGGGTGTCGTCAAGATAGCGTAAACAAATTGCTGTAAAATCTAGAACGCCCTGATCTCTACTGAACCAAGAACGGAGAACAGGGCAATGGAAATAGAGGACTTCATCAAAGATTATCTTAGCGATACAGACGAAGGTCTGAAATCACTCGTGATCTTCTTTCTGAACCTTGTCATGCAGTTTGAAGCGAACCAACAGGCAGGTGCCGAGAAGTATCAGCGATCGAGTATGCGGGTTGCCACCCGAAACGGAAGCAAGCCAAGGACAATACTCACAAAACTTGGAAAACTAACCCTGCAGAAGCCACAATTTCGGGATAAATCGTTTGAAACAGTTGTATTTGAGAGATACAGCCGGGTAGAGCAGGCATTGATCAATGCAATCCTCGAGTCGTATGTCCAGGGAGTATCCACCCGGAAGATTCGGCGGATAATGGATCGACTTGGCATTGACGGAGTGTCCGCTGAGAGCGTGTCCAACCTGGGAAAAGCCCTTGATACGAAGGTACACGAATTTCTCACACGTCCGATCGAACAACCGATTGTGTATCTCATTGTTGACGCGGTGTACGTCAAAGTCCGGCGCCACAGCCGGTATGTGAATACCGCCGTCCTGATCATTGCGGGAGTTCGTGAAGACGGATACCGGGAGATCCTCGGGGTTCGCGTTGCGGATAGCGAGACCGAAGGATTCTGGCTTTCGCTTTTCACCGATCTCAAGTCACGGGGGTTGCACGGTGTCCAGATGGTGATTTCCGATGGCCATGAAGGGATCCAAAAAGCGGTGACGACCTCGTTTATCGGTGCGAGTTGGCAGTTATGCCAGGTGCATTTTTTCCGCGCGATCCTCCGGAAAATCCCAAGAAAACGTCAGGCTGAAGTGACTGCACTCGTGAAATCGGCATTGAATGGAAACGAGGACCAGTTGTCCAGAGTCGCAACCAGACTCGAGCAGATGGGATTTCATACTGCGGCGGATACCGTCGAACGATTCATGTTTGATGTCGGGAACTATCGAGATTTCCCTGTTCAGCATTGGAGACGAATCAGGACCACGAACATGGTCGAAAGGGTGAATGCGGAAATTAAACGGAGAACTAAGGTCGTCGGCGCGTTTCCCAGTCGCGACTCGCTTCTTCGCCTGATTGGCACGATCCTCATGGATATAAACGAGGACTGGTTAACAGGGAACCGATATCTCAATATGGCGGAATTCCTTGATAAGCAGAACGTGGAAACAGAGTCTGGCGTTGGATCTTCCCCTGAACTGTCTGTCGTATCGTTCGTGGATCTCTGACTGAAGCAATTGATACGTTCGGGGGATGGGCAAGCATCCCCCTCACAAAGGAGGGAAGGCTCCCACAGTTACCTGGCCAGCGAAGCTGGCTCGTCCGGGTACTCAAGTCGATCAGTTTATACTGACCAGGTGATATACTCTTACTCTGTTAGAATCAGGGTTGTCGAATTTACAGTCGATTCTTTACACTACC